>NZ_JAALFP010000020.1:0-40930 GCF_011800325.1 Pantoea sp. EKM101V
GTGGTGGGTGATGACGGGTTCGAACCGCCGACCCCCTCCTTGTAAGGGAGATGCTCTACCAACTGAGCTAATCACCCCCGCTGTGTGGAGTCGCATTATAGGGATAGTTGATTTTGAGTCAACGCTTTTTAAAACATAAATGTTCGTTCGGTTTATTTTTAAACATCCTGTCGCGCTTTTAGCCAATATGCTGGTTTTACTGGCAGAAAAGCGCCTTTTCACGGCCGGCAACCGGCTGGCATCCATTGAGGATTCATGGGCAGATGCTAGAATGTGCCCACTGTTTTTCGCGTCTAACCTGTTTTTTGTCATCCAGACAACGAACCCGCGCATCTAAGGCAATACTCAATGAAAATCAAAACACGCTTCGCGCCCAGCCCGACCGGCTACTTACATGTCGGTGGCGCTCGTACCGCACTTTACTCCTGGCTTTTTGCCCGTCATAACCAGGGCGAGTTTGTGCTGCGCATCGAAGACACCGATCTGGAGCGCTCCACGCCGGAAGCCATTGAAGCCATCATGGATGGGATGAACTGGCTGAGCCTCGACTGGAATGAAGGCCCTTACTACCAGACTAAACGTTTTGATCGCTACAACGCGGTCATTGATGAAATGCTGGAAGCGGGCACCGCCTATAAATGCTACTGCTCTAAAGAGCGTCTGGAAGCGCTGCGTGAAGCGCAGATGGCCAATAATGAAAAGCCGCGTTATGACGGCCGCTGCCGTGACAGCCATGAACATCATGCCGATGATGAGCCCTGCGTCGTGCGCTTCCGCAATCCGCAGGAAGGCTCGGTCATCTTTGACGACCAGATCCGTGGCCCGATTGAGTTCAGCAACCAGGAGCTGGATGACCTGATCATCCGTCGTACCGACGGGTCGCCAACTTACAACTTCTGCGTCGTCGTGGATGACTGGGATATGGGTATCACCCACGTTATTCGCGGTGAAGACCACATCAATAACACGCCACGCCAGATCAACATCCTTAAAGCGATTGGTGCACAGGTTCCGGTCTATGCGCACGTTTCGATGATCCTGGGCGATGACGGTAAAAAACTCTCCAAACGTCACGGTGCGGTAGGGGTTATGCAGTATCGTGATGATGGCTACCTGCCGGAAGCGCTGCTGAACTACCTGGTGCGTCTTGGCTGGTCACACGGCGATCAGGAAATTTTCAGCGTAGCTGAAATGACCGAGCTGTTTACCCTGGATGCGGTCAGCAAGTCTGCCAGTGCGTTCAATACTGAGAAACTGCAGTGGCTGAACCATCACTATATTAACGCGCTGCCGCCTGAATATGTGGCGACCCATCTGCAGTGGCATATTGAACAGCAGAACATTGATACCCGCACCGGCCCGGAACTGGCGAAGCTGGTGGGTCTGCTGGGCGAACGCTGCAAGACGCTGAAAGAGATGGCGGAATCGTGCCGCTACTTCTATGAAGACTTTACCGAATTTGATGCGGATGCCGCGAAGAAACATCTTCGTCCGGTGGCGCGTCAGCCGCTGGAAGTGGTGCGCGATAAGCTGGCCGCAATTGCTGAGTGGAACGCTGAAAACGTGCATCAGGCTATTCAGAGTACGGCAGATGAGCTGGAAGTCGGGATGGGCAAAGTCGGTATGCCGCTGCGTGTTGCGGTGACCGGTGCTGGTCAGTCTCCGGGTCTGGATGTCACCGTGGAGGCGATTGGCCGCAGCCGCAGCGTGGCGCGCATTGAGCAGGCTCTGGCCTTTATCAGTGAGCGGGAAGCGCAGGCTTAATTCACACAGCCGGAAGCATCACGCTTCCGGTTTCTTTACTCCTGGCTGATGCCCAGTCGCTGCAGAACGCCTTTTATCCCTTCACGTAAGATTAACGCAGTGAACTGATCCTGCTCTTCCTGACTCATTTGCTGGACGGAACTTATTAATAACGCAGGTAACGAATTGGCTGCGGCACCGTAGGTTGCCACCGGTTCGTGGAGATTGCGGGTAGACTGTATAAAACTTTTCACACGCTCATCAATATGGATGAGACGCGCTTTGCCGCCTTGCACACCGGGCTTCGGTGTCGTCGTCCAGTTCTCACGCTTAATCCATTTATTCACCGTTTGCCGACTGTAACCCGTTTCTGCAGCCAGCTCTTCGGGAGTAAGCCATTCCTTTTTCACGATGCTATCCCTGTTAAATACATTAGCGGTACATATTACAGCAAAACCTAACGCGTGAAAGTAACTGAAGCAGAAATTGCCTTTTGTCGCTCGACAAAAGGCAAAAGAGGATTATTGCGGGTTGCTGGCAGGTTCAGCGGCAGGACGGAAGGCAAGGAAGTAGGCCAGGCCGACGAAGACGGCGCCCCCAACGGCATTACCTGCGAAGACGGCAACGAAGTTAGGGAAGTATTCCGCCCAGCTCAGCTGACCGGCAAAAATGGCGGCCGGAATAATGAACATGTTCGCGACGACGTGCTGGAAGCCGATGGCCACAAACGCCATGATCGGGAACCACATGCCAAAGATTTTGCCCACCACATCTTTACTGGCAAACGCCAGCCAGACCGCCAGGCAGACCAGCCAGTTGCAGCCGATGCCGGAAATAAAGGCGTGCAGGAAATCGGCGTGAACTTTTGCCGAGGCGATGGCTACGGTCTTCTTCAGATAATCGCCTTCGGTCATGCCCAGGATGTGGCCAAAGAACCAGGCGACAGCCACGCTGCCAAGGAAGTTAGCCAGGGTTACCCAGAACCAGTTGCGCGCCACGCTCATAAAGCTGATGCGGCGGGCGAACCAGGCGACAGGCAGGGTCATCATATTACCGGTCAGCAGCTCACCACCGGCCAGTACCGTCAGAATCAAACCGACCGGGAAAACGGCTGCGCCGAGCAGGCCGCCAAAGGAGCCCCAGTCTGCAGGCAGGGAGTTGATGACATGAAGATCCAGCAGGAAGCCGGTCGCGATAAACGCGCCCGCCAAAAAGCCGAGAATCAGAAGGATGCTGACAGGCACACGGCTTTTAGCCACGCCTGCCTGGATCGCCAGTTGTGCGATTTCTTTAGGTGTATGCAGCGACATAGTATCTCAGTAGTTTTTTATGAATAATGGGACGATAAACGCCTGGTGGACGCGCGGCGCGCGGGAGAGGGTCCCGGCATCCGCTAAATTAGCGGGCTAAGTTTTGCATGCGTAAAAGATGAAGACAAGAAAATTCCTATAACATATTTAACCATGAATTAACCTGACCTCAGGGTAAATAACAGCCGTTGTCGCCGTATGAGGTCAGCGTCACGGTTTTCCGCTGCGCCATGCTGCTGAAACTTCGCAGGTTGCCGCCTTTTTCAGCGATCAAACCGAGAATGTGATTTTGCCGTTGACACCCCGGGGGCGGTTTCATATTATGCCGTCCGTCGCTTAACACGACAGTTTTTCGGTTCGGGGCTATAGCTCAGCTGGGAGAGCGCCTGCATGGCATGCAGGAGGTCAGCGGTTCGATCCCGCTTAGCTCCACCAAACTTCTTCCCAAAAGTTTGGTACTGAAAAATGATTCCAGATGTGGGGGTATAGCTCAGCTGGGAGAGCGCTTGCATGGCATGCAAGAGGTCAGCGGTTCGATCCCGCTTATCTCCACCATTTTCTGACACATCGCTGTCAACATCCTTTCTGTAGTACGTATTCTTCGCCTTTTCTGCGAGTCTCACTTTCTGTTGCTGTTTCTCCCGCTTTGCTATCGTTAACGCTTTCGGCCATCAGGGTTGTTTTACGCCATGCTGCTGCCTCTGCACGGCTGTTAAACAAAGAGGACAGGCCTGAGCAGGCAGGCGGAAGGCGAGCGAAGGAGATAAGTTAAAGCGATGCAGGGAAGAGAAGGGTAAAGCAGAAGAGAAGGGCGAGACCGGCTCGCCCTCTGAAACTTAAAACGCCAGCACCAGCCCGGCGATAGCGGCGGAGAGCACGCTGACCAGCGTAGAGCCGTACAGCAGCTTCAGGCCAAAGCGGGAGACCACGTTGCCCTGTTCTTCGTTCAGGCCTTTAATCGCACCGGCCACGATGCCGATGGATGAGAAGTTAGCAAACGACACCAGGAACACCGACAGGATACCTTCTGAGTTTGGCGACAGCTGACCCGCAATTTTCTGCAGATCCATCATGGCAACAAACTCATTGGAGACCAGCTTGGTCGCCATAATACTGCCAACCTGCAACGCTTCACCGGACGGCACACCCATCATCCACGCAAACGGATAGAAGACAAAGCCAAGCACGCCCTGGAAGGTGACGCCGAAGATGAGGTCAAACAGCGCATTCAGGCCTGAAATCAGCGCGATAAAACCAATCAGCATGGCCGCAACGATAATCGCGACGCGGAACCCCGCCAGAATATATTCACCCAGCATCTCAAAGAAGCTCTGACCCTTGTGCAGATCCTGCAACTGGAGGTCTTCTTCGTTCTCAACGCGATAAGGGTTAATCAGCGACAGCACAATGAAGGTGCTGAACATGTTGAGCACCAGCGCCGCGACCACATACTTTGGCTGCAGCATGGTCATGTAGGCACCGACGATAGACATCGAGACGGTCGACATCGCGGTTGCTGCCATGGTGTACATGCGGCGGTTAGACATTTTGCCGAGGATATCTTTATAGGCAATGAAGTTTTCTGACTGTCCCAGAATCAGAGAACTCACGGCGTTGAAAGATTCCAGTTTTCCCATGCCGTTCACTTTCGACAGCACGGTGCCGATACCGCGAATCACCCACGGCAGGATACGGAAATGCTGCAGAATGCCGATCAGCGCAGAGATAAAGACGATAGGGCAGAGGACGTTCAGGAAGAAGAAGGCCAGACCTTTGTCGTTCATGTTGCCAAAGACAAAGTTGGTTCCCTGGGCAGCATACTTCAGCAGATGGTCAAAGAAGCCTGCGAAACCTTTGACGAAGCCCAGTCCCGCTTCTGAGTTCAGGAAGAACCAGGCGAGGACTATTTCAATCACTAGTAGCTGTATGATGTAGCGGATGCGAATGCTTTTACGATCGTGACTGACCAGCAGGGAGAGTATCCCGACCACCACCAGTGCTAAAATAAACTGCAAAATATGGGACATAGTTGCTCCAAATTTGAGGAGGATTGTATTTTGCTGCGTATTCTATGTAACGCGTTACTTAAAAACGAGATCTGAACCACAATATAAGTATTCGCTATCGCTATATTTTCCAGAAAAGTTTCCGTGATCACGTCCTGTTTACAAATCATTTACCTCTTATAACCACATAATTATTGTCTATATTTTACACAGAGCGTAAAGTGACATGCTTGCTCACATTTTTAGCAGTCACTTCCTTTGCTGTAATGTATAGCAATGGCTATACTTTATAGCAGTATCTATTACACCGATAACAATAAACGAATTTCACTTGCTCATGCCAACCCCTAAGCTGCCGGGGCAGGCACATGTTCAGACAGGGTACCGGATATGTTTGAAAGTCGTACCGCCGAGCGCGCCGCTCGCGGAGTCAGAAAAGTCAAACTCGCACTGCTGGGGCCCGCCTTTATCGCCGCTATCGGCTATATCGATCCGGGCAACTTTGCGACCAATATTCAGGCGGGCGCCGCTTACGGCTATAAGCTGCTGTGGGTCGTGGTGTGGGCAAACGTCATGGCCATGCTGATCCAGCTGATGTCCGCCAAGCTGGGTATCGCCACCGGTAAAAACCTCGCTGAACATATCCGCGATCGTTTTCCCCGGCCCGCCGTCTGGTTCTACTGGGTGCAGGCAGAAATTATCGCGATGGCGACCGACCTGGCGGAGTTTATCGGGGCCGCGCTGGGGTTCAAACTGCTGCTCGGCATCTCGCTGATGCAGGGCGCAGTGCTGACCGGTGTCGCCACGTTCCTGATCCTGATGCTGCAGAGCCGGGGGCAAAAGCCGCTGGAGCTGGTGATAGGAGGGCTGCTGCTGTTTGTGGCGGCGGCCTATATCGTCGAACTCTTCTTCTCTCAGCCTGACGTTAAAGAGCTGGTGACCGGGATGGCACTGCCCGCGCTGCCGACATCCGATGCCGTCTTCCTGGCGGCCGGTGTGCTGGGCGCCACCATCATGCCGCACGTTATCTATCTGCACTCTGCCCTGACGCAGGGTAAAAGTGAGGACAGCAAAAGTCAGCGTTACTCCTCGACCAAGCTGGACGTGGCCATTGCGATGACGATTGCCGGATTCGTCAATCTGGCGATGATGGCGACTGCGGCAGCCGCCTTTCACTTCAGCGGTCACAGTAAAATTGCGGAACTCGATCAGGCCTACCTGACGCTGCAACCGCTGCTGGGTCAGGCAGCGGCGACGGTCTTCGGTCTGAGTCTGGTCGCCGCGGGATTATCCTCGACCGTGGTGGGCACCCTGGCGGGACAGGTGGTGATGCAGGGCTTTATCCGCTTCCATATTCCGCTCTGGTTACGCCGCACCATCACCATGCTGCCCTCGTTTATTGTCATCGCGGCAGGCTGGGACCCAACCCGGGTTCTGGTGATGAGTCAGGTGCTGCTGAGTTTCGGAATTGCACTGGCGCTGATCCCGCTGCTGGCTTTTACCGGCAATCGCGAGCTGATGGGGGAGGATATGGTTAACTCCCGCCTGATGCAGAACACCGGCCGCCTGATTGTGCTGCTGGTGATTACGCTGAACCTCTATTTGCTGGTGGGAGAGGCGCTGGGACTGTAACGCGCCCGACAGATAAAAAACGCCCGGTTATGCCGGGCGTTTTGTTTAGTGACGGTCGTGGCCGTGCGGGCCCGGTCCGTGAGGCCCGAACCCATGCGGCCCCGGACCACGACGGTCATGATGATCCCAGTCACGATCGCGGCGATGCTGATGTTCCCAGCGACGCTCACGGTCGCGCTCATGCCAGCGACGTTCACGCTCCCACTGCTGATGACGCCGCCACTCTTCGTGGCGCCACCAGCGGCGTTCATTATAAGAATAACGATCGTTCCACCAGCGCGGTTCACGCCAGCGACCGCCATCCCAGTAGTAGCCACGGCGATCGCGGTCACCCAGGTTCAGGGTTACGCCGGGGGCCAGTGTAATTGAGGCTCCAGAGGCCTGGGCGGTCTGGTGTGCCAGTGGCGACAACAGGGCCAGCAGGGCAGCAAATATCAGGGCTCTTTTCATTTTTTTCTCCTCATCAACAGTCTGATGCTGTTGCGGCGCAGTCTGTGCCTGCGGATTGCTGTTGTTACCCTATCATTGTGTCGGAAGATTGTGAGGAAATTGGGGAGAGAAAGGGGATTGAGACAATTCTGGCCCTGAAACTGCCCGGTGAGCACCGGGCAGGGCAGGGATCACATCAGGGCCGCGTCAATGGCTGCCAGCTCGTCGTCGCTGAATTCACGGCGGGCCAGCATCGCCACGGCATCATCAATCTGCGCCGTTTTACTGGCACCAATCAGTACCGAGGTGACGCGCTCATCGCGCAGCACCCACGCCAGCGCCATCTGCGCCAGCTTCTGCCCGCGCTGCTGCGCCAGGGTATTCAGCCTGCGCACCCGCGCCATTTTCTCCTCCGTCAGCTGGTTCTCATCCAGGAAGCGGCTGCCGCTGGCCACACGCGAATCGGCCGGGATGCCCTGCAGATAGCGATCGGTGAGGACGCCACCCGCGAGCGGGGAAAAGGCGATACAGCCGACGCCCGCCTCGCCGAGCGTCTGAATAAGTCCCTGCTCCGGTGTGCGTTCAAACATCGAATAGCGCGGCTGGTGGATCAGACAGGGCGTGCCGAGATCGCGCAGGATCGCTATCGCGTCAGCCGCGAGCCCGGCCGGATAGTTCGAGAGGGCGGCGTAGAGCGCTTTGCCCTGACGCACCACATGATCCAGCGCGCGCATCGTCTCCTCCAGCGGGGTGTCCGGATCGGGGCGGTGATGATAGAAAATATCTACATACTCCAGTCCCATTCGTTTCAGGCTCTGGTCCAGACTGGCGACCAGATACTTACGCGATCCCCAGTCGCCATAAGGCCCCTGCCACATGGTGTAACCCGCTTTAGTGGAAATAATCAGCTCATCGCGGTGGGCCCGAAAATCTTCCCGCAGAAGCCGGCCGAAGTTCTCCTCTGCCGAGCCGGGCGGCGGACCATAGTTATTCGCTAAGTCGAAGTGCGTAATGCCACGGTCAAAGGCATGGCGCAGCAGTTCACGGCTGTTATCGACGCGGGTGCTGTCACCAAAGTTATGCCACAGCCCCAGCGAAATGGCGGGCAGCTTAATGCCGCTGCGGCCGCTGCGCCGGTATTCCATCTGCTGATAACGGTCGGGATGGGGGAAAGAGGACATTCAGCGCTCCTGAGTAAAAACGAGAAGATATGCCAAAAGTCTATCAGTGTATACGGTTACACTTAGTGGCAATGCGCACCAGTTCGCAATTTTACAGAATATTCCGCCAGCGTAACGCCCGCTTTCCGCACATTGCGGCGGCTGAAAGCCACCCCTTATCTCGCTAATTTCAACGGCTGTCAGATACTTAAGCCGACTCTTCCCTGAAAGGAATGCGCGATGTCTACATTTACCGTTGGCGATTACCTGCTAAGCCGTCTGCAGGAGATTGGTATAGAGCATCTGTTTGGTGTGCCGGGCGACTATAACCTCCAGTTTCTTGATCGGGTCATTGCCCATCCCACCCTCAGCTGGGTGGGGTGCGCCAATGAACTTAACGCAGCCTATGCGGCGGATGGTTATGCGCGCTGCAACGGCGCAGGGGCACTACTGACCACCTTTGGTGTCGGCGAGCTGAGCGCAATCAACGGCGTCGCAGGCAGCTATGCTGAATATCTGCCGGTCATCCACATCGTGGGTGCGCCTGCGACAGGCGCACAGTCGCAGGGTGACTGCGTTCACCATTCGCTGGGCGATGGCGATTTTCAGCATTTCATTCGCATGGCCGGGGAGGTCAGCGCCGCAACCGCCCGGCTTACCGCGGACAACGCCACGGCTGAGATTGACCGGGTGATAACCGATGCGTTGCAGGCTCGTCGTCCGGGTTATCTTTCGCTGGCGGTTGACGTCGCGGCGACGGAAGTCCCGCCGCCCGCCCGGCCGCTGATTATCCGGCAAACCTCTTCGCCCGACGTCCGCCGTGCTTTCCGCGCTGCGGCGGAGCGGATGCTGGCTACGGCGCAGCGCGTGTCACTGCTGGCGGATTTCCTTGCGCTGCGCTGGCAGCAGCAGGCGGCACTGGCCGCGCTGCGTGAACAGCGTGCGATACCCTGCGCCACGCTGCTGATGGGTAAAGGCGTACTGGATGAACAGCAGCCGGGGTACGTCGGCACCTATGCCGGTGAGGCGAGCGCCGGACAGGTGCGTGAACAGATTGAGCAGGTGGACGTGGCGATCTGCGTCGGCGTCCGTTTTACCGATACGATCACCGCGGGCTTCACGCAGCAGTTCGCCCCGGAGAAATGTATTGACCTGCAGCCGCACAGCGCCCGCGCAGGCTCGGAACAGTTTGCGCCGCTGTCGATGGCCGATGCGTTAAGCGAGCTCCAGTCGCTGTTCGCGCAATATGGGCAGCAGTGGCAGAGTGGCGACACGCCCACCGTCGCGCAGCCCGAAGCGCCAGCGGCGATCATCAGTCAGCAGGCGTTCTGGCAGGCCATGCAGTCATTCCTGCAACCCGGCGACCTGATTCTGGCCGAACAGGGAACGGCAGCCTTTGGTGCAGCGGCCCTGCGACTGCCTTCACAGGCACAGCTGGTGGTGCAGCCATTGTGGGGCTCGATCGGCTATACTCTCCCGGCAGCCTTTGGCGCGCAGACGGCCGCGCCGGATCGCCGGGTTATCCTGATCATCGGTGACGGCTCGGCGCAGCTGACCATTCAGGAACTGGGCTCAATGCTGCGCGACCAGCAGTCGCTGATTATCTTTCTGCTGAATAATGAAGGTTATACCGTCGAAAGAGCGATTCACGGTGCAACTCAACGTTATAATGATATTGCAAAGTGGAACTGGACCGCCTTACCGCACGCTTTCAGCCTGCAGGGCCAGGCGCAGAGCTGGCGCATCAGTGAAACGGTGCAGTTAAACGAGGTGATGGCGCGGCTCTCACGGCCTCAATGGCTGTCGCTGGTTGAGGTGGTGATGCCGAAAGACGATCTGCCGCCGCTGTTACGAAAAGTCACGGCCTGCCTGAATCAACGCAACGGTGGCTAAGATTCAGATAGTTGCCGCTGTGCAGGGTTGACTATCGCGGTTAGGCTGTAGCACACCTGAGTAAGACGCTCACCAATCGCACCGGTGAGCGTTGTTGTTTTATGGGCAGAATTTTATAGTGTCCTCCAACTCTTAAGACCCCAAGCGGAGCAACAGAAGAATGACAACCTATGCCTTGGTCGGCGATGTCGGCGGGACTAACGCGCGCCTCGCCCTGTGTGAGGTGGAAAGCGGCAGCATCTCCCAGGCCAAAACATTCTCAACATCAGACTACGACAGCCTCGAAGCTGTCATCCGCCACTATCTTGATGAACAACAGCAGGATGTTAAAGATGGCTGTATTGCCATTGCCTGCCCGATTACCGATGACTGGGTTGAAATGACCAACCATGACTGGGCGTTTTCGACGCGCAAGCTCAAAGAGAACATCGGTTTTGAACACCTGGAAATCATTAACGACTTCACGGCAGTCTCAATGGCGATCCCGATGCTGACCGCTGACAACGTGATTCAGTTCGGCGGAACTGAACCGGTAAAAGATAAACCTATTGCGATTTATGGTGCCGGAACCGGGTTAGGCGTCAGCCATCTGGTGCATGTGGACAAGCGCTGGGTAAGCCTGCCGGGCGAGGGCGGCCATGTCGATCTGGCGGCCAACAGCGAAGAAGAAGATCAGATTCTGGAAGTGCTGCGCGAAGAGCTCGGCCATGTTTCCGCCGAGCGCGTTTTGTCGGGTGCCGGTCTGGTTAACCTCTATCGCGCGATTGTTAAAGTGGACAAGCGCGTGCCGGAGAACCTGAAGCCGAAAGATGTCAGCCAGCGTGCGCTGGATGACAGCTGCACCGACTGCCGTCGTGCGCTGTCGATGTTCTGCGTCATCATGGGCCGTTTTGGCGGCAATCTGGCGCTGAATCTCGGCACCTTCGGGGGCGTCTACATAGCAGGGGGCATCGTGCCTCGCTTCCTGGAGTTCTTTAAGGCGTCGGGGTTCCGCGCCGCCTTCGAAGACAAAGGGCGTTTCCGTGACTATGTGGCCAGCATCCCGGTCTATATGATTACGCACGATCAGCCTGGCCTGCTGGGCGCGGGCGCGCATCTGCGTCAGACCCTGGGTCGCGAAATCTGATTCGGCTTCCGCTCGTGCACGGCATCTGACTGGGCACGAGCGGATTCCCGGCTTGATCGGGGCGGGCTCAGGCACGCCTTATCTGCTTTACGACTCCCTTCCCGGACACGCTTTTCCCCGGCGTCAGAGCCGCATTAACTGTCGAAACAGCTTGACCTTGCTGCGACTGACCGGCACCTGAAACTCCAGATCGCGCAGTTTCAGCAGATAGGTATTGTTAAACCAGGGTTCGATTTCGCGAATTTTGTTCAGGCTGACGCAGTAAGAGCGATGGCAGCGGAAAAACTGCTGCTCCGGCAGGCGGGAACAGAACTCGGTAATGTTCATCGACATCACATAGGATTCACGCCGGGTGTAGACGAACGTCAGCTTCTCATGTGCCTCAACGTAGTAAATATCATTCACGTCTGTGACGATGATGCGCTCATCTTTGACCAGATTGACCGTCTGCGGGGCGGGTGTGGCACTGAGGTGGCTGACCGCCTGCTGCGCCTGTGCCGTGGCTTCAAGCTTGTTCAGCATGGTGACAATCCGTGATTCCTGATAGGGCTTGAGAATGTAGTCAAACGCCTCCAGTTCAAACGCCTCCACCGCATGCTCTTTCCAGGCGGTAATAAAAACAATCAGCGGCTTGTGGGCAAACTGATGGATGTTCTGCGCCAGCAGCATGCCATCCAGTGAAGGAATGTTGATGTCGAGAAAGATCACATCCACCCGATGCTGTTGCAGATACTTCAGCACGTCGAGGCCGTCATCAAAGCAGGCTTCAATTTCGATTTTGCTGTGATGCTGGATCATCCAGCTCAGCTCCTGCTGCGCCAGGAATTCATCTTCCACAATAATGGCTTTCATAACAGATTCTCCGCCAGCCGCTGGCCGTTTTTACTGAGCGTAAAAGAGATTTCCGTGCCCGGCTCATGCCGCACAATGCACAATCCCTGACCGGACAGCAGTTTCACCCGGTGATGTACGTTGAGCAGGCCGATTTTATTGCCGGGCATGTCGTTGCGCGCCACCCGGGCCATCACCTCCTCGCTGATCCCCTTGCCGGTATCCCGCACCGAAATCCGCACCTGGTCGCCCTGATCCCGCACGCTCAGCGTCACCACGCCTTTGCCTTTACAGGGCTGGATACCGTGCACAATGGCATTCTCCACCAGCGGCTGAATCAGCAGGCTGGGCAGCAGAAAGTGCAGATCTTCATCGACGTCATAAATCATCGTCAGCTTGTCGCCAAACCGTGCCTGTTCAATGGCAATGTAATCTTTGACCTGCCACAGCTCTTTGCGGATGTCGATTAGCTCATCGTCGTTCAGCTCCAGGTTGTAGCGCAGATAGCGCGATAGGTTAATTACCAGCTGGCGGGCGGTATCGGGATTGAGCCGGATGGAGGAGGAGATCGCGTTCAGGGCATTAAACAGAAAATGGGGATTTATTTTGCTTTGCAGCGCGCGCAGTTCCGCTTTATTGGCCATTTCGCGCAGCTGCTCGGCGCGCGACACCTCCAGCTGCGTAGAGATAATCTGTGACAGACCGATCGCCATCTCTTTCAGCGAGCCGGTAATACGATGCGCACGACGGTAGTAGATTTTCAGCGTGCCGGTGACCTTGCCCTTTTCCCACAGCGGAATCACAATCATGGAGTGAATGTCTTTGGTGCGATGGGCTTCATCATTGTTTTTGATAATAATTTTACCGCTGGCGATCGACTGCGCGGTGGTAGGACTGATACCGTCATCCCCGTGCTGATAATTATGTTCGCCATAGCCAACATAGGCCAGAATCTGCTTTTTATCGGTCATCGCCACCGCATCGGCTTTGATTTCCCGCCGGATAATGTCACAGATGTTGCGCAGTGAGTCGCTGTTAACCTGACGAAACAGCGGCAGCGTTTTATTGGCGATCTCCAGCGCCAGCTTGGCCTGACGCGCGGCAATCGCCTCTTTTTCCCCTTCAACGCTCTGCACCAGCAACACAATCAGGCCGATGCTGGAGGCGCCGAGGATCATCGGCAGGGCGATTTCGGACACTATCGCCAGGCCGAGCGATGTGGGGCGCGCCCACAAGACAATCAGCACCATCGTCAGGGCTTCACACAGCATCCCGCCGACGATACCGGCACGCCAGCGATGCTCTTTCAGGACCCGCCGGTTAATGCCACCCGCCACAACACCGGCAATGATGCTGGTAATCAGACAGGGAACGGAGGTCACGCCGTGGATATCGATCAGAAAGCGGTGCAGGCCGGCGATGATGCCGGTGGCGATGCCGACCCAGGGACCAAACAGAATGCCGCCCGCCATCACGGCGATCACCCGCACGTTCAGCAGCGACCCATCCACATTGACCCCCGACCAGGTGCTGAACAGGGCAAACAGGGAGAAGATCGCGGTGACCGCTATCTTCTCTGCGCGGGTATGTTCATCTTTCTGCAGCAACTGACGAAACGGACGGGTGCGCGTCAGGAAAAACAGGCAGATCAGCATCAGGGCGGCGCGGTCAAAAACGGCCAGCAACATCGTGAAGTGGGAGGGCACAGGCGGCTCGTCGGCAAGGGAAAGTGACCCTATGATAAAAAATGTGATCGCGAACCGCCAGCCTCCTGGTGAATCGTGCCGGGCATTCCTGCTGCAGGTCAATTTTTAAGGGAATGCAGCTAAAAGAGGAAAGTCTGAGCGCAATAAAGGGGAACAGTTTTCCCGCCGGTTAACGCTGGTCGCTGGAAGGCCGTTTTGCTATGTTGCGCGATAACGCGTGCCAGCGATCGCCGGTAAACCGCATTACCCGGGAGCAGCAGATGCAACTTGTCACCACCCGTTTAACCCTCACCCGACTACAGCCAGAAGACTGGCAGCTGTTTCGCGCCGTCCATGAAGATCGCGACACCATGGCCTGGGTGAGTGAAATCCCTGATGAGGCGGATATCCGCCAGCGTTTCACGTCGCGTCTGGCACCCTGGCAGCCCGGGAGCTTTCATATGCTCTGTCTGGTTGCGCGGCGGCGGGATAACGGGGAGCCGATTGGCCTGTTTGGCTGTAGCCCGGAGTGGGAGCCGCATCGGCAGGCAGAAGTGGGCTACATGCTGCTGCATCGCTACTGCGGTCAGGGATTTGGCAGCGAGGCGCTGGCGGCCCTGTGCCAGTTTTTACTGGAGGCTGATTTCCATAAACTTAAGGCGCTGGTGGTGGAAGGTAACTGGGCCTCGCGCCGTATTCTTGAGAAGAACGGTTTTCAGCTGGAGGGGACGCTGCGGGATAATTATCTGCTGAACGGCTGTTGGGTGAACGACTGGCTGCTGGGACGACTGAATCCGCAGCAATAAAAATATTTTCTGCCATGCTCGACAAAATGATCCTCACCACGTTATGTTCATAACGGGTCACCGCAGTGACCCGCGTCGCTCGGACGGTCCGGGCGCTTACGTAATCCAGAGGACACTATGGCTGATAACAGCACACCCCGTCGTTTCTCGCGTATTGAACGTTTACCCCCTTACGTTTTTAATATCACCGCTGAACTGAAGATGGCTGCGCGCCGGCGCGGCGAAGATATCATCGACTTTTCAATGGGCAATCCCGATGGTCCGACCCCACCGCACATCGTCGAAAAGCTCTGCCAGGTGGCACAGCGTGATGACACACACGGTTACTCGACTTCCCGCGGCATTCCGCGTCTGCGCCGGGCCATTTCCCGCTGGTACGCCGATCGCTACCAGGTCGAAATCGATCCGGAATCGGAGGCGATTGTCACTATCGGTTCTAAAGAGGGGCTGGCGCATCTGATGCTGGCAACGCTGGACCACGGCGACACCGTGCTGGTGCCGAACCCCAGCTATCCGATTCATATCTACGGCGCGGTGATTGCGGGTGCGCAGGTGCGGTCAGTGCCGCTGGTGGCGGGCGTTGACTTCTTCAACGAGCTGGAACGCGCCATCCGCGAGAGTTATCCCAAGCCAAAAATGATGATCCTCGGCTTCCCGTCCAACCCCACCGCCCAGTGTGTGGAACTCGACTTTTTCGAACGGGTCATTGCGCTGGCGAAACAGTACAACGTGCTGGTGATCCACGATCTGGCCTACGCCGACATCGTTTACGACGGCTGGAAAGCGCCGTCAATCATGCAGGTGCCGGGGGCGCGTGATGTCGCCGTGGAATTCTTTACCCTGTCGAAAAGCTACAACATGGCAGGCTGGCGCATCGGTTTCATGGTGGGCAACAAAGAGCTGGTTGCCGCACTGGCGCGTATCAAAAGCTACCACGACTACGGCACGTTCACACCGCTCCAGGTGGCGGCGATTGCTGCGCTGGAGGGCGATCAGCAGTGCGTGCGCGACATCGCCGAGCAGTACAAACGCCGTCGCGATGTGCTGGTAAAAGGCCTGCATGAAGCGGGCTGGATGGTGGAGAATCCGAAAGCGTCTATGTACGTCTGGGCAAAAATTCCGGACCACTATGCGCATCTGGGATCGCTGGAATTTGCCAAACATCTGCTGCAGGAGGCAAAAGTCTGTGTCTCACCTGGTATCGGATTTGGCGACTACGGTGATACGCACGTGCGTTTTGCGCTGATTGAAAACAGCGATCGCATACGTCAGGCGGTGCGGGGGATAAAAGCGATGTTTCGTGCCGACGGCGTGTTGCCGGGCAGCATGAAACTGCAGGAAGAAGAACGCTGACAGCCAGCAAGGGCGACGTTAACGTCGCCCTCTGGCGGCACTGTCACGCCGTTACTTCAGCAGCAGAACGAAGGTTCCGAACCAAAGTAATGCGAAAAAAGAAATTCCCATCAAGGCATATTTCACAAAGCAACTCCTCTGAGCGGTTACGATGATGGCGATCCCAAACCAGTGCAACGCGAACAGATGTGGAAAAGAGAGCGCCATAAGCGGCAGGGTCTTCTCTTGTCCGGGTCGATCTGAATAACTCAGAACAGGATCGAGCGCTAATTTACGCGTAATCCTGCCCAAATGAAATAGGTCCGTTCTGAGATATTGCTCACAATATTACGGTACGTCGATGTCCGGGATCGCAGACATGCCGACACGCAACTGGGCCAGATTAGGTTGGTCACTATCCAGCACAATTTTGACCGGCAAACGCTGAACCACTTTAGTGTAGTTGCCGGTAGCGTTATCGGGAGAGATAGCGGAAAAAGTTGCGCCGGTTGCCGGTGCAATGCTGTCCACATGGCCGGTGAACGTCCTGCCAGGCAGGGCATCTACCCGAATCTGCACCCGCTGACCGGGACGCACATCGCTGAGCTGCGTCTCAAGATAGTTCGCGGTCACATAGGTTTGCTGCAGCGGGACCACCGCCAGCAGACGGGTTCCGGCGGAGACATAGGCGCCTGTCCGCACCGCACGCTGACCGACCATGCCGTCCACCGGGGCGACAATACGCGTGTAGGAGAGATTCAGCCGGGCCTGATCGACGCTGGCCTTCGCGGCAGCCACATCCGCTTCCGCCGACCGCACCGCTGCCTGGAGTACCCCCACCTGTTTAACGGCTGACGCCAGCGCGGCCTGACTCTGGTGAACCGCCGCCAGGGCTGAGCGCTGAGTTGAGCTCGCTTTTTGCTGATCGTCGGCTGCAACGGTGCCGCTCTTGTAGAGGCGGTTGTAGCGTTCCGCGCTCTGACCGGCATACTGTGCTGACGCCTGACTGGCCGCTACGCTGGCTTTTTGCTGATCGATCACGGACTGCTGCTGTTCAAGCTGCGCCTGACTGCTGAGCAGCTTCGCCTGGCTCACCTGCAGGTCAGCGGTGGCGCTCTCCAGCGCCACGCGATAGTCACGATCGTCCAGCGTGGCCAGCAGCTGGCCTGCTTTAACCTGCTGATTATCCTGAACCTGCACGCTGCTGATATAGCCCGGGACTTTCGGCGCCACCAGCGTGTAATCGGCATTGATGTAAGCATCGTTGGTGCGGTGATCGTTGCCGTTCATCAGTGACCAGACGACAAAGGCCATGACCAGCAAAATCACCAGCAGCAGAGTCAGCAGCAGGGTTCTTTTCATTTCAAAAGCACGCATATTCAGTTATTCCGGGAAGGGGGTTGAATCAGAGTCTGCGGCGGCCAGACCCGTTTTGGCAGGATGGCGGTCAGCACCAGCAGGCAGGCGGCAAAGCCTGTCAGCATCAGCCAGCTGTCGCTCAGGCCCAGCACCGTTGCCTGATGCCGCACCAGGGTGGCGAATCCACTCAGATTCGCGCTGGTACTGATGCTGCCGTCAGGCAACAGCGGCAGGCTGCTGCTGGCCTGAGCGGCAGTCGGGGCGGTCATCAGCCAGCTGCGGCTGGCCGCCTGGTCAATCAGCACGCTGGAGTGAAACTGCTCGCGGTGAGTCAGGAATACTTCAACCAGTGTGGAGGCTGCGATGCTGGAAAAGCCGCGCACCGTATTAAACATCGCCGAGGCAAAGGGGCCTTCGGGTGGCGCCACGACGCTGGTGGCGCTCATCAGAATCGGCAGAATGATCATGGGTTGTCCGAACGCCTGCAGGATCTGCAGCAGCCAGAAATTCTGTCGCGCCCAGTCGCTGGTGATCTGTGTCCCCAGCAGACAGGCAACCACCAGCAGACCAACGCCCGCTGTCAGCATCCAGCGGCAGTCGACCCGGCGAATATTCAGCAGGGCGGCAATCAGCGGCGCGATCAGCAGCTGCGGCAGGCCGACCGTCAGCGCCAGCGGGGCAAACTCCAGGGTGCGAAATCCGCTGACCTGAGCGAAATAGGCGGAGGGCAGGGCAGAACCTGACAGTCCCAGGATCAGCACGCAGGCCAGGCCCAGCAAGCCGTGCGCCAGATTGGGCCGCCGGAGCATCTGCAGCTTAAACAGCGGCAGCGGGTGAAACCACTCGTTAATCAGAAAGACCAGCAGCAGCGGCAGAGCCGTCAGCAGCATCCCGGTAATCAGCGGCGAATTGAGCCAGTCGAGGCGCTCCCCCTGGGTCAGCACCAGCACCAGCAGCGCCACCCCACTGCAGCCGGTCACCATGCCGAACAGATCGATCTGCTGAAAGCGTTCGGGACGCAGTGGATCCTGCGGGATCCCGCGGCTGATCAGCAGCATGGCAATCAGCATGCCGGGCACCACCTGCCAGAAGACCATCATCCAGCTGACGTGATCGGTCCACAACGCGGCGAGCGAGGCCGCCATGTTGGGACCGAACGTCGCGGTCAGGGCATAACCTGCCAGGCCAAAGAGTTTAAACGGGGGCGGCAGAAAGCGCAGGGCAACCGTCATCAGCATTGGCGGTAATGCGCCGCCAAAAAGTCCCTGCAGAACGCGCAGGCTGATAAACAGCGTTGGGTCAGGCACCAGCGGCAGCAGAATGCCGGTCAGCATAAATCCCGCTGACACGCCGAGCGTGAAGCGTCGCAGCGACAGCGTGACGGCGAACCAGGGCGCAATCATCATGGCAGCGACTTCGGCCGCCTGATAACCGGAAATAATCCAGCTACCCTGATCGACACTGATACCGATTGCGGCACGAATATCGGCCAGCGCAATATCACTGACGCGATCGTTCAGTCCGGAGGTCAGGGCGGCGATCAGGACACCGACTAAACCCAGCGCCAGACGCAGCGTAAAAGGGTGGGGGGCCGGCACAGCGGCGGACCTGGCGTTCATAGCAGGCGATCTCGTTATTATGATGCAGTGTATTGCGATGTGATACAGCCGGTAATATTACATCCCGGTATGCTGTATTGCAATGTGGTACAGGCTGTAAAAAGTGCGGCAATCGGGTTACAGTAAGGCAGCTCAAACAGGACGACGCTATGGCACATCACCCCTCCAGCCGCGAGGATGAAAAAACGGGCGGTATACAGGTCATCGCCCGTGCGGCAAAAATTCTTAATGCGCTGGGCCAGCAGCCGGGCGGCATGAGCCTCGGCGAGATCGCGCAGGCGGTCGAACTGCCGCGTTCAACGGTGCAGCGCATTGTCGCCGCGCTCGACAGCGCAGAGCTGGTGCGCAGCAGCGGGGCGGGCGGACTGCGGCTGGGGCCGGCACTGCTGAAACTCATCTCCAGCGTCCATACCGATGTCGTAGATCTGGTCAGCCCGCTGCTGGAAAAACTCTCCTCCGATACCAACGAAACCGTCTCACTGGCACGCGCCAGCGGCAGCCAGCTGGCGATTGTTCATCACGTGGTGGCATCGCGTGAGCTTCGTGTCGTTCCGCATATGGGACTTAATCTGCCGCTTTACAGCACATCCGGGGGGCGGGCACTGCTGGCGCTCGAGTGTGACAAAGATGTGCGAACCATTGTCGGCGATGAGTGGCAGGAGTTAACGGATATGACCGTGAAAACCCTGCCGCAGTTGCTGCAGCTGCTCGGGGAGGTTCGCGAAACCGGCATTGCCGTGGATCGGGGTGAAACGCTGGAAGGGGTCTCTACCATGGCGTTTGCGCTGGATACGCTGTTTGGTCGTTTTTCTGTCTCTTTGCTGGTGCCCTCTGCACGTTTTCTGCGACACGAAGCCCGCTTTCGTGACGAGATGCTGAAGTGTAAAGAGGCACTGGTACGTGAAATCGGCAAAGTTGCCGCGATAGAAGGATAAGCATCTGATGAAAACCCTGCTGATGGCCATTGATCACTCTCCGGTAGCGGAGAAAGTGGTCGCCTTAACCATTGAAGAAGCGCTGGCACATCGTGCGGAAGTGGTGGTGCTGTGCTGTATAGATCCTGCCTACTCCGCCTGCAATCAGCCGATGGAAATCGACGCAGGTGAAGATCCGGCCGATTTTGTGGCCGCGCAGGATGAGCAGAACACTGCGGAGCTGGTGGTGCGCCATGCGCTGGCACCGCTGCTGCGCGCCGGCATTACGGCCCGAGGCATGATTCTGGCCGGTGACGCGGCAGAGTCTATCGTTGCCCAGTCGCAGCAGCTCAAGGCCAGCATGATCATTATGGGGCGTCGCCATCTCTCCTCTTTTAACCGGTTATTGAAAGGCTCCGTCAGCGCGTCGGTCATTGAACGTGCGCACTGTCCGGTGCTGATCGATGTGCGTAAGGATTAATCCCGCCGCATGAATGGGCTGCTTTTTATTACGCTGGCGGCGTTTGCGCTGCTGGCGCTGATCATTATTGTTCTGATCAAAACGACCCGGCTGCGTTTGTGGCAGGGGCTGGTTCTCTTTCTGCTGCCGCTGATACTGGCGAATCTGGTCTGGTTCAGCTGGGTCGCCCCGCATCGGTTGCAGGCCAGCCAGCATGAGCAGGCGGTGAAGCAGCTGGCAACAATGCCGGGCTACCGGGTGCTGCAGACGCAGGAACCGGCGCTGTGGCTGCTGCTGACCCAGGAACTGACCCGCCGCATCCGGGCCGGAGAACCGGCTGAGCAGGCGACGGGCGAACTGCGCGGCTGGCTGATCGAGGTGATTAATCAGCGGCTGATGCGCGGAACGGATCAGGCGGTTGTTAACTATATCCGCGTCTCAGTCGAAGAGATGAAGGCGCTGAACAGACTCGACCCGGGCCTCTGCTTCCGTTATCTCTATCCGCAGGTGAGCGGAGGCATCAATTTGCTGACCACGCTGCCACCTTCCCTGAATCGCAAGGAGGCGGATGCGATGGAACAGCTGCTGCTGAACAGTCCTCCGCCCGATCAGCCACTGGATAAGCCGCTGGCACAGGCGGATCTGCAGAACATCGTCGGTCGCCTCTATCAGCAGTGGGGCGAAAAGCTGCAGCAGCTGAATATGCCTGCCGACACGGCGGTAGACCGTTCATCGCTGTGTGCCATGTCTATCGATCTCTACAGTGCCATTCTGGCATTACCTGACAAGCGCGCCGCTAATCTGTTACGTAGAATGATTGCCCTGACCGGTCAGTAACGGATGGCCGGAAGCGGGCAAAAAAAAGCCCGCTAAGCGCGGGCAGGGAAGAGAGGAACAGATTCTTATTTTGGGATTTCCTGGTGTGGTGCAGTCTTTCGTTGGGTCTGACTGCATCCTGTCATGTCTGGTACGATAGTGCTAGCCGTTTAATCGTATCGCATTAATTGGCAAAATCTTCTAAGGTTTCGATTTTTCGCGCATTAATCCTATGGATGCGTGACAGGCCGCGTCATACACTGCGCGGCAAAGTGAGGACAACGAAATGAAAAAATTAATTACCGGCGCACTGGCGCTTATTCTGCTGAGTGGATGTACCTCCAGCAAACCCGGGGCATTTGAACGTGTTGACGAAGATCCCAGCTCAAATACCGTTCAGTATCGGTTTGACCCGCTGAAGGTCAATCGTGATGCGATGGATATTGACCTGGCGAATTACTGCAGCAACAAAGGATTTGATAAAGTGGAGGCGCTGCCGGCACAGGAAAGTCATATTCCGGGGCTGAAGAAAGCGTGGTTCCAGTGTAATTACGCTATAAAAAGCTAAATAAAAAAGGGCGGGATAATTATCCCGCCCTGACGATTTTATATTTTTATTTTATGCTGTGTGACATCTTTGCCCGTTAATGGCGATGGTGACCGCCATGATACCCTCCGTGATGACCTCCGTAATAGCCTCCGTGATACCCGCCACCTCCATGGTGCCAGCCGTTGTCGTGCCTCGGGCTGATGATACAACCGCTTAATAAGGTCATCAGCGTTACCACCGAAGCGACTTTAATTAATCTCTTCATCGGAAGCGTCTCCTCTTTTCCAATGACTATGACATTACGACGGAAAAGTGGAGTGAGAATGCAGGCTTTGTAGAGTTAGTTAAACAGATATGACGGAATATTTCAGCGCGGTCTTTTCTGCGGCGGCTGAAAATAAAGAAATCAGAATGGGCTGAATAATAAACACTATCAGAGAGAATCTTCTTAAAATCAAGCGAAAATAATTCTCATCTGACCGTTTTTATCACTACATTATTAGCAGGTCAGTTTAACGGGAGAAAAACATGGCACATGAAGTAAGACATATTCTGGCATTACAGGCTGAGCTGGGCGAATGTCCGCTCTGGTCAGTGGAAGAACAGGTGTTGTGGAGTGTTGATATTCTGGCACCGGCGATTCACCGTTTCGACCCGGCCAGCGGTGAACTGCAGACTTTTCCGCAGGCGGAAGAGGTAGGCTGCATTGGTCTGCGCGAGCAGGGTGGACTGATCGCCGCCTTGCGTAATGGTGTCTGGCTGCTGGACGCACAGGGCCGGCCTGAAAAAAAGATTGCCGAAAATCCGGGTGACGCGCCGTTAAGCCGGTTCAATGATGGACGCGTCGATCCCTGGGGCAATTTCTGGTGTGGCAGCCTGTGGGAGCCGCAGGATAAAAATGGCGGCCTGCTTTGCCGCGTCACGCCCGACCTGACGCTGGAGGTGAAAGCGCGCGACATCAAAATCTCTAACGGGCTGGCTTTCTCCCCCGATCGGCGCTGGATGTATCACAGTGACACGCCGAACGAGACCCTCTATCGCTATCCTTTAGATGAGCAGGGTGAACCGGGCGAGCGTACGGTATTCCGGCGCTTCGATGCGAAGGGGGGACTACCGGATGGTGCTGCGGTGGATAGCGAAGGGTTTTACTGGTCAGCCCAGTTCGATGGCGGACGTGTGGTGCGTATCGACCCGCAGAGCAGTGAAATCGTCGATGAGATCCTGCTGCCGGTGAAGTGGCCAACCATGGTGGCCTTTGGCGGCGCCGACCTTAAAACGCTGTTTATCACCAGCTCACGGGAAGATCGAACGGAGGAGGAGCTGGCGCGCTATCCCCTGTCGGGCGATCTCTTTGCTGTGGACGTGGCCGTGGCGGGTGTGGCAGAGCCGCGTTTCCGCGGCTGAGGATGATTGGGCCGTGGCAACACGGCCCGACAGGATCAGTGGCGCTGCAATACCGGTGCTGGCGCAACCGTACGCTGTGGCAGACGGATAGTGAGTGACAGGAACAGGGAGATGACCAGCAGCGTCATAATCAGGCTGAATGTCACCGTGAAACCGCCAAACAGTGAGGCAACCAGTGAGCCCAGTACGCTGCCGATGCCAAAGCCGAGATAGAGCAGGCCATAGTTTTTGGTCAGGTTATTAAGGCCGAAGAAGTCACTGACCAGCGAAGGAAATACCGTGATGGTTCCGCCAAAGCTGAAGGCCACACAGGCGAGTGACAGGAAGAAAGTGCTCTCATTCATCCGGGTGAAAAGCAGCACGCTCATCCCGATCAGCGACACGATCTGCGCCAGCGAAATCACCCGGATGCGCATCATCCGGTCGGACAGCACGCCCAGCACCAGACGGCCGCTCAGGTTAGCGATGGCGATCACGGTGACGGCACTGGCGGCAGTCTGGGTGGTCAGATGCACCAGGCCTTCACCGATGTCTTTAGCCACCCCGATAACATAGAGACCACTCATGCAGGCGGTCAGGAACATCAGCGCCAGCATCCAGTACTGCGGCATACGCACCGATTGTGCCAGCGTATAATCACGCGCCTGTTGCTGACCTCGCTGGCTGCTGCTGTTTTCCTGCAGAGGCGCATCGCGCATCAGCAAAGCCCCCAGGATAATCATCGACATGGCCAGCACGCCCCAGATCATAAAGGTCTGCTCCAGACCCACCGAGGCCAGCAGAGCGCCGCAGATGAACTTGAATCCAAGACTGCCCAGGCCATATGCGCCAATGGCACAGGCAGAGATCATCCCTTTGCGCTCCGGGAACCACTTCACGCAGTTTGACAGCGTCATCAGGTAACCCGCCCCATCGGCCAGACCCACCAGCAACCCGGCGCTGAAATAGAGCATCATCAGGTTATCAGCCTGCGCGGTCAGCCAGAAGCCGACCGCCATTAGCACACCGGCTCCGATCGTGACGCGGCGTACGCCAAAACGTTCCTGTAATTTACCGGCCAGTGACGAGGCAATTGCCAGCCCCAGACTCAGCAGGCCAAACGAAAAAGCCACCTGACTGATCGGTGCATTCAGCTTGTGGGAGAGCTGGCCGTTGAAAAGACTCCATGTGTAGACTGACCCCAGCGCGAACTGAGTGATTACGGTGCCGAACAATGTAAGCCAGCGGGAACGCTGGTATGAAGCCTGCTGCGTCTGGTTCATCATTTATCTCTCCCGTCCGGGAATCTGGAAACTGCGGTCAGAATAAAGCAGTAACGCGCGCGCAGGCGTAGCAAACGCATGAACGGAACGGATCAGGGAATGAAATGCCATCCAGCGGGTATGAATGGCATTGTGCACTCTCTTTGAGGTCGCGCTGAAGGTAACCAAAGCGGCAACCTGATGAGTAAGCGTAATGAGCGGTAAGATAATGTTTCACACTGCTGTTTCTGTAAGCAGGTTTCTGGATCTTTTGCCAGGATAGGGGTTCACTCAACAGGAGGAAATATGAAAGACCGGACATATGAATCCACTACCAGTGAAGACGAAGTCTGCTGCATCATCGGTCAGGCCGTGGTTGAACTCAGTACAGAACAGCAGCCTGTGACGAAATCGACGCTGGCACTCAAGCTGCTGTCGATGGCTGACCGTGACAGTGACGATGAGCGTGTTCTGCTCTACTGGATTGCGCGCAAAGCGATCAATCAGCCGCAGCAACTCCTCCCGCAGTCGTGGGCATAACAGCCAGCCCATGCGGGCACTACGCCCGCATCTCTGTCAGACGGTCGCCCGGCTAACGCTGAGCGGCCAGCGGGCAAACATCACGACATTGCCCAGCAAAATCATGACAAGGCCAGGGATGGCACTGGCGTGCCACTCATATCCCTCATAGCGGGTTGACAGTGCCAGCGCGACCAGCGGAAACAGCACCGTCGTATAGGCCGCCCGGCTGGCACCGATGCGACCCACCAGCGTAAAGTACGCACCAAACCCCATCACCGATCCCACAATCGCCAGATAGCTTACCGCGCCTGTCCACTGCGCGTTCCACGTCGGCTGCAGAGAAACACCCTGAAGCAGTGAAACCAGCGCCATCATTAACGCGCCGTACAACATGCCATAGCTGTTGGTGGTCAGCACGTCACGATGCAGACGCTGATGCCGCTGACTGATCATATTGCCGAATGAGAATCCCAGCGTGCCCAGCGCACTTAATCCAATGCCCCATAGCAGGCCCGCAGAGGTCTCTGTGTTGCGCAGATCGTGCCAGAACAGCGCCACAATGCCTGCCATACCCAGCACCATAGCCGGAAGCAGTCGCGCAGAAGGGCGCTGACGGAAAAATATCCAGCTGTTAATGGCGTTATAGATCACCGCCATGGAGAAGATGACCGACTCCAGACCACTGCTGATATATCCCGAAGCGTAATAGAAACAGACAAAATTGAAGCCAAACACGCAGCAGCCCTGCAGCAGGCAGAAGAGATGATCGCGCAGGGTCAGCTTATCCAGCCGCTTCATCAGCTTAAGCAGAAGCAGCATCACCACCGAGGCCAGTAAAAAACGCCAGAAAACCGCGACGGTCACCGCGCTGGCGCCCGCAGACTGTTGCGCATAAATCGCAATCCAGGTTGTGCCCCAGATCACCACCACAGAAAGATATAAAAACAGGTTCATGGCCTGAATCTCCACGTTAAAACGCGGAGTCTGCACCGGTACGGCAATCAGGTCTTACAGCGGATTGCGCGGAGTTTGCAAAATCTTGCGCATTTTTCTGTGTCGTCCCGATGTGACCTGTTTTCTGTCCCGCGTTGTCCGTAAACTGGCGCTCTGTTCAACCTGAAATGCGACCCCGATGCCTGTTTATCAGACTTTTGAAATGCTGCAGCGCCATAAAGCACAACTGCGTGATCAGGTGCAGCTTCACAGCGGCATTCAGCTGGCCGCCTGGTTTAACAGTGGCGATCGTGTCACCAACTTCAGCGATCACCACACGCTGAGCCTCTATGTCGCGGGGGGATATGACACCTGGCACAAAACTGCGCATGGCTGGCGCAACGGTGGGGCACCGGATCGCTTCTGTCTGATGCCTGCCGGCACCGAGTCGACCTGGGACCTGCGGGCCGATCTCGCCTTTGTCCATCTCTACTGCAGTGAGACGCAGCTGCGACAACTGGCTGAGCGGGTATGGGATCGCAGCCCGGCACAGTTAACCCTGCATGAGAAAATCTTTTCTGCTGACGACCGTATCACGCAGCTTTACCGGCACTTTCTGCTGAGCTGCGACTGGCAGCAGCCTGCCAGTCAGGTGATGCTGAGCAGCGCCTCCACCTTACTGCTGACCCACCTGTTGCAGCACTACAGCGACGTGCAGTGGCAGCTGCCCCAGGTGCGGGGCGGCCTGGCACCGGCGGTGTTACGGCGGGTGCTGGACTTTATTGAAACGCATCTCGACCAGCCTTTAACCCTGGCGGTGCTGGCCCAGGAAGCGGCGCTCAGCGAGTTTCACTTTGCCCGCATGTTCCGGCACACCACCGGCGCAGCGCCACACCAGTTTGTGATGCAGCGTCGGATGGCACGCGCATATGCTTTGCTGGCACGTCCCGATCTGACACTGACCGAAATTGCCTTTCAGTGTGGTTTTCACTCTTCCGCGCATTTCAGCCATCGGTTCCGCCAGGTTTATGGCATGACGCCCTCTGCCTGCCGTCGGGCGCAGAGCTGAAGGCAGTTTTAAAAACGTTTTAAATGACATCCGGCCGCGTTTTAAAGAGTGCGTGAATCGGTATCTTCTGGTGGCAAAAATCACCGCGCTGGCTGGCTGGCTGTGAGGGCGGGTTTAAATCTATTCTCACCAGCGGTTCCTGCAATTATCGCATTAAATCAGACACGCTTTATCTTAATAAAAACTCAATGTCATTCTGAACATATTTCTTAGGAATATTCCACAGCTTCTCCTGTCAGCCCGCGTTATAACGTCCGGCGTTTTTGCCCGCCTTTATTTTTTCTGTTCCAGAATGGTTCTTCTGTCAGTCAATGACTCTTTTTAATGTGGCTGTATTGATTCAAATCAATGCCATAACCATTTACGAGCAATTTTTCGTTCGTTTTCACTGCAACGACATAAATGTTTATTTAATTGCTCACTTCTGGCTCAAGTCGCTGGTGTGATGACAATTGTCGCTATTAAAATTCAGCAGAAAATTCTTAATAAATTGAGTAATTAGTGTAATGATCTTAATATTTGATCTTATCTCGATCATTATTCTATTATCTTGCGTCTATAGCTTTAGTCTGAAAAATCCATGTAGCGATAATCTGAGGGATGGTGAGATGTCGGATAGTTTCCAGAGTGAAGTGCCGAAGGCACGTATTAATTTGAAACTCGATTTGCATACGGGGGGCGCAAGCAAGAAAACGGAACTCCCCCTGAAATTACTGGTGGCAGGTGACTTCAGCCATGGTCAGGAATCTGCACCCCTGTCTGAGCGTAAGAAAGTTAATCTCAACAAAAATAACTTTGACGCAGTGCTTTCCGAATATTCCCCAAACGTCAATCTGACCGTTAAAAACACACTTGCCGGTGATGGCAGTGAGGAAAATATCACGCTGACATTCCAGAGCATGAAGGATTTCACCCCGGAACAGGTTTCACGGCAAATACCCCAGCTGAAAGCCATGCTTTCCATGCGCAATTTACTTCGCGATTTAAAAGCCAACCTGCTGGACAACCAGGCATTCCGAAAAGAGCTGGAAAAGATTCTGCTCGATCCGGCATTGAGCGCAGAACTCAGAGCCGAACTCTCCGCCCTGGCCCCGAAACAGCCATAACGATCACGATGCTTTAACGGATTAATAAGGAAGATGCTGATGTCTGTAAAAAATGAGAATGCTGCGGGTGGCGAGAGTGTCGTGCTGGAACGTCCTGCTGCCGGTGGGGTATATGCCTCTCTGTTTGAAAAAATCAACCTGAACCCGGTGTCTGAACTGAGTGCGCTGGACATCTGGCAGGACGCGCAGGCGATGTCAGATGCGACCGCGGATGAGCGTCTGACTGCCGGGATGCAGGTGTTTCTGGAATGCCTGACAAAGTCGGGCTCAAAAGTCGAAAAGCTCGACAAAAACCTGATTGACCACCATATCGCAGAACTGGACTATCAGATCAGCCGCCAGCTTGATGCCGTGATGCATAGCGAAGAATTCCAGGCAGTGGAAAGCCTGTGGCGCGGCGTGAAATCACTGGTTGATAAAACCGATTTCCGTCAGAACGTGAAGGTTGAACTGCTGGATATGTCAAAAGAAGAGCTGCGTCAGGACTTCGAAGACAGCCCGGAAATCATCCAGAGCGGATTGTATAAGCAAACCTATATTGAAGAGTATGATACACCGGGTGGCGAACCGATTGCCGCGCTGATTTCCGCTTACGAGTTTGATGCGTCTGCGCAGGATGTCGCGCTGCTGCGCAGCATCTCCAAAGTCTCTGCCGCAGCACATATGCCGTTTATCGGCTCGGCTGGCCCGAAATTCTTCCTGAAAGATTCGATGGAAGAAGTGGCTGCTATCAAGGATATCGGTAACTACTTTGATCGCGCGGAGTACATCAAGTGGAAATCCTTTCGCGAGACGGATGACTCCCGCTACATCGGTCTGGTCATGCCGCGTGTGCTGGGCCGTCTGCCCTATGGCCCGGACACCGTGCCTGTTCGCAGCTTCAATTATGTTGAGGAAGTGAAAGGCCCGGATCACGACAAATATCTCTGGACCAACGCCTCTTTTGCCTTTGCGGCAAACATGGTGCGCAGTTTTATCAATAACGGCTGGTGTGTACAGATTCGGGGCCCGCAGGCCGGTGGTGCGGTTCAGGATCTGCCTATTCATCTGTATGACCTTGGCACCGGCAATCAGGTGAAAATTCCGTCTGAGGTCATGATCCCGGAAACCCGCGAATTTGAATTTGCCAACCTGGGTTTCATTCCGCTGTCATATTACAAAAACCGCGACTATGCGTGCTTTTTCTCGGCGAACTCCACTCAAAAACCTGCGCTGTATGATACGGCAGATGCGACGGCCAACAGCCGTATCAATGCACGTCTGCCCTACATCTTCCTGCTGTCGCGTATTGCCCACTATCTGAAGCTGATTCAGCGTGAAAACATCGGTACCACCAAAGACCGTCGTCTGCTGGAGCTGGAGCTGAATACCTGGGTGCGCAGTCTGGTCACGGAAATGACCGACCCGGGCGACGAGCTGCAGGCCTCTCACCCGCTGCGGGACGCCAGAGTGGTGGTGGAAGACATTGAGGATAACCCCGGCTTCTTCCGCGTGAAGCTCTATGCCGTGCCGCACTTCCAGGTGGAAGGGATGGACGTCAACCTCTCACTGGTTTCTCAGATGCCTAAGGCCAAATCGTAAGCTAAGGCAGGAAGCCAATGAAAACGGAACAGCCGTTATGGGGCCGGGGGCAGATGATCTCACCCCAGCACTTCCAGCAGCAGGCCGCGTATGCGGCCTGGTCAGCGGAATGCATCGCCCGACTGGGGCTCTCCCATCCCTGGGGGGTGATTGAGGCAACTTTTGAACCTGACGCATTAAAACTGGGCCGCCTGCAGGCCAGTCATCTGCACATCCGCTTTCCCGACGGCACGCTGGTCGACACGAATAGGGGGGATGACCTGCCACCGGTGCTGGCGCTTGAAGGGGAGTCCCGGGATGTCGGGGTGGTTCTGGCGCTTCCGCTGATGCGGGCAAATGGGGGCAACTGTCTTAAGCCTGATGAGGTAGCCGATCGCCCGGTTCGATATCGTCAATGCTGGCGGGATGTTCGCAACCTCTTTGGGGAAGATACCCGTCAGATTGCGGTGATGCAGCCCGCGCTGACGCTGCGTTTTGCTCATCAGAACAACAGTGATTACCTGACCTGCCCGGTCGCCCGCCTGCAGCAGGATTCGCAGGGCCGCTGGACACGCGATGATGCATGGCTGCCCCCGTTGCTCGCTCTGCAGGGCAGCCGCTGGCTGGTGAATCAGCTGGAGCAGCTGATGACACAGCTCCGCGCCCGTCTGAGTCGCCTGATGGCGATGCGCCGGGAAAGTAACGAGCGCATGGCGGATTTTGCCGTAGCCGACGTGTCACTCTTCTGGCTGCTCAATGCCCTGAACAGTGCCGAGCCGGTACTGGGTCAGTTTCAGCGCCACCCGCAAAGTCCACCGGAGCGTCTGTACCCGGAACTGGCGCGGCTGGCGGGCAGTCTGCTGACCTTCTCGCTGGAGCATCAGGTGAGCGCGATTCCGTCCTGGCAGCATGAGCAACTGAATCACGTATTCCCGCCGCTGTTTGATTTGCTGAGTGATCTGCTGGAAGCCAGCCTGCCGTCACGGGTGGTGGCAATTGAGCTTGAACAGGATCCCCGGCTTCACGTCTGGCAGGCTCGTCTGCATGACCCCCGTCTGCGTGAAGGGGCGGATTACTACCTCTCCGTGCGTTCACCGATACCGGTGGGACAACTGCAGGAACAGTTCCCGCGCCAGTGTAAGGTCGGCACGCCTGATCATGTCAGAAGTATCGTCAATTCGTCGCGGGTAGGTATTCCTCTGACGCCCTTGCGTCATGTGCCAGCCGCCATTCCGCTGCGTCTGGAAAATCAGTATTTCAGCCTTGATGTTTCTCATCCTCTGGCCACTGAAATGCTTCAGAGCGGCACCTGTATGTTTTACGTGCCGGGCATGCTCGGCGAGCCTGAACTTGAACTCTTTGCGGTACTGAGAACATGAGTAAGCCTGAACGCGGTGTTGCCACATCTATCGATATTGATGCTCTCCTGCAGAATACCTGGCTACAGGTGATCAGCCTGCGTTACGGCCCGATATTTCAGGAGGGAGAAGGGCGCATGTTATGGGAGCGCTGCATTGCTGATGTCGAACGGGTCCAGCGCGAACTTAAAGCGAGCGACCTTGATGAAGCCAGCTGTCAGCATATTCTCACGGCACAGTGTGCGCTGCTTGATGAGGCGGTCAAAGGTCGCGGTGTGGAGGATGATGCCTGTGTGCAGTGGTATGGCATTCCCCTGCAGGGTTACTTCCTTGGCACCATGGACGCGGGTGACACGCTGTGCGATCGGATGCGCGCAGTGCTGCGTGACCCATCGCCCGAACGGGCCGTCCTGACCTGCTTCCAGCGGGTCATGATGCTGGGATTCCTGGGCAGCTTTCGTGCTCTGAACGATCCGGAGCGTCAGAAACTTGTCAGCGCACTGAGTGAACGGGTCTCACCGTTCAGCTATCCCAATACGCTTCCGGTTCTGGCAGAAAGTGGTGCCAGACGGGGGATGGGGCGCTGGCTGGACGCATGGCCCGTGCGTATCGGCCTGAGCGTCGTGGTGGTGGCCGCACTCTGGTGGGGACTGGATCACTGGCTGGATCAGATGCTGCAGAGCCTGTTGCCGGGAGCCGTGAAATGAGTCCTGCACAACAGCGCGCGCTTGCACTGTGGGCCGCCCTGCTGAGTGCCGTGGTCTGCCTGGATTTCCTGCCGGTATCCCGACTGGTTTCCGTGCTCCTTCTGCTTACCGTTCTGGGGGGTATCCTGGCGTTCCGCAAGGTCGCCAGTCGTCGTGCGGAGCATGACGTTACCCTGCATCTGGATGACCTCCCGGAAGCCTCCTGGCGTCAGCCTGTGGTGCTGTTCTGTGGCGATCTGCCGCTGACATGCCGACAGCCGTCACCGGTGTTCACTGTTACGCAGGGATGCTGGATCCGCGTGGCGGATCATCAGGATCTGGTTCAGGTCGCTCAACAGGTTCTGTCGCTGCGGCCTGACTGGGGTCGCCAGCTATCGGTGATGGTCAGCGTCTGTCCGCAGAAACATGCCGACAGCGAAGCGCTGACCCGTCGTCTGCTGGCCCTGCGCTGGCAAATCAGCCAGTTGCGTAAAAAAACGGGTCATTGTGTGCCACTGGTTCTGAAGGGGCAGATTGGCAGCGCGATGACGGATGATCTGCTCTGGCAGGCGGCTATCCCGGGTGAAGGCGTGAGGGTCTGGCGGGCGTCTTCAGCGCCGGGTTCACTCGCTGAATGGATCACCACCGGTGGGTCGCCAGCGATGCAGCAGCAGGTGCTGATAAACAGCCTGATAGCGTGGTTTCAGCAGCATGTCACTGCGCGCTTTATGGATGAGCATCCCGATGTTCCGGTCATCGCACCTGTTGCGGTGTTGTGGGGAATGGGACCGATCCTTGCCGGCAGTCTGGCCACATCTGCCTGGACTGCATGGCTAGCCCGTCACACTGCGATCCAGCAGGTTGCGGGCTGGCAGCCGGTGGGAACGGACAATACGGTGGTTGCCCCCTTCCCGGATTTTATTCTGCCGCTGCTCCCTGAAGGACGCGGCCTGACGCCACGTGGGCGAGCCTGGCGTTATGCGCTCGGGATTTTCACGCTGGCCGCCGTTGCTGCCCTGCTCAGCAGTAGCTGGAACAATCGCCAGCTGCTGCAGCGTGTGAGCTTCGATATTGCCCGCTATGACCGTATCCCGATGCAGGATTTCGGCCCCAAAGCCGATGCCGTGACTGTCCTGCGTGACGATGCGGCAGAGCTGGATGACCAGGCGCGCAATGGCGTACCGGCTCGGATGAGCCTGGGTCTCTATCAGGGAGATCGTCTGCGAATGCCGGTGCTGGAGGCGATCCGTTCGTATGTGCCGCCACCGCCGCCGCCTGAACCGCAGCCGGAACCTGAACCGGTACCCAAAATTATCCGTCTCGACAGCATGTCGCTGTTTGATTCCGGCAAATCTGCGTTGAAAGCGGGCTCCACCAGAATGCTGGTGAACTCACTGGTCGGCATCAAAGCGAAGCCGGGCTGGCTGATTGTCGTGTCCGGCCATACAGACAACACCGGTAACCCAAAACTGAATCAGACGCTGTCACTTGAGCGTGCCGCAGCGGTACGCGACTGGATGCGTGACACCGGTGACGTACCGGAAAGCTGTTTTGCGGTGCAGGGCTATGGCGCAAGCCGTCCGATCGCTACCAATGACACCCCGGAGGGGCGTGCGCTCAACCGCCGTGTCGAAATCAGTCTGGTACCGCAGGCCAGTGCCTGTCAGATACCGGGCCACACCCAGGCGTCATCGCAGGATGATGACGCATCACTACACAATGGAGAGTAATTTCATGGCAATTCCTGTTTATCTCTGGCTGAAAGACGACGGCGGCGCGGACATCAAAGGGTCCGTGGACGTTCAGGATCGAGACGGCAGCATTGAAGTGGTTGCACAGCAGCATAACCTCTACATCCCGACCGACAACAACACCGGCAAGCTGACCGGCACCCGTATTCACACCCCGTTCCTGTTTACCAAGGAGATCGACTCCTCCAGCCCCTACCTGTACAAGGCAGTGACCACCGGGCAGACCCTCAAGTCTGCTGAATTCAAATGGTACAGGATCAACGACGCGGGCCAGGAAGTGGAGTACTTCAACACCAAGCTTGAGAACGTGAAAGTCGTGAAAGTGAACCCGGTGATGCACGACATCAAAAACCCGGCTTTCGAGAAGCACAATCATCTTGAGCAGATTGAACTGCGCTACGAAAAAATCACCTGGACCTACAAAGACGGCAACATCATTCATTCCGACTCCTGGAACGAACGCGCCACCGCATAAGTCACGAGCGGGCAGAGCTTCTCTGTCCGCTCTTTTTGCTGAGCGTCTGCCTGTGCGGGCGCTCAGCAAAAAACATCACATCCCGGAAACAGACCTCATGGGCCTCGGTAACGGCCAGGGGCGGTAGCGTGCCTGAACGGTCCTCAACAGTGAGCAAGCAAATATGGAAAACCCGGCAATCCTTCTTCGACGTCTCAACCCTTACTGCGCCCGCGCGATGGAAGGGGCAGCCTCCCTGTGTCTGATTCGCGCCCATGCTGAAATCCTGCCGGAGCACTGGCTGCTGAAACTGCTGGAGCAGGGGGAAGGCGATCTCACCGTGCTGGCCCGCCGCTATGAGTGGAATATGGACGCCATCTGGCAGGATTTGCTTGCCTGGCTGGATAAGCAGCCGCGCTCAGTACGCCAGCGTCCGCAGTTGTCTGACGCCATTCAGACATTGCTGCAGCAAGCCTGGCTGATTGCTTCTCTGAACGGTGAGGAACAAATCCGCAGCGTTCATCTGCTGATGGCGCTGGCAGATAAACAGAAACTGGTGCGCTGTGACGGGCTGTGGCCACTCCTGACTCTGGGCCAGAGTCAGCTGGAACGTCTGCGTCCGCTGCTCGATGCACAGTCGGACGAACGCCCGGAACTGCAGCAGGAAGCGGAACTTGCGCAGAGCCACAGCGGCGGGATGGAATTTGTCGGCCGTCCGGTAGGTGCCGAGCTGAAAGAAGGCGAGCTGAGCCCGGCGCTGCAGAACGCGCTGGATAAATTTACGCTCGACGTCACCGCCAAAGCGAAAGAGGGCAAAATCGACCCGGTGTTTGGCCGTGATACGGAAATCCGCCAGATGGTGGACATTCTCTCGCGCCGTCGCAAGAACAACCCGATTCTGGTGGGCGAACCGGGCGTGGGGAAAACCGCGCTGGTGGAAGGACTGGCGCTGCGTATAGCCGAAGGTAACGTGCCGGAATCTCTCAGGCCGGTTGTTCTGCGTACCCTGGATTTGGGTCTACTGCAGGCGGGCGCGGGCGTGAAAGGCGAGTTCGAACAGCGTCTGAAAAACGTCATCGACGCGGTACAGCAGTCTCCGCTACCGATTCTGCTGTTTATCGACGAAGCCCACACCATTATCGGTGCCGGTAATCAGGCGGGGGGCGCAGATGCGGCCAATCTGCTGAAACCGGCACTGGCGCGTGGCGAACTGCGTACCCTCGCCGCGACTACCTGGAGCGAGTACAAACAGTACTTCGAGCGCGATGCCGCGCTGGAGCGTCGCTTTCAGATGGTGAAGGTCGACGAGCCGGATGATGAGACCGCCTGCCTGATGCTGCGCGGTCTCAAATCCCGCTATGCCGAGCACCACAATGTGCATATCACCGATGATGCGGTCCGTGCTGCGGTCGCGCTCTCCCGCCGTTATCTGACCGGTCGCCAGCTGCCGGACAAAGCGGTCGATTTGCTCGACACCGCCGCCGCCCGCGTGCGCATGAGCCTTGATACCGTTCCGGAGCAGCTGACCCGCATTCGCGCGCAGATTACTTCGCTTGAAATGGAGAAGCAGGCACTGCTGGAAGATATTGCTTTTGGCAGTCAGAGCCACAGCGAGCGTCTGACTCTTATCGGGCAGGAAGAAGTACAACTGATCCTCAAACTTGATGAGCTGGAAACCCGGCACGGTCAGGAGCTGAAAGTCGCAGAGCAGTTGCTGCAAAGCCGCCAGGACCTCTCCCGTCAGGGCGAAACTCACGCGCTGCAACAGCAACTGAACGGAATGCAGCACAGCAATCCACTGCTCTCGATCGATGTGGACGTGCGCACCGTTGCCACCGTCATTGCCGACTGGACAGGCGTGCCGCTCTCTTCGCTGATGAAAGACGAACAGACCGAACTCCTAAGCCTGGAGAAGGAAATCGGCAAACGCGTGGTTGGCCAGGATGTGGCGCTGACTGCCATCGCCCGGCGTCTGCGAGCGGCGAAAACCGGCCTTACGTCCGGGGACGGTCCGCAGGGCGTATTTCTGCTGGTTGGCCCGAGTGGCGTCGGTAAGACTGAAACCGCGCTGGCGCTGGCGGATGTGCTGTACGGCGGCGAGAAGTCACTCATCACCATTAACCTGTCCGAGTACCAGGAGCCGCACACGGTGTCGCAGCTGAAAGGCTCACCGCCGGGCTACGTCGGCTACGGCCAGGGTGGCATCCTCACCGAAGCAGTACGCAAGCGTCCCTACAGCGTGGTGCTGCTCGACGAAGTGGAAAAGGCACACCGTGAGGTGATGAATCTGTTCTATCAGGTCTTCGACCGCGGCTTTATGCGCGACGGCGAAGGCCGCGAAATCGACTTCCGTAATACCGTTATCCTGATGACCTCGAACCTCGGCAGCGACCCTTTGATGCAGCTGCTGGATGAGCAGCCGGAGGCCACCGAAAGCGACCTGCACGAACTGCTGCGCCCGATCCTGCGTGACCACTTCCAGCCGGCGCTGCTTGCCCGCTTCCAGACCGTGATCTATCGACCGCTGGCCGAAGCGGCCATGCGTATCATCGTGGAAATGAAGCTCGACCAGGTCAGCAAGCGCCTGAACCGTCACTACGGCCTGACCACCCATATTGATGGCAGCCTGTATGACGCGCTGACCGCCGCCTGCCTGCTGCCGGATACCGGCGCACGCAACGTCGACAGCCTGCTCAACCAGCAGATTCTGCCGGTGCTGAGCCAGCAACTGCTGACCCACATGGCCGCGAAGCAGAAACCACACACCCTGACGCTCGGCTGGAGCGACGAAGACGGTATCTCGCTGGACTTTAACCGGGCTGAGGGAGAGAACGTATGAGCAGCAATCCCCCGATCAGATTCAGCCACAATCACCACCTGCTGGCGGTCAAAGGCTGTACGGCGGAACCTGACGTGCTGGCCTTTGAGGGCGATGAGGCCTTAAGTAAACCGTTCAGCTACCGCATTGAATTCACAAGCTCTGACCATGCCATCAGCAAAGAGATGATGCTGATGAAAACCGGCTCGCTGACGCTGCAGGCCCCGGTGGACCAGGGTTGCGGCATCAGAGTGCAGCAGGCCGTGCGCACCCTTCAGGGAGTAGTGACCGGCTTTGAACGCCTCAGCACATCAAAAGATGAAACCCATTATGCCCTGACGCTCCGGCCACGCCTGGCGCTGCTTGACCGTTCGCACCAGAACGCCATCTATCAGGACATGTCGGTCCCGCAGATTGTGGAAAAAATCCTGCGCGAGCGTCACAACATGCGCGGGCAGGATTTTCTGTTCTCGCTGTCAAAAGAGTACCCGCGCCGTGAGCAGGTGATGCAGTACGGTGAGGACGACCTGCACTTTATCTCCCGCCTGCTGGGTGAGGTGGGTATCTGGTTTCGCTTCACCACCGACACGCGTCTGAACATCGACGTGGTGGAGTTTTACGACAGCCAGCAGGGGTATGAGAAAGGCCTGACCCTGCCGTCAGTCCCGCCGTCGGGCCAGCACTCAAAGGGGGTGGATTCGGTCTGGGGCATGGCGTGCCACCACAACGTGGTGCAGAAGCAGGTCAGCACCCGTGACTACAACTACCGTCAGGCCACGGAAGACATGAACACGCAGGTGGACGCGACGCAGGGCGACAGCACTACCTGTGGCGATGCCTACCACTGGGGGGACAACTACCTTACCCGGGGTGATGCATACGACCGCAATCCCGCCCCGGAGTCCGGGGCGTTTTATGCCCGCATTCGTCATGAGCGCTACCTGAATGGCCAGACCCGGACGCAGGGCATTACCAGCTGTCCAACGCTCTTTCCGGGCCAGGTGCTGAAAGTCACCGGCGGGTACGAAGTGGCAGAGGTGTTCAGCGCGGGTGTGGTCATCACGGCGATGCGCACGCATGCCCGTCGTGACAAGGACTTTGCCGTTGATTTTGACGGCATTCCTGATAACACCGATTTTGGTTTCCGCCCTGAGCCTGGCTCACGTCCGGTGATGGCCGGGACGCTGCCGGCCCGCATCACCAGTACCACTGAAAATGACACCTACGGCCACATCGACAAAGACGGTCGTTACCGCGTCAATATGCTGTTTGACCGTGACAGCTGGGAGACCGGATTTGAGAGCCTTTGGGTGCGCCAGTCCCGCCCGTACGCAGGGGATACGTATGGCCTGCACCTGCCGCTGCTGGCAGGAACCGAAGTGGCGATTGGCTTTGAGGACGGTAACCCGGACCGGCCGTACATTGCCGGCGTGCTGCACGACTCGGCGCACGGCGACCACGTCACCATCCGCAACTACAGACGTAACGTCCTGCGGACGCCTGCGAACAACAAAATCCGCCTCGATGATGAGCGCGGGAAAGAGCATATTAAGGTCAGCACGGAGTACGGCGGCAAGAGTCAGCTCAATCTCGGGCATCTCGTCGACAGCGAGAAACAGCAGCGCGGCGAGGGGTTTGAGCTCAGGACGGACAGCTGGGGGGCGATACGGGCGCAGAAGGGGATTTTTATCTCGGCGGACGGGCAGGCGAAGGCGCAGGGCGACGTTCTGGCGATGGAGCAAGCGATCAGCCTGTTAAACGGTGCGGTAAATCAGGTTGCAGAATGGGGAGGGCTTGCAAGAACCCACCAAAACTGTGCACCGGATACACAACCTCTTCAGGCGCTTGTTTCAGGAGCCTGTGAACTTAAAGAACCGACTTTGTTGATGTCTGCGCCGAAAGGGATTGCTGCCGTCACGCCGGAAGCGGCAGTGCTGCACACTGGCAAGGGCCTGTATCTGCAAAGCCTGGGGGAGGTTGATCTTAGCGCGGCGCAGCGTTACTCCGTCAATGCCAGCCAGGCTATCTCTATTCTGGCTCATCAGGAAGGTATGCGTCTGGTCTCTGCCAAAGGCCCGCTGGCGGTGGAATCCCATGCGGATACGCTGTCGCTCACATCGATGAAGGATGTCACGGTGCAGTCCACCCAGGGGCACCTGCAACTGACGGCAAAGAATGGGATCACGCTTGCCTGCGGGGGCGCTTACATCAAGCTCACGCCACAGGGCGAAATCAGCGTGCATGGTCCAGGCCTGTTAAGCCTCAAAGGGCAACATAAATTACAGGGCCCGGCGAGTGAAGATTATCCGCTGCCAGAATTGCCTTCGTCCGTGTGCAAAGAGTGTCTGAAAAAGGCGCAGCGGCTGGCTCAGGGCTTTGTGCCAAGGGAGGCATAAGTGAATACGACCCCTGTTACCGACTGGGTGAATCTGCTTCAGCAAACCTGCGCTGATATAAAAATGACCCACCTTGATTTTATTCTCGACCAGTGCGGTATTGATTTTTCCATTATCCCTGTACTACGGGATTTTTCACCGCCTCTGGTATGGGAGTCTCTCTACCAGGGCTTGCCGGAAGATGCCCTGACTGAAGAGTCGCCGCTGTTGATCAGGATCTCTTTAAACGATCCTCATCAGAAGCAGTGGTTCAATGAGCTGGCTCTGAAAGTACAAAAGACGGCCCCGCTGATGGTGCTCTGTTCTCCCTGGCCTTTCACTGCTCTGGCTGAATGGTTAACTGCCTGCACCGATGCGACACATGAGGGACGTGCAGGGCTGTTCAGATACTTTGATGCCCGTATTTTCCCTTATCTGTTCTCTCATATTCTGGAACCTGATCAGCAGGCTCAGTTGCAGCGCCCGGCGTTGTTCTGGAGTTGGCTGGATCTTGACGAAAAGCCGGGATTGCTGATGGGGCAGGGAGCACAGCCCGCCATCAACGAGAAGTGCCAGAACATCGCTTTGAGCGATAGCCAGTTTGAAGCTCTGATGTGCATCTGCGATGCCAGGCTGATGCTTCGCTATCGTGACGTTCCCGATACGGGATTTGCTTCGCAGGTTGAACGGTTTACGGCCTGTTTCATCGGCATGCTTTCAGCCACCGCCAAAGGGATGATACTGGATAAAGAGCGCGAGGATTGGGTGATTAAGAACCTGATCGTACGGTCCTCAGCAGAAGTCTGAAAGTGGGTTCATGAGGCAGTTCGCCTTCCGGAGAGGCTGCCATACAAGGAATGTAAAATGAAAATAAGACATTACCTCGTGGTACTGGGTGCCCTGCTGCTGGCGGGCTGCAGCCAGCCGGCGGCGAATGCGGAAACCCGGAGTGGCGGTGGTGGAACCATTGTTGCCATCAACCACACCAGATGGGCGATCAACCATTTCAGTGTCGACGGTCAGTCGGGAATAGACATCATCGGGCCGTATCAGGGCGGCGGGGGCGGCTGCTGCTATGGCGTGCCGGCGAAGTGGCGGCCGGGTATGACGGTGAGGGTGAACTGGGAAACTGGCGAAGCATCAACAAAAGGGTTTCCAGGATTCGCTGATTCAAAAAAATACAGAGAATGGCGAGATAAAATTAAGGCCCAGAATAAGCAGCACAGCGCAGTAGTACCGGTTCCGGACTATACGGAACAGGAAACCTGCGGGATCACGTTACATTTTCTGCCCTGTGATGAGGTGAAAGTGACGACCAGCTGTGCCAACTATGGTCACCCGGAACACCCGATCAAAGAGCCCCTTAAGATGCCGGAGCCCAAAGTCTGTCCGCAATAATCACCAGCCTGACCTTTATTCCCCTTCAGTAATGCTCAGCCATGTCATCCCTGAAAGTCATGGCAAAGCAGGGCGCAGTACCGTGTTAATTCATCTAAGGAATGCAAAATGAAAATACGATTTTACCTCGTGATACCGGGTGCCCTGCTGCTGGCGGGCTGCAGTCAGCCTGTGGCGAAGGCTGAAATCCGGAGTGGCGGTGGTGGAACCATCGTTGCCATCAACCACACCAGATGGGCAATCAACCATTTCAGCGTCGACGGTCAGTCGGGGATAGACATCATTGGGCCGTATCAGGGCGGCGGGGGCGGCTGCTGCTATGGTGTGCCGGCGAAGTGGCGGCCGGGAATGAAGGTGAAAGTCGACTGGGAAAGTGGCGAAGCGTCCACAGATGATTTCCCTGGGTACCAGGATAGGGCTAAGTATCTGGCCTGGGAAAAGAAAATTGACGAAAGTAATCGAAATCATAGCAAAATTGTGCCAGTTCCGGACTATACGGGACAGGAAACCTGCGGGATCACGGTGCACTTTATGCCCTGCGATGAGGTGAAAGTGACCACCAGCTGCGTGAGCCCCGGCCGGCC
>NZ_JAALFP010000021.1:0-31531 GCF_011800325.1 Pantoea sp. EKM101V
TGCGTTAGCGTCCTGTCGCGAGGTGGCGTATATTACGCTTTCCTCCTTCAGAGTCAACCTCTTTTTCAGAAGTTTTTTCTCCGGCGGCTCAGTCTCCTGAACCTCTCAACACCGCATTCCGTAAGCCGTTGTGCCGTGTCGATGGAGGCGCATTATAGGGAGTTGTCAGACAGGCGCAACCCATAAATTGCAGAAAAAAGCGCGTTCGCTGCATTCCACAGCAAAAGTCGCTGTTATACGCAGTTACACACAGCGTTATCCACATTCGCAAGGCCTGGCAAATTTAGGCGAGCATCACGCAAACGTTTTCGCTACAATGCCGGGCAATATGACGGACTCCCCTTTTAGGGGCGTTACCTGAGGTTTTTGATCTTTCCTTCTTATATAGAAGAGAAAACCGCTGTAAAACCTGATGTAACGCTCTTCTATACGCGAAACAAAGCCAAGGGATAAACCACCATGCAACAACCTCGTCCTGTACGCCGCGCCTTGCTCAGTGTCTCTGACAAAGCCGGCATCCTCGAATTTGCTCAGGCGCTCTCCAGTCGCGGTGTCGAACTACTCTCCACAGGTGGAACCGCTCGCCTGCTGGCGGATGCGGGTCTGGCTGTCACAGAAGTCTCTGATTACACCGGTTTCCCGGAAATGATGGATGGACGCGTCAAAACCCTGCATCCGAAAGTGCATGGCGGCATTCTGGGTCGTCGCGGCCAGGATGATGCCATCATGGCGCAGCATGACATCAGCCCTATCGACATGGTGGTCGTTAATCTCTATCCCTTTGCCCAGACCGTTGCCCGTGAAGGATGCTCACTGGAAGACGCAGTAGAAAACATTGATATCGGCGGCCCGACCATGGTGCGCTCTGCCGCCAAGAACCACAAAGATGTGGCCATCGTGGTCAGCAGCGGCGACTACGACGCCATCATTGCTGAAATGGATGCCCACCAGAACGGCCTGACGCTCGACACCCGTTTCGATCTGGCGATCAAAGCGTTTGAACACACCGCCGCTTACGACGGTATGATCGCGAACTACTTTGGTAGTCTGGTGCCCGCCTATCACGGTGAACGCAATCAGCCTGCAGGTCGCTTCCCGCGTACCCTGAATCTGAACTTCATCAAGAAGCAGGATATGCGTTACGGCGAAAACAGCCACCAGCAGGCGGCCTTCTATATAGAAGAGCAGGTTGCTGAAGCCTCGGTTGCCACCGCGCAACAGGTTCAGGGCAAAGCGCTCTCCTATAACAATATCGCTGACACGGATGCTGCACTCGAGTGTGTCAAAGAGTTCAGTGACCCCGCCTGCGTCATTGTTAAACATGCTAACCCCTGTGGCGTTGCGACCGGCGACGACCTGCTGTCAGCCTATGACCGTGCTTACCAGACCGACCCTACCTCTGCGTTCGGGGGCATCATCGCCTTTAACCGCGAGCTGGATGAAGCGACAGCACAGGCCATTATCAGCCGCCAGTTCGTTGAGGTGATCATCGCGCCAGCCGTTTCCGAGGCCGCGCTGAAGATTACCGCCACGAAACAGAATGTCCGTGTCCTGATCTGCGGCCAGTGGCAAAACCGCACGGCAGCGCTGGATTTCAAACGCGTCAACGGTGGCCTGCTGGTTCAGGATCGCGATCTCGGTATGGTCGATGCCAGCCAGCTGCGCGTGGTCAGCAAGCGTCAGCCATCGGAGCAGGAGCTGCGTGATGCCCTCTTCTGCTGGAAGGTCGCGAAGTTTGTTAAATCCAACGCCATTGTCTATGCGCGTGACGGGATGACGATCGGGATTGGTGCCGGCCAGATGAGCCGCGTCTACTCCGCTAAAATTGCCGGTATTAAAGCGGGCGATGAAGGACTGGAAGTGAAAGGTTCTGCCATGGCGTCAGATGCGTTCTTCCCATTCCGCGACGGTATTGATGCAGCCGCTGCGGTGGGCGTGAGCTGTGTGATTCAGCCTGGCGGCTCTATCCGCGATGAAGAGGTGATTGCGGCGGCGGATGAGCACGGCATTGCCATGATCTTTACCGATATGCGCCACTTCCGTCATTAATCGTTCCGGAGAGTAACAGATGAAAATTTTAGTGATTGGTAACGGCGGACGTGAACACGCGCTGGCCTGGAAAGCAGCACAGTCGCCGCTGGCAGAAACTGTCTTTGTTGCGCCAGGTAACGCCGGTACGGCATTAGAGCCTGCGCTGCAGAATGTCGCAATCAGTGCGACCGATATCCCTGCCCTGCTGGATTTTGCCCAGCGCGAGAAGATCGATCTGACCATTGTCGGACCGGAAGCACCGCTGGTCATTGGCGTGGTGGATGCATTCCGTCAGGCTGGGCTGACTATTTTTGGCCCGACTCAGGCTGCCGCACAGCTGGAAGGCTCAAAAGCTTTTACCAAAGATTTCCTGGCGCGCCATCAGATCCCCAGCGCGGCATACCAGAACTTTACCGAGGTCGAGCCGGCTCTCGCGTATCTGCGTGAGAAAGGCGCGCCTATCGTCATTAAAGCTGACGGCCTGGCCGCCGGTAAAGGCGTCATTGTGGCGATGACGCTGCAGGAAGCAGAAGAAGCCGTTCAGGATATGCTGGCCGGTAATGCCTTTGGCGACGCCGGACATCGCATTGTGATCGAAGAGTTTCTGGATGGCGAAGAAGCCAGCTTTATTGTGATGGTCGACGGCGAGCATGTGCTGCCAATGGCCACCAGCCAGGATCATAAACGCGTAGGCGATGGTGATACCGGTCCGAACACCGGCGGAATGGGTGCCTACTCCCCGGCGCCGGTCGTCACCGATGAGATCCACCAGCGCGTCATGGATCAGGTTATCTGGCCGACGGTGCGCGGCATGGCTGCTGAAGGCAACGTTTACACCGGTTTTCTCTACGCCGGTCTGATGATCGATCGCACCGGGCAGCCGAAAGTGATCGAATTCAACTGCCGCTTCGGCGATCCGGAAACCCAGCCGATCATGCTGCGCCTGCAGTCGGATCTGGTCGATCTTTGCCTGGCCGCCTGCGAGGGTAAACTGGATCAGAAAACGTCCCAGTGGGATCCGCGTCCTGCGCTCGGTGTGGTACTGGCGGCGGGCGGTTATCCGGGTGACTACAGTCAGGGTGATCAGATCCACGGTCTGCCACTGGAAGAGGTTGCGGACGGTAAGGTCTTTCACGCCGGAACCCGGCTGGAAGAGGATCGGGTGCTGACCAGCGGTGGCCGCGTGCTGTGCGTTACCGCACTGGGTGAGGATGTCGCTGCGGCACAGAAGCGGGCTTATGCGCTGACACAGCCCATCTCGTGGCAGGGCAGCTTCTGCCGCCGCGATATTGGCTATCGCGCCATTAATCGCAAATAAGTTCAGGGGGCACCGGGTGCCCCCTTTTTATTTTTACATATCATCTTCTGTCTTATTTTTACATATCATCTTCTGTCGGCTGCTGCGCGCACTCATCCTGCTGACTGATCCGCAACAGCTGAATGCCCTCCGGCGCGTCCAGCCATGACACCATCAGCGGTGCCGGGGCGCTGCGCTGCTGCTGTGTCAGTATCCGCAGAGCATCAGCATCAAAAGCGGGCCTGACCTGCTGACCTTCACAACTCTCCAGCAGATTGTTGCCCAGCCAGTGTCCCTGCCTCAGGAATACCCGACCGCTTAACAGCGCATCACTAAGATTACGCATCCGCTGAGCGTCAAACTTATAGAGTTCTACCGCATCCGCACTCACGGCTTCACGCCGGTCTGACAGCTGACGCTGCATAAAGTTGAGGCCGCCCGCCTGGTCAAAGCGCAGGGTGACATCATCAGGCTGCTTCCCTTTTACCTGGCGCTGAACGCTGATCAGCGCCTCTTCCAGCCAGACATAATCGGTCACCTCGCCCTCACCGCCACTGAACGGCGTGTAGATCGTACGAATATGGACAGACTGGTGATCGCTGTTTTTACGCCAGATGCGCACAACACCACGATCGGCAAGATAGCCACTGGCAGAAAAGGGGGGAATATCCGGAACAGAGCTGCAGCTAAACAGAAACAGGGAGAGAAACAGAACAGCTAAACGCTGAAACAGCGGGATCATGATGGCTGGCCTCTTAAACAAAAGGGGCGAAACGCCCCCTGTTTTAAAGCTTAACCGCAGTGCGACGTCTTACTTAACGGCGTCTTTCAGCGCTTTACCAGACACGAATGCCGGTACGTTTGCTGCAGCGATTTTGATCTCTTTGCCAGTCTGCGGGTTACGACCGGTACGCTCAGCGCGGTGGTTCACTTTAAAAGTACCAAAACCAACCAGTTGTACAGCATCACCATCTTTCAGAGACTCAGTGATCGCAGCCAGAGTAGATTCCAGCGCTGCCTTAGCCTGGGTTTTAGACAGGTCAGCTTTTTCTGCGATCACATCAATCAGTTGAGTCTTGTTCATAAGTTATCCTTAAAGTGTATTTATCGCTTGCTAAGCAACGAGTGCGAGGGAAAAGCCATATTCTGGCACTCTTCTGCCTGCACGCACCGATAGCCACAATTTTCAGCCCCCCAAATGTAGACCAGAGAGGGGGCCAATGTGAAGCCTCCAGGCGCGCTAATTCGGGCCTGAAGTCACGTTTTATCGCCTTACTGCTGGAAATTTATACCGATGTTACTTATTCCCGCTTCACGCAGGTCAGATCGCAGACCTTTAATCAATTCAAGGTCGCGCTCTTCACACTCCGCCAGCAGGCGGAAAATCTCCCACTGGAGGTCCCACTCATCGATGATAGCCGGGTTTTCACGCAGCTCCTCATCGGTCATTTCGCGTCCAGCCTGTGTCATTTCCAGCATGGCAACCGTCGTAATGGATGTCCTGCTGACTTCAATCGCATGCTCCAGCGTTTCACCACTCAGCTGGGCATGTAACACTTCGCTCAGGGCCACGCAGGCATCGATAGCCGGATAGACGCCATAGACCTCAAACGCATCGCCATCGGGAATGGCAGCCTCGAGCTTTTCCAGCTGGCTGTCGAAGTTAATCTTCGCATCTTTGACCGTCAGGTTTTCCCAGATCAGATCAAGGATGCGGCGATAGAGTGCCGGATCGGCAAATTCAGTCTGCTCGCAGAATGCGCGATAGTTGGGATACATACGCTCGCACAGGCAGGCCATAAACGTCAGATGCTGCCAGCTTTCCAGCTTCGCCAGACGCAGATGAACGGGATTTTGTAACATAAAGGTGGCTCTTATTCGTTTCGCTGGCCGCAGTGTAACTGCAAAAGCGCAGCACAAACAGTGTTAAAGCGCGTTTTGCCAGCGCTGGAAAGCGGAACGGTTCGACGCCACTGCATCGGCCCAGCGGGTGGGTTCCGGCAAACGGTAACCGCGCGTACAGTTTTCGACCCACTGCAGCGCAGTATCCAGGCTGACACGGTGGCCGGTGGCGACGAACACTGGGTTGCAGCGTTGCTTGCTGCGCCATACCCAGCCAATCTGCTCACCTTTGTCGATCAGCGGCTGGCGGCTGCCCGGTTGCGCATCCAGATCGGCAAAACGACCACACAGCCGGCTTTTCGCGACCCCGATAGTAGGCACATCCACCAGCAGACCAAAATGCGAGGCAACGCCGAGCCGTCTGGGATGCGAAATTCCGTGTCCATCCACAAACAGCAGGTCCGGCTTCTGCTCCAGCATCTCCCAGGCGGCCATCAGGGCCGGATATTCCCGGAAGGAGAGAAAGCCCGGGATATAGGGCATCGTCGTCTCAATACGCGCGATGCGATGCTCCACCAGCCGAAGCGATGGGTACTCCAGGATTACCATCGCTGCGCGTGTGATCGTGCCTTCCTGCTCAAAACCTACGTCGGCCCCGCCGATATAGCGAGGCGGCAATACATCAAAATCATCGTCACGCACCACGTCAGCGGCGCGTTGTAACTGCTCAGCGCGAAGTGCGGCAATATCCATGATTACTCCTGATGCCAGGGACGCGATAAACGATGTACAGCATCAACAAAGACACCGGCATTTTCCGGCGGCACATCCAGATGAATGCCGTGCCCCAGATTAAAGACATGGCCGGTGCCGGAACCAAAGCGCTCCAGAATACCGGCCACTTCCTGCTCAATACGCTCAGGTGCCGCATAGAGCATAGAGGGATCCATATTGCCCTGCAGCGCGACTTTATCGCCCACGCGACGGCGCGCATCGTCAATGTCGGTGGTCCAGTCGAGACCCAGCGCATCACAGCCGGTGGCGGCCATCGCTTCCAGCCACTGTCCACCGCCTTTGGTGAACAGCGTCACCGGCACGCGGCGGCCATCATTTTCACGCAGCAGGCCATCAACAATTTTGTGCATGTAGTGAAGGGAGAACTCGCGGTAGTCACGGCCGGTCAGCACGCCGCCCCAGGTATCGAAGACCATCACCGACTGGGCACCTGCGCGAATCTGCGCATTGAGATAGAGAATGACGCTGTCAGCCAGCTTATCCAGCATCGCATGCAGCGTAGCAGGCTCGGCATACATCATCTTTTTGATTCGGGTAAACGCTTTGCTGCTGCCGCCTTCCACCATGTAGGTGGCCAGCGTCCATGGACTGCCGGAGAAGCCGATCAGTGGCACCTCGCCATTGAGATTGCGGCGGATGGTGCGAACCGCATTCATCACATAGCCCAGCTCCATCTCCGGATCGGGCACCGGCAAGCGATCAACGTCAGCGCGGCAGGTTACAGGGTTTGAGAAACGCGGGCCTTCGCCAGTTTCAAAATAGAGTCCCAGTCCCATCGCATCCGGAATCGTCAGGATGTCACTGAAGAGGATGGCGGCATCCAGCGGAAAACGACGCAGCGGCTGCAGGGTGACTTCACAGGCCAGCTCGGCGTTTTTACACAGCGACATAAAATCACCCGCCTGGGCGCGTGTCGCTTTGTACTCCGGCAAATAGCGCCCGGCTTGTCGCATCATCCATACCGGCGTGACATCCACCGGCTGACGTAACAGGGCACGCAAATAACGATCGTTCTTCAGTTCACTCATCTCAACACTCTCTCAATAACAGGCGTGTAGTGTAGCACTTTCACACTTCAGCGCGGCACAGGGCGACGGTATCTTCAATCAGGCGGCGTGCCACGGTGCCGGGTGGAGGCAGCAGGGGAAGGTCATCAAAACGGAACCAGGCCGCATCCAGCAGCTCTTTGCCATCATGCTGCAGATCGCCGCTGTCATACTCCGCCATGAAGGCGGTCATCAGGGATTGCGGAAAGGGCCACGGCTGAGAGGTCACATAGCGCACGTTTTTGACGCGGATGTTGCTCTCCTCCATCACTTCGCGGGCTACGGCCTGCTCCAGCGTCTCACCGACCTCCACAAAGCCGGCCAGCACGGTATAGACCTTGTTGCGATGGCGGGCATGATTTGCCAGCAGGATTTCATCACCACGACGGATAGCCACGATAATGCAGGGGGCGATTTGCGGATAGTAACGCTCACGGCAATGACTGCACAGGCAGGCAAATTCATGCCTGCTGTGATGCATTTCATGGCCGCAGTAGCCGCACCAGCGATGAGAGCGGTAAAACTCCGCCAGCTGCACACCCCGCCCCGCCAGCTGAAACAGTCCGACATCCTGATCGATCAACTGCCGCACGGAGAACATATCGGCAGAGCGTGACGCACAAATCAGCCAGACATTTTCGCCCTGCCACTCTCCGATAAGGCGTGCTTTACTGCCAGTCAGACCAAAATTTTCGGCGTTTCCGTGGGGTAAATCACCTTGTGGCAACCAAAGTTTCTGTTCATGGCTGACAATCCACCATCCAGCGTCTACGCTTGAGATTTCGCATTGCATTTATTTCGTCATCCTTAGCGTCAAATCGTACGCTGAAGCCCTGATGTTAAGTGTGTTGATAAACAACTATAACTCACATGGAGTCAGATATGCTTAACCAGTTAAACGTCCTGGCTGAACGCGTAGGTGGCAGTAATGAGCTGGTCGATTCCTGGCTCGAAGCCCGTCGCCAGCTGCTGGTGACCTATTATCATCTGGTCGGCCTGAAGCCCAACAAAGAAGCCCTGACCCGTCTCGATGAGCAGGCGCTGGACAACTTCTGTCACAGCCTGGTCGATTATCTTTCGGCCGGTCACTTCAGTATCTATGAACGTGTTATCAGTGAAATGAACGGTGACAGCCCGATGATTGCGGCTGCGCAGATCTATCCGCCACTGGAAGCCAACACCGAGCGGCTGATGCAGCTCTATGATGGTCACCTGCAACAGGCGATAGACGATGAAAACTGCATGACTTTCCAGCAGGCGCTTTCAGAAGTGGGCGAAGTGCTGGAGTCGCGCTTCACGCTGGAAGATAAGCTGATCCAGCTGGCATGGGATAATCAGCTGGCTACCCCGCCGGTTGCCAATGACAGTCAGATTGCCCGTCCCGCTTAACCGGTATCACCACCAAAAGGGTTGAGATTATCCACTCGCCCTTTTATGCTGAAGAGGTTCCGAGGCCACTACGCCGACGAACCTTTTTTGTTTTTTTGCTGTGAAAAACACGATTTTTACGCCCGATCTGCCGGTCAGATTGGTGCGTAAAAAGCGCTTCTTGTCGGAGTGCCCAGCCGGGCTGAGACCGTTAATTCGGGATCCGCGGAACCTGATCAGGTTAGAACCTGCGAAGGGAACAAGAGTAAATTTTTACGGTATGCCAGCATTCTTATGCTGCCGATACCGCTACTCCTTCCGAACTCCGGACAAGCATCGTTCCCCCTGAACAGGAAGATTGCTATGTCTGACCCAAAAATGACCCGTCGTGAACAACGTGCCCAGGCGCAGGAATTTATCGATTCGCTGCAAAGCGGCAGTGCATTTCCCCAGTCCCGTCGCATCTGGATAACCGGCAGCCGTGACGATATTCGCGTTCCGATGCGCGAGATCACGCTAAGCCCGACCCACACCGGTGGCAGCAAAGCCCAGCCGACCTATGAGCCAAACGAAGCGGTGCCGGTTTACGACACGGCAGGTGCCTATGGCGATCCCGCGGCACAGATCGATGTTCATCGCGGCCTGGAAAAACTGCGCGCCCGCTGGATAGCGGAACGCGATGACAGCGAATACCTGCCACAAAACAGTTCCGGCTACACCCAGCAACGGCTGGCTGATGAGGGGCTGGACCATCTGCGCTTCGATCACTTACCGACGCCGCGCCGGGCCTGTGCAGGCCGCCGCGTCACCCAGCTCCATTATGCCCGCCAGGGGATCATCACCCCGGAAATGGAGTTTATTGCACTGCGGGAAAATATGGGCCGTGAACGGATTCGCAGTGAAGTGCTGCTGCAACAGCATCCGGGCCACAGTTTTGGCGCGCATCTGCCAGCCAGTATCACACCGGAGTTTGTGCGGCAGGAGGTGGCAGCCGGACGGGCCATCATCCCTGCCAATATCAATCACCCGGAATCGGAGCCGATGATCATCGGCCGCAACTTTTTGGTTAAGGTGAATGCCAATATCGGTAACTCGGCGGTCACCTCCTCCATCGAAGAGGAAGTGGAAAAACTGGTCTGGTCGACGCGCTGGGGGGCCGATACGGTGATGGATCTCTCTACCGGCCGCTATATTCATGAAACGCGCGAGTGGATTCTGCGGAACAGCCCGGTCCCCATCGGCACCGTGCCGATCTATCAGGCACTGGAAAAAGTGAACGGCGTGGCCGAGGCGCTGAACTGGGACGTTTTCCGCGACACGCTGCTTGAGCAGGCGGAACAGGGGGTGGATTACTTCACGATACACGCTGGCGTCCTGCTGCGTTATGTCCCGATGACGGCGAAGCGGCTGACCGGGATCGTGTCGCGCGGCGGATCGATCATGGCGAAATGGTGTCTGTCGCATCATCAGGAGAACTTCCTTTATCAGCATTTCCGGGAGATTTGTGAAATCTGCGCCGCTTACGATGTGTCGCTGTCGCTGGGCGATGGTCTGCGGCCGGGTTCGATTCAGGATGCGAACGATGAAGCGCAGTTCGCTGAGCTGCGTACCCTGGGCGAACTGACCCGTATTGCCTGGGAGTATGATGTGCAGGTGATGATTGAAGGGCCGGGCCATGTGCCGATGCATATGATCCGCCGCAACATGACCGAACAGCTCGACCTGTGCGATGAGGCCCCCTTCTACACCCTCGGCCCGCTGACCACCGACATCGCACCGGGCTATGACCACTTTACCTCCGGAATCGGGGCCGCCATGATTGGCTGGTTTGGCTGCGCCATGCTCTGTTACGTCACACCTAAAGAGCATCTGGGGCTGCCGAACAAAGAGGATGTCAAACAGGGGCTGATCACCTACAAAATCGCGGCACATGCTGCCGACCTGGCTAAAGGCCATCCCGCCGCGCAGATCCGCGATAACGCCATGTCCAAAGCGCGCTTTGAATTCCGCTGGGAAGATCAGTTCAACCTGGCGCTGGACCCTCACACCGCCCGCGCCATGCACGATGAAACCCTGCCGCAGGAATCAGGCAAAGTGGCCCATTTCTGTTCAATGTGCGGCCCTAAATTCTGCTCAATGAAGATTTCTCAGGAGGTGCGCGAGTTTGCGGCACGCCAGGATAGCCGTGCTGAACCGGTGGAAGTGGGCATGGCCCGGATGTCAGAGCATTTCCGCAGCCGCGGGGGGGAGCTTTATCACTCTGCCGATGTTATTGAGGAGGAGTAACCATGTCTGCCTTTCCTGCTACCGCCCCGCGCCTGGGGCTCTATCCGGTGGTTGACAGCCCCGCCTGGATTGAACGCCTGCTGACGGCGGGCGTGCGCACGTTGCAGCTGCGCATAAAAGATCAGCCCGATGAGATTGCCGAACCCGCGATTGCTCAGGCGATAGCGCTGGGCAAACGCTACGATGCGCGCCTGTTTATCAATGATTACTGGGAGCTGGCGATCAGACATGACGCCTATGGTGTGCATCTGGGTCAGGAAGATCTGGATGTTGCCGATCTCGCCCGGATTCGCCAGGCAGGATTGCGGCTCGGGATCTCCACCCATGATGATACCGAGCTGGATCGCGCCCTGGCGATCCAGCCCTCTTACATTGCACTGGGACATATCTTCCCGACGCAGACCAAAGCGATGCCTTCTGCGCCTCAGGGCGTGGAACAACTGAAGCGGCACCTGGCACGCCTGACGCACATCCCCACCGTAGCGATTGGCGGTATCTCGATTGCCCGGGCACCGGAAGTCCTGGCAACCGGCGTGGGCAGCATTGCTGTGGTGAGTGCGATTACCCAGGCAGATGACTGGCGTGAAGCCACGCGTACCCTGCTGGCGCTGGCAGAGCCTCACGGATAGCGATTTCCGGAACCTGTCCCGCATCCTGGCGGCAAATGCGGTAACGTCCACCACTTTCCGGGAAAGCGGCGCGCAGAAGCAGAGGCTGAGGGTGGCACCTCCTGAACCGGTACTTTAACGTGGCCGTCGTCAGGTGAAGGTTATCTGACCAGGGCCGGTTCCCTCCTCTTGCCGGCCCTGCTTCTTCTTCGGGTTAAGCGACATCGGGAGCGGAAGCAGACGTCTCATGCTGACAGGAGAGCATGGCGCGTTCCACGGCCGCACCCAGCCGTGCCAGCGCCTGTTCCGTCTGATCGGTGATGGGCAGCGCAAAGTTCAGACGCAGACAGTTGCGATATTTCCCCGATGCTGAAAAGAGTGAGCCGACGGCAATCTGGATTTTTGACTCGCGCAGTTCGCGGTTAAGCCGGACGGCGTCAAACGCTTCAGGAAGTTCTATCCACATCATAAAACCGCCCTGAGGACGAGAGACGCAGATACCGCAGGGAAAGTAGTGGCGCACCCAGCAGCTGAAAGTTTCATAGTTGCGGTGATAGATCTGCCGCATCCGGCGCAAATGAGGCTGATAATGCCCCTGGCGGATAAACTCGGAAACAGCATGCTGAGGCTGCGTAGCCGTAGAGCCTGTGACGATATATTTCATGTGCAGCACGCGGTCGCGATAACGGCCGGGTGCCACCCAGCCAACCCGCAGACCTGGCGCCAGCGTTTTTGAAAAGGAGCTGCAGAGCAGAACCCGGCCATCCATATCGAGCGCCTTAATGGCGGGCGGACGGGGATATTCCCAGGCTAACTCACCATAGACGTCATCTTCGATGATGGCCGCATCAAAACGCTGCGCCAGCGCCAGTAACGCCCGCTTGCGCGCCTCAGGCATGATAAAGCCGAGCGGATTATTGCAGTTCGGAACAACGATGACCGCTTTAATGGGCCACTGGTCAAAAGCCAGTTCCAGCGCCTCAAGACTGATGCCGGTTATCGCATCGGTCGGAATCTCAATGGCCCGGATGCCAAAGCCACGCAGGGTTTGCATGATACCGTGAAAAGAGGGCGACTCGACGGCGATGATATCGCCCGGTTCACAGACCGCCCGCACGGCTACCGATAAGGCTTCATGGCAGCCGGTCGTGATAACAATATCATCGGCGGTAAGCTGACAGCCGCTATCGATCGCCAGCCGGGCAACCTGTTTCCGCAGCGCGAGAACGCCATAGAGGGTGTCATAATTCAGCAGGCCAGCCTCCTGCTTCTGAGCCTGACGGCTGAAGGCTTTCCACAGCGGCTTCAGGGTCGGCTGGGTCAGATCGGGCATGCCGCTGCCCAGTTGCAGTACGTCATCTTCCAGCCGGCTGTTGAGCAGCTCCAGCACCGCGTCCCACTGCGTCACCTCAACAGGCCGCTGCACGGGACGGGTCAGCGCAGGTACCGGCGGCGTGGCTTTGTGCGACGCCACAAAATAGCCGGAGCGCGACTGCGGGATAATCATCTGCTTCTCTTCCAGCAGGCGATAAGCCTGCTGCACCGTACTGATACTCACCCCATGTTCCGCACTCAGGCTGCGCACAGAGGGCAGACGCTCCCCGCTGCGAAAAAAACCCTGTTCGATACGCTGTGCCAGCAACGTGGCCAGATGTTCATAGCGGGTCATTGTATCCTCTCCTGCCAGCGTGATGATGAGCGACCAGTACAGTCAGGCTCCTTTTTTACCATTCAGATCGCGATCTCTTCAATCTGTATGTTAATAAAAGGTGATTTTTGAGTCTGTATCATACAGGTGTATCCCCGGAAAATAGTGCTCAGGCCAATCATTGAGGAAACGATCATGGGATATGATGAAAATCGCGCCGCTAAGCCTTTTGCCGTTACGCCTTACCTTCTGCTCCGTTATCTGTGGCGCAGCTTCAGACGCTGGCAGCTGCGGCGCGAAACGCGCGCTATTCTGTCGAGACTGAGTGACAGTCAGCTGAAAGATATCGGCATCGACCGCAATGACTGGAATGGCTGAATCAGAGACAAAAAAAACCCTGCCGAAGCAGGGTTTTTATCAGGCGAAGGACGATTAATCGTCTTTGCTGCCGCCGAGGCCGGCGTTCAGCAGTTCAGCCAGACTGGCTGAGGCTTCATCCGCAGTCACCTGCGGTGCAGCCGGAACTTCACCCGCCGCTTTACGGCGCATACGATCCTGATGGTATGCATAACCGGTACCGGCCGGGATCAGACGACCCACGATGACGTTCTCTTTCAGGCCGCGCAGTTCATCACGCTTACCTGCTACTGCTGCTTCGGTCAGGACACGGGTCGTTTCCTGGAACGATGCGGCAGAGATGAACGATTCGGTTGCCAGTGACGCTTTGGTAATGCCCAGCAGGTCACGTACGAAGGTTGCGCCAACTTTTCCGTTCGCTTCCAGATCACGGTTAGAGATCTTGATGCGAGAGAATTCAGCCTGCTCACCTTCCAGGAAGTCGGTGCTTCCTGCGCTCACGATGGTCGCTTTACGCAGCATCTGACGAACGATGACTTCGATGTGCTTATCGTTAATCTTAACGCCCTGCAGACGATAAACTTCCTGCACTTCGTTAGTGATGTAACGGGTCACCGCATGCACGCCACGCAAGCGCAGGATGTCATGTGGAGACTCTGGGCCATCGGAAACCACGTCACCGCGCTCAACACGTTCACCTTCGAACACGTTCAGCTGACGCCATTTCGGAATCATCTCTTCATATGGCTCACTGCCATCCAGCGGCGTGATGACCAGACGACGTTTACCTTTGGTCTCTTTACCGAAGGAGATGATACCGCTGATCTCAGCCAGGATAGCCGGCTCTTTCGGACGACGCGCTTCGAACAGGTCAGCAACACGTGGCAGACCACCGGTAATATCCTTGGTACCGCCAGATTCCTGCGGAACACGCGCCAGCGTGTCACCGGCACTGATCTTAACGCCATCTTCCAGCTGAACAATCGCTTTACCCGGCAGGAAGTACTGAGCAGGCATATCAGTGCCTGGGATCAGAACGTCGTTGCCGCTGGCATCAACAATTTTCAGCGCAGGACGCAGATCTTTACCGCCTGACGTACGTTCAGCACTGTCCAGCACCACCAGCGAAGAAAGACCGGTCAGGTCATCTGTCTGACGGGTAATGGTCTGGCCGTCAATCATGTCGGTGAAGCGAATGAAACCGCCCACTTCGGTGATAACTGGCATGGTATGCGGATCCCAGTTTGCTACGGTTTCGCCCGCTGCAACCTGCTCACCATCACCTTTCGCCATGGTAGAACCGTAAGGAACTTTATAGCTCTCTTTGGTACGACCAAATTCATCGATCATTTTCAGTTCGACGTTACGCGAGGTGATCACCAGCTTACCTGCCGAGTTCGTTACCGACTTGGCGTTGGTCAGCTTGATGGTACCTTTGTTCTTCACCTGAATGCTGGATTCAGCAGCCGCACGTGATGCCGCACCACCGATGTGGAACGTACGCATCGTCAGCTGTGTACCCGGCTCACCGATGGACTGTGCCGCGATAACACCGATCGCTTCACCTTTGTTGATGATGTGACCACGTGCCAGGTCGCGACCGTAGCAGTGTGCACACACACCAAAGTCAGTTTCACAACCTACGACCGAACGCACTTTCAGGCTGTCGACTGAGTTCAGTTCCAGCACGTCACACCAGTGCTCATCGAGCAGGGTGTTGCGTGGAACCAGAATGTCAGCCGAGCCCGGCTTCAGAACGTCTTCCGCGGTCACACGACCCAGAACGCGTTCGCGCAGTGGCTCTTTCACGTCGCCACCTTCGATGACCGGGGTCATCATGATGCCTTCGTGCGTTCCACAGTCATCTTCGGTCACAACCAGATCCTGGGCAACGTCAACCAGACGACGCGTCAGATAACCGGAGTTCGCGGTTTTCAGTGCGGTATCCGCAAGACCTTTACGCGCACCGTGGGTTGAGATGAAGTACTGGAGTACGTTCAGACCTTCACGGAAGTTCGCGGTAATCGGCGTCTCGATGATGGAGCCATCTGGCTTCGCCATCAGACCACGCATACCGGCCAGCTGACGAATCTGTGCAGCAGAACCACGCGCACCGGAGTCGGCCATCATAAAGATGCTGTTAAAGGAAACCTGTTTCTCTTCTTCGCCGTCACGGTTAATCACGGTTTCAGTAGAGAGGTTTTCCATCATCGCCTTGGCAACACGTTCGTTGGCTGCGGCCCAGATATCGATGACTTTGTTATAACGTTCACCCGCGGTAACCAGACCAGACTGGAACTGTTCCTGGATCTCAGCCACTTCCGCTTCCGCTTCGGTGATGATTTCCACTTTCTTCTCTGGAATAACCATGTCGTCGATACCGACTGACGCGCCTGAACGGGCTGCGTAGGCGAAACCGGTGTACATGGTCTGGTCAGCAAAGATAACGGTCGGCTTCAGCCCCAGAATGCGGTAACAGGTGTTCAGCATTTTGGAGATCGCTTTTTTACCCAGCGCCTGGTTGACGATGGAGTAAGGCAGACCTTTCGGCACGATCATCCACAGAATCGCACGGCCAATCGTGGTGTCGATCAGGCTGGTTTTCGCAACCCACTCATCCTGCTCATTTTTCTCGTGTTCGGTGATACGCACCTTAACGCGAGCGTGCAGTGAGGCCAGGCCAGCGCGATAAATACGCTCAGCTTCTTTCGGGCCAGTCAGTACCATGCCTTCGCCTTTGGCGTTAACACAGTCACGGGTCATGTAGTACAGACCCAGTACAACGTCCTGAGAAGGAACGATGATTGGCTCGCCGTTCGCAGGTGACAGGATGTTGTTGGTAGACATCATCAGCGCACGCGCTTCCAGCTGGGCTTCCAGCGTCAGCGGAACGTGAACAGCCATCTGGTCACCATCGAAGTCGGCGTTATATGCCGCACAAACCAGCGGGTGCAGCTGGATAGCTTTACCTTCGATCAGAACCGGTTCAAAAGCCTGAATACCCAGACGGTGCAGCGTAGGCGCACGGTTCAGCAGAACCGGATGCTCACGGATCACTTCGTCGAGGATATCCCAGACAACCGCTTCTTCGCGCTCAACCATTTTCTTCGCGGCTTTGATGGTGGTGGCCAGGCCACGCAGTTCCAGCTTGCCGTAAATAAACGGTTTGAACAGTTCGAGTGCCATTTTCTTCGGCAGACCGCACTGATGCAGACGCAGGTATGGACCCACGGTGATAACCGAACGACCGGAGTAGTCGACACGTTTACCCAGCAGGTTCTGACGGAAACGACCCTGCTTACCTTTGATCATGTCAGCCAGCGATTTCAGCGGACGCTTGTTGGAACCGGTGATCGCACGACCGCGACGACCGTTATCCAGCAGTGCATCGACTGCTTCCTGCAGCATACGCTTTTCGTTGCGCACGATGATATCTGGCGCAGCCAGATCCAGCAGGCGCTTCAGACGGTTGTTACGGTTGATCACGCGACGATAAAGATCGTTCAGATCTGACGTAGCAAAACGTCCGCCATCCAGCGGAACCAGCGGACGCAGATCCGGTGGCAGAACAGGCAGCACGGTCAGGATCATCCACTCTGGCTTGTTACCAGACTGAACGAACGCTTCCAGCAGCTTGATACGCTTGGTCAGCTTTTTACGCTTGGTTTCAGAGTTGGTTTCGTTCAGCTCTTCACGCAGCTGCTCGCACTCCTGGTCCAGATCCATGTTTTTCAACAGGGCCTGGATCGCTTCGGCGCCCATTTTAGCGTCGAACTCGTCACCGAACTCTTCCAGTGCGTCAAGGTACTGCTCTTCAGTCAGGATCTGACGCTTCTCGAGGTTGGTCATGCCACCTTCGATTACCACGTAAGATTCAAAGTAGAGCACGCGCTCGATGTCACGCAGTGGCATATCCAGCAGCAAGCCGATACGCGATGGCAGTGACTTCAGGAACCAGATGTGCGCAGTCGGCGACGCCAGTTCGATGTGGCCCATACGCTCACGGCGTACTTTAGTCTGGGTCACTTCAACGCCGCACTTCTCACAAATCACACCACGGTGTTTCAGACGCTTGTACTTACCGCACAGGCACTCATAGTCTTTTACCGGCCCGAAGATACGGGCACAGAACAGACCATCGCGCTCTGGCTTAAAAGTACGGTAGTTAATGGTTTCTGGCTTTTTCACTTCACCAAAAGACCAGGAACGGATCATGTCTGGCGAAGCCAGCGCAATTTTGATCGCATCAAACTCTTCGGTCTTAGTTTGCGCTTTCAGAAACTTAAGTAAGTCTTTCACGGATTAGCTCCCGTCGGAGTGAGACTCAGGGGGCGTCCAACCGAAATTGAACGCCCCGTAACCAGTACAATTGCGAGCGCTTAAACCCTGCGCTTTCAGGCGGCGGCGAACCACAGCCTGAAATGGGGGTTACTCGTCTTCCAGCTCGATGTTGATACCCAGCGAGCGAATCTCTTTCAACAGTACGTTGAAGGATTCCGGCATGCCCGGTTCCATCTGATGGTTGCCGTCAACGATGTTTTTATACATCTTGGTACGGCCGTTGACGTCATCAGACTTAACGGTAAGCATTTCCTGCAGGGTATACGCGGCACCGTATGCTTCCAGTGCCCATACTTCCATCTCACCAAAGCGCTGACCACCGAACTGCGCCTTACCACCCAGCGGCTGCTGAGTAACCAGGCTGTAGGAACCGGTAGAACGTGCATGCATCTTGTCATCAACCAGGTGGTTAAGTTTCAGCATGTACATGTAGCCAACGGTTACCTGACGTTCGAACTGTTCACCGGTGCGGCCGTCAAACAGGGTAATCTGACCGGAAGAAGGCAGACCGCCGAGCTGTAACAGCTCTTTGATTTCGCTCTCTTTCGCGCCATCAAACACCGGCGTTGCGATTGGCATACCTTTTTTCAGGTTCTCTGCCAGGCGCAGCACTTCGTCGTCGGAGAAGGTGTTCAGATCAACTTTCTGACGCAGATCGCTTCCCAGGTCATAGGCACGCTGGATGAATTCGCGCAGTTTCGCGACTTCTTCCTGCTTCTTCAGCATGGCGTTGATTTTCTCACCAATGCCCTTCGCTGCCATCCCCAGGTGTGTCTCAAGGATCTGACCGATGTTCATACGCGATGGTACGCCCAGCGGGTTCAGTACGATGTCGACCGGCGTACCGTTCTCATCGTAAGGCATGTCTTCGATTGGGTTGATCTTAGAGATAACACCTTTGTTACCGTGACGACCTGCCATCTTATCACCAGGCTGGATCTGACGTTTAACGGCCAGATAAACCTTAACGATTTTCAGCACGCCCGGTGCCAGATCGTCGCCCTGGGTGATCTTACGGCGCTTGCCTTCGAGTTTTTTCTCAAACTCGTGCTTCAGTTCGTCGTACTGCTCTGCCAGCTGCTCCAGCTGGTTTTGTCTGGCTTCATCAGTCAGACCCAGCTCCAGCCAGCGCTCGCGCGGCAGCTTGTCCAGCTTGTCTGCTTCAACGCCACCTGCGATCAGGACGCTCTGGATACGGCTGAACAGGCCCGCTTCCAGGATCTGCAGCTCTTCAGACAGGTCTTTCTTAGCCTGCTTCAGCTGCATCTCTTCGATTTCGAGCGCACGCTTGTCTTTTTCCACGCCATCGCGGGTAAAGACCTGAACGTCGATCACGGTACCTGACACGCCATTCGGCACGCGCAGTGATGAATCTTTTACGTCAGAGGCTTTTTCACCGAAGATCGCACGCAGCAGCTTCTCTTCTGGCGTCAGCTGGGTTTCACCTTTCGGGGTAACCTTACCAACCAGAATGTCACCACCGGTCACTTCAGCACCGATGTAGACGATGCCTGACTCATCCAGTTTAGAGAGTGCAGCTTCACCCACGTTCGGGATATCAGCGGTAATCTCTTCCGGCCCCAGTTTGGTGTCACGCGACACGCAAGCCAGTTCCTGGATGTGAATGGTGGTAAAGCGATCTTCCTGAACCACACGCTCGGAGACCAGGATGGAGTCTTCGAAGTTGTAACCGTTCCACGGCATGAACGCGACACGCATGTTCTGGCCCAGCGCCAGTTCACCCAGATCGGTGGACGGGCCATCTGCCAGCACGTCTCCGCGCTCAACCGGCTCACCCAGAGAGACACATGGCATCTGGTTGATGCAGGTGTTCTGGTTTGAACGGGTATATTTGGTCAGGTTATAGATGTCGATACCGGCTTCGCCCGCGTACATCTCATCTTCGTTAACTTTGATAACGATACGTGATGCATCAACATACTGAACGGTACCACCACGTTTGGCGACGGCAGTAACACCGGAGTCAACGGCAACAGCACGTTCCATACCGGTACCAACCAGCGGCTTATCTGCACGCAGAGTCGGAACGGCCTGACGTTGCATGTTCGCACCCATCAGAGCACGGTTGGCGTCATCGTGTTCCAGGAACGGGATCAGGGATGCACCGACAGAAACCACCTGCTGGGTGGAAACGTCCATGTAGTCAACCTGATCGCGGCTGAACAGACTCGATTCGCCTTTGCTACGGCAGGTGACCAGGTCATCAACAAACGCGCCGTTTTCATCGAGCGGGGCGTTCGCCTGAGCGATAACGTAGTTACCCTCTTCAATAGCAGAGAGGTAGTGGATCTCGTCAGAAACCAGACCGTCGATAACACGACGATAAGGCGTCTCAAGGAAACCATACTCATTGGTCTGTGCATAAACAGACAAGGAGTTGATCAGACCGATGTTCGGACCTTCAGGGGTTTCGATTGGGCAGACACGACCGTAGTGCGTTGGGTGTACGTCACGCACTTCGAAGCCGGCACGCTCACGCGTCAAACCACCCGGGCCAAGTGCAGAGATACGACGTTTGTGCGTAATCTCTGACAGCGGGTTGTTCTGATCCATAAACTGTGAAAGCTGGCTTGAACCGAAGAACTCTTTCACCGCAGCCGAAATCGGCTTCGCGTTGATCATGTCCTGTGGCATCAGCGTATCGAGGTCGCCCAGAGAGAGACGCTCTTTAACCGCACGCTCAACACGCACCAGGCCGACACGGAACTGGTTCTCAGCCATTTCACCGACTGAACGAATACGACGGTTGCCGAGGTGGTCGATATCGTCCACTTCGCCTTTACCGTTACGGATGTCGATCAGTTTTTTCATCACTTCAATGATGTCTTCTTTGCTCAGGATACCTGAACCTTCGATTTCATCACGCAGCAGTGAACGGTTGAACTTCATGCGGCCGACGGCAGAGAGATCGTAACGATCTTCAGAGAAGAACAGGTTCTCGAACAGGTTCTCTGCAGCTTCACGCGTTGGCGGCTCACCAGGACGCATCATGCGGTAGATCTCAACCAGTGCGCTCAGGCGATCGCTGGTTGGGTCAACACGCAGGGTCTCAGACATATATGGACCGTGGTCCAGATCGTTGGTGAACAGCGTTTCGATGCGTTTGTGACCCGACTGGCTCAGTTTGGCCAGCAGATCCAGTGACAGCTCCATGTTCGCTGCAACAATCAGCTCACCGGTGCTCTCATCGATGTAGTCTTTAGCAACCACTTTGCCCGCGATATATTCAACCGGAACTTCGATGTGCTGAATGCCATCTTTTTCCAGCTGACGAATATGACGCGCAGTAATGCGGCGACCTTTTTCGACGTAAACGGTGCCGTTCGCTTCGATATCGAAGGTCGCGGTTTCACCGCGCAGGCGCTCAGGCACCAGCTCCATCTGCAGCTTGTTGTCGCGAATTTCAAACACCACTTTCTCGAAGAAGAGATCGAGGATCTGAGGTGTTGTGAACTGCAACGCACGCAGGATGATAGTGGCCGGCAGCTTACGACGACGGTCAATACGGACAAACAGGTTATCTTTCGGGTCAAACTCAAAGTCGAGCCATGAACCGCGGTAAGGGATGATACGTGCGTTATAAAGCACTTTACCCGAAGAGTGGGTTTTACCCTTATCGCTATCAAAGAACACGCCAGGACTACGGTGCAGCTGAGAAACGATAACGCGCTCGGTACCGTTAATAACAAAGGTACCGTTGTCGGTCATGAGCGGAATTTCGCCCATGTAGACTTCTTGTTCTTTAATGTCTTTTACGGTGCCTTCTGGCGCTTCGCGCTCATAGATCACCAGACGCAGTTTCACGCGCAGCGGTGCCGAATAGGTCACGCCACGGATCTGACACTCTTTCACGTCAAAGACAGGTTCGCCCAGGCGATAGCTCACATACTGCAACTCAGAGTTGCCGCTGTAGCTCGCAATAGGGAATACAGAGCGGAATGCAGCTTCCAGCCCGTACTGACCTTCTGGATCTTGCTCGATAAACTTCTGGAACGAGTCGAGCTGGATGGAAAGGAGATAAGGTATGTCCAGTACTTGTGGACGTTTACCAAAATCCTTACGAATACGTTTTTTCTCGGTATAGGAGTAAACCATAGGGTTCCTCAGCTAGCTGACAAGTCGACCCACGCTGTCCGTCCTGACAGGACAGTTCATGCAACACGATTTTGTTTGATTCACTGGCTGCGCGGCAGCAGTGCAATACCTCTTTCTATCACGCTTAAATCATTTCATCGCTTTTGTGAAGGCAGGGAACCCGCACAGGAAAGCGGTATATTAAGTCGTCGATAGAGAAAGATATTGAAGAGTAGCAATGGACAAACAGTGTGAAACCCCATTGAGACCCTGTAGCGCAAAAAGGCTGGTGACCAAAAAGTCACCAGCCATCAGTCTGAAACTACTCAGACTGCAACCCGAAGGTTGTCTTACTTAACTTCAACTTCAGCGCCAGCTTCTTTCAGAGCAGCTTCAAGTGCAGCTGCGTCATCTTTGCTGATGCCTTCTTTGATTACGCCAGTTGCTTCAACCAGGTCTTTGGCTTCTTTCAGGCCCAGACCAGTTGCAGTACGTACGGCTTTGATGACTGCTACTTTGTTCGCGCCAACAGCTTTCAGTACGACGTCGAATTCAGTTTTTTCTTCAACAGCTTCAGCCGGGCCCGCAGCAACAGCTACAGCAGCAGCAGCAGAAACGCCGAATTTTTCTTCCATAGCAGAAACCAGCTCAACAACTTCCATTACGGACATCGCTGCAACAGCTTCCAGAATTTGGTCTTTAGTGATAGACATGACAATTGTTCCTAAGAATCAGAAAAAGTTTATACGTAAGCAGGTACGAAGAAAAGAAAAGGGCCTTAAGCCGCTTCTTTTGCATCGCGTACAGCAGCCAGAGTGCGGACCAGTTTGCCGGCAGCGGCTTCTTTCATGGTCGACATCAGACGTGCCAGTGCTTCTTCGTAGGTCGGCAGAGTTGCCAGACGGTCAATATTGGCCGCCGTGATCAGCTCACCTTCAAAGGCTGCAGCTTTGACCTCAAATTTTGCATTCGCTTTCGCGAAATCTTTGAACAGACGAGCAGCAGCGCCCGGGTGTTCCATAGAATATGCAATCAGGGTCGGACCAACAAACGTGTCTTTCAGGCACTCAAACTGAGTTCCTTCAACGACGCGGCGCAGCAGGGTGTTACGAACAACACGCATGTAAACGCCAGCTTCACGACCTGCTTTACGCAGTTCGGTCATTTTATCAACGGTAACGCCACGGGAATCCGCAACAACCGCTGAAAGCGCACCTTTGGCTACTTCGCTGACTTCAGCAACAATTGCTTGTTTGTCTTGAAGATTTAATGCCATTAGCTTTTGCTCCTGGATTTGACCGGGAAAGGATTTCCCCGGAACTCACTTCACTTACTCACCCAAAAGGGAAAATAAGCGCTCGAACACGGTGAGCAGAATCCAGCTAAGAAAAAATTCTTTTGGTTCTGTCACCGTCTACGCAGGGTATTAAGCGGACTATCCGGAGATAGACAGCTCCTGCGGTCTTGGACGGAGGCCAGGATAAGGCCTGGCTCCAACCTAAATTCTGTGTGACGCAGCAGAATCAGAGGGAAAGGCGTTAAACGCCGCTGTCGCATCTGACTCTCTGGTGTCCTGTTCTGCTAATAACAGAACAACGGGCGTAAGATTCTAGGTGAATTTTTCGCCCGTTTCAAGCAGCAATTAGTTTGCTGTTGCGTTCAGACCAGCCTGGTCAACGGCAACGCCGGCGCCCATGGTGGTTGAAAGGCTGACTTTCTTGATGTACACGCCTTTCGCCTGAGATGGTTTCGCTTTTTTCAGCGCAACCAGCAGAGATTCCAGGTTTTCTTTCAGTTTGTCAGCGTCAAAGTCCACTTTACCGATGGTAGTGTGGATGATGCCGTTTTTGTCGTTACGATAACGAACCTGACCTGCTTTAGCGTTCTTAACCGCTTCAGCAACGTTAGGGGTTACAGTACCGACTTTCGGGTTTGGCATCAGGCCGCGTGGACCCAGAATCTGGCCCAGCTGGCCAACAACGCGCATTGCATCCGGAGAAGCAATAACAACGTCAAAATTCATTTCGCCTTTCTTGATCTGCTCAGCCAGGTCTTCCATACCAACCAGCTCTGCGCCAGCAGCTTTTGCCGCTTCAGCGTTTGCGCCCTGGGTGAAGACAGCAACACGTACTGAACGACCAGTACCGTGTGGCAGAACGGTCGCGCCGCGTACGTTCTGATCAGATTTACGTGCATCGATGCCGAGGTTGACAGCAACGTCAACGCTTTCAACGAACTTGGCAGTCGCCAGTTCTTTCAGCAGAGCAACAGCTTCAGCAATGTCATACTGCTTGGTCGCGTCAACTTTGTCGCGAATTACGGTCATGCGCTTGGTCAGCTTAGCCATTTCTTAGTCCTCTACTACCAGGCCCATGGAACGAGCAGTACCTTCGATTGAGCGAGTCATCGCTTCAACGTCAGAACCAGTCATGTCCGCAGCTTTGGTTTCTGCGATTTCACGTACCTGAGCACGGGTCACTTTACCGACTTTATCTTTGTTCGGCTTACCAGAACCAGACTTGATGCCCGCTGCTTTTTTCAGCAGTACGGCAGCCGGAGGGGTTTTGGTGATAAAGGTAAATGAACGGTCGCTGTATACAGTGATAACAACAGGAGTCGGCAGACCTTTTTCCAGAGATTCGGTCTTCGCGTTGAACGCTTTGCAGAATTCCATGATGTTAACACCCTGCTGACCCAGAGCTGGACCAACCGGTGGACTTGGGTTCGCCATACCAGCTGCAACCTGCAGCTTGACGTAGGCTTGGACTTTCTTAGCCATGATATTTCCTCAATTGGGTTATAGCGCCTTTAAAAGGCTCCCCGTGATAACGATTTATACGCCGTTGCCAGCGCATAAAAACAAAAGGCGCGAAATTGTAGTTAAATTTCGCGCCTGCTGCAACAGCTAAATTGTGAGCGGAAAGAGGTTAACCTTTCTCCACCTGACCGAAGTCGAGTTCAACCGGTGTTGCACGTCCGAAGATGGAGACAGAAACCGTCAGGCGGCTCTTCTCGTAATCCACATCCTCAACCACACCGTTAAAGTCAGCAAACGGACCGTCGTTAACGCGAACCATTTCGCCTGGTTCAAACAGCGTTTTCGGACGAGGCTTGTCGCCGACCTGCTGCAGACGGTTCATGATCGCATCAACTTCTTTATCGCTGATAGGTGCCGGACGGTCAGATGTGCCGCCGATGAAACCCATCACGCGCGGGACGCTGCGCACCAAGTGCCAGCTGGCGTCATTCATCACCATCTGAACCAGTACATATCCCGGGAAAAACTTGCGCTCGCTCTTACGACGCTGGCCACCACGAATTTCAACGACTTCTTCAGTCGGAACCATGACGTCGCCAAACAGCTCTTCCATGTTGTGCAATTTGATATGCTCGCGCAGCGACTGTGCTACGCGGCCTTCAAAACCGGAAAACGCCTGTACGACGTACCAGCGTTTCTTTGGAGCTTCAGACATCTCAGAACCTCAGGCCAGTGATAAACGATACCAGACGGACCAGAATACCATCCAGCCCCCACAAAATCAGTGACATCACGGCGGTAACCGCGGCAACGATTAACGTGGTGTGCAGCGTTTCCTGGCGGGTTGGCCAGATAACCTTACGCATTTCTGTTCTTGCTTCACGAGCAAAAGCCACGGTCGCTTTGCCTTTGGTCGTTAAAAGCGCAATGCCGCCAGCCGCTGCGATCAGTACAACTACGGCTAACGCACGCAGTGGCAGTGACACATCACGATAGAGGTAGTTACCTACAATCGCTGCAAGCAGCAGTAATACGACTACTACCCACTTTACCGCTTCCAGGCCACGCCCGCTCCCTTGAGCTTCGGTATTCGCACTCATAAACCAACCTGCCACAATAATTCAGAAACTATTCTGCCCCGCAGTGCGAGGCGTCCAAACCGAATGAGCTTTTGGGGCGTAACTCGGTATCCAACGCCGCATGACAGAGCCTGTCTCAGCAATGATTATGATCGAAAATCACTGATGAGCCAGGTTCTATGAAACAGCGTGCAAAAAGGGCATCAAATGATGCCCTTTCCGTGTGCATTGCGTCAAACGTTATCGGTGATTATGCGATAACTTTAGCAACAACACCCGCGCCAACGGTACGGCCGCCTTCGCGGATTGCGAAGCGCAGACCTTCGTCCATTGCGATTGGGTGGATCAGGGTAACAACCATTTTGATGTTGTCGCCTGGCATTACCATTTCAACGCCTTCTGGCAGCTCTACTGAACCGGTCACGTCAGTGGTACGGAAGTAGAACTGTGGACGGTAGCCCTTGAAGAACGGAGTATGGCGGCCACCTTCGTCTTTAGACAGAACGTAAACTTCTGACTCGAACTGGGTGTGTGGCTTGATGGTGCCTGGCTTAGCCAGAACCTGGCCACGCTGGATGTCTTCACGCTTGATACCGCGCAGCAGAACACCACAGTTTTCGCCTGCCTGACCCTGGTCCAGCAGCTTACGGAACATCTCAACACCGGTACAGGTTGATTTCGCAGTATCTTTGATACCTACGATTTCAACTTCGTCGCCGACTTTAACGATGCCGCGCTCAACACGACCGGTAACAACGGTACCACGGCCAGAGATTGAGAATACGTCTTCGATTGGCAGCAGGAACGGCATGTCGATCGCACGAACCGGATCCGGGATGTAGTTGTCCAGGTGCTCAGCCAGCTCGATGATTTTCGCTTCCCACTCAGCTTCGCCTTCCAGCGCTTTCAGAGCAGAACCACGAACGATTGGAGTGTCGTCGCCTGGGAAGTCGTACTGTGACAGCAGGTCACGTACTTCCATCTCAACCAGTTCCAGCAGCTCTTCATCATCAACCATGTCACACTTGTTCAGGAACACGATGATGTAAGGAACGCCAACCTGACGACCCAGCAGGATGTGCTCACGGGTCTGAGGCATCGGGCCATCAGTCGCAGCAACAACCAGGATCGCGCCGTCCATCTGCGCAGCACCGGTGATCATGTTTTTCACATAGTCGGCGTGGCCTGGGCAGTCAACGTGAGCGTAGTGACGTGAAGCAGTCTCATACTCAACGTGTGCGGTGTTGATGGTAATACCGCGGGCTTTTTCTTCAGGGGTGCTGTCGATCTGGTCGAATGCACGCGCCTGGCCGCCGTTGGTTTTAGCCAGTACGGTAGTGATTGCTGCAGTCAGGGTGGTTTTACCGTGGTCAACGTGACCGATGGTGCCCACGTTTACGTGCAGTTTGTTACGTTGAAATTGCTCTTTAGCCATCGCTAGTCCCTCTAAGACACGGATATATCAATGATATCATCACATTAACCAGGCAATGCCTGACTGCAAGGAAGTTACAGAGAAAATCAGGAGGGAGATTAAAGGAAGTGGTGCTGATACCCAGAGTCGAACTGGGGACCTCACCCTTACCAAGGGTGCGCTCTACCAACTGAGCCATATCAGCACATCTGGAGCGGGCAGCGGGAATCGAACCCGCATCATCAGCTTGGAAGGCTGAGGTAATAGCCATTATACGATGCCCGCATCCTGGAACTCGGCTACCTGTTCTTTCTGTAGCTTGCAGATAACAGAGAATGCCTCTGCTACCTACTGTCCGTCAGCGAAGCTGACCGACGTTGACTTCGCTAACGCTCAGTCTGAATTCAGGGTGAGAAGTGACTCACCTGACAGATAAACAGGCCGTTTATCTGAACCCAACCGCGAGGTCGGGATGGTGGTGGGAGAAGGATTCGAACCTTCGAAGTCTGTGACGGCAGATTTACAGTCTGCTCCCTTTGGCCGCTCGGGAATCCCACCTACTTGATTGGTGCCGGCTACCGGAATCGAACTGGTGACCTACTGATTACAAGTCAGTTGCTCTACCAACTGAGCTAAGCCGGCATCAAGTGACGCGCATTCTAGGAAGGTCGGCGTTCGGATGCAACTAAAAAATCGCATATTTTTTTCTATCGCTTACTATTTGTGCAAATCATCGCAATTTCGTGGTTTTCTGCGGAATATTTGTCCAGCTAGGCCCTTTTTTCTCGACTTTACTCTGGCTCCACTCACCCCCTGCCCCTCTTTTTACGATGCCTGCCCCCAGCGTTCTTACGCCGATTATTTCGCTTATTCCTGAAAAAAGATCCCGCCCATGCGCTGACTGACGCTTTTTTCGTCACGTCAGGATGATTTTGGGTTAGAGGCTAAGCTCACAGGCCGTTATTTCCTGCAGGCAATATCCCTTTTCTTCAACAGCACCCGGCAGAAGGGTCCGGATGGTGTGCTTATTGAGGGGATATCGCATTCGCTTCCTTACAGGTCTTAATGCGTGGCACTGGCACCGGGACAGGTAACAAGGGTGTTACGCACTATGGGCGGGAAGAAGCCTGTAACGGCTTTACAGGCTCATTGACTGTTATAAAGTCGTTAATGGCTTGGGTAATGGCGCATTTTGTGGCTATACCGACGAAAGCGAGATCACAGTTATCTTTTTACTTCTGTTAAAAGCCATACTGGTGATACCCTCCAGCCCATTGTTCTCACTGATAAACCAGCGATTCGTGATTCAAATCACCTGCGTTGTCCTGCTTATCGGATAACACACCGGTGATAGCAATGAATTTGCGGTCAGATGCATGCTTATGGATAAAACGACTCCCCTGACAACGCCTTACTTAGAATTCACTCGTGAGCAGTGGGCAGCATTACGTGATTCCGTTCCTATGACGCTATCAGAGGAAGAGATTGCGCAGCTGAAAGGCATCAACGAGGACCTCTCTCTGGAAGAGGTGGCAGAAATTTACCTGCCTCTTTCGCGCCTGCTTAATTTCTATATCAGTTCAAATGTGCGTCGGCAGGCTGTACTGGAGCAGTTTCTGGGCACCAACGGGCAGAAGATCCCTTACATCATCAGTATTGCGGGTAGCGTTGCCGTCGGTAAAAGCACGACAGCACGTGTATTGCAGGCATTGCTCAGCCGCTGGCCTGAACATCGCAAGGTGGAATTAATCACCACGGATGGCTTCCTGCATCCTAATGCCGTGCTCAAAGAGCGTGGCTTAATGAAGAAGAAAGGATTCCCGCAATCCTACGATATGCACCGGCTGGTCAATTTCGTCTCAGATTTAAAGTCAGGAGCCAGTCAGGTTACCGCTCCGGTCTATTCGCATCTGATTTACGACGTTATCCCTGATGGCGATAAAGTCATACAGCAGCCGGATATTGTGATTCTTGAGGGGCTCAACGTCTTACAGAGCGGTATGGACTATCCTCATGACCCCCATCACGTCTTTGTTTCTGACTTCGTCGATTTCTCAATCTATGTCGATGCAGAAGAAGATCTTCTGCAAAGCTGGTACATCAATCGCTTCCTGAAATTCCGCCAGGGTGCCTTTACCGACCCCGACTCCTACTTCCATCACTATGCCCAGCTCTCCGAGGCGGAAGCCGTTGAGATAGCGGGTAACCTGTGGAAAGAGATTAACTGGCTCAATCTGCAGGAAAATATTCTGCCGACACGAGAGAGAGCCAGCCTGATTATGACGAAAAGCGGCGATCACGCTGTTGATAAAGTCCGTCTGCGTAAATAACGCCAGTGATAAAAAAGCCTGCATTCATGCAGGCTTTTTTATTCAGACAGGACGTAACGATATCTCTCCGCCAACCCATGCCTTTATTTCGCCATCCTGTTCCAGTAACAGCCCACCCTGGCTGTCAACACCGCGCGCAATACCGTGCACTTCGCGTTCACCAATGAGCAACTTAACAGGCCGGTTAATGAAGTTGTCCAGCGCGGCCCAGCGTGCCACAAAGGGCGCTAACCCCTCCTGCTCAAAGAGTGGCAGTGCCTCGCGCAGACGATTAATCAGACGAGCTGCCAGCTCGTTGCGATTCACCGTTACCCCGGCTTCCTGCAGGTTAATCCAACCCTGATTAATCTGGGAGGCGTCAGCGGTTCGCATTGCCAGATTGATACCTGCACCGATCACAATCTGCGCAGCATCGCCGGTTTTCCCGGTCAGTTCAACCAGGATACCCGCCAGTTTGCGATCGTTAAGATAAATATCATTTGGCCATTTTACCCTGACCTCATCTGCGCCCAGTGAGCGTAATGTCTCCGCCATGATGATACCAATGACCAGGCTGAGGCCCATCGCCGCTGCGGGGCCCTGTTCCAGGCGCCAGTACATCGACATATAGAGGTTAGCGCCAAATGGAGAGAACCACTGACGGCCCCGGCGACCCCGCCCCGCCTGCTGATATTCAGCAATACAGGCAGCACCAGATGGCATGTCATGCATGCGCTCCAGCAGGTACTGATTCGTTGAGTCAATCACCGGTATCACCGAGACATTGCCCTGCTCAACCTGCGCGAGAATCGCCTGCTCATCCAGTAGCTGGATTGGCGCAGGCAGACTGTAGCCTTTACCAGTGACGGTATAGACATCAAGTCCCCAGCTTTTCAGTGTTTGTATATGCTTGTTGATGGCAGCCCGGCTCATTCCCAGCGTCTCACCCAGCTGCTCGCCAGAGTGAAACTCGCCGTCAGACAAAATATCGACCAGCTTTAACGGGACATTGTGGTCTTTCATGCGATCACCTCGACGGCATTGCATTCACCCTGTGCCTGAATAAACCGGACTTCAGGCTCAAGCCAGACATCAAACTTCTCCCCTACCCGGGCGCGTACCGCTCTGGCCAGCGCCACGATGTCGGCAGGCAGGGCATTGTCAGCATTGATCAGCACCAGAGCCTGCTGCTGATGAACGGCTGCGCCCCCGATGCGATAGCCTTTAAGCTGGCACTGATCGATCAGCCAGCCCGCTGCCAGCTTCGTTTCACCTTCTGGCATCAGATAGTGCGGCATGGCGGGGAACCGGGCCAGCAGAGCGCTGCACTGCGCCTGCGTCACCACCGGATTTTTAAAAAAGCTGCCGACATTTCCGGTGACTTTCGGATCCGGTAACTTACTCTGACGCATCTGACACACAGCGTGATAGACATCCCAGGCACTGGCGATGGCCGGATTCAGTGTTTTCAGATCGCCATAGGTCAGGACAGGCTGCCATTTCTTAGGCAGGCATAGCCCGACTGCGACGATGACATAGCCTGACTGATAACGGTGTTTGAAAATGCTGTCGCGATAGCCAAACTCACAGGCTTCACGATCCAGACGTTCTGTTTCGCCACTGTGCAGATTAAGCACATCCACATATTCGCAGACATCTTTTAACTCCACGCCGTAAGCACCAATATTCTGAATCGGTGCCGAGCCGCTCATGCCCGGGATCAGCGCCAGATTTTCCAGTCCGGCGATCCCTTTTTCCAGGGTACTTTTGACCAGCTCATGCCAGTTCTCACCGGCTCCGACATGCAGTTTCCAGCTCTCATATTCATCCTGAATGGTGATGCCTTTAATGCGGTTCAGTACCACGGTTCCGGCAAAATCATCCAGAAAGAGGACATTGCTGCCTTCACCGAGCACAAGGAAAGGCGTTTGATCCTGCTGGCTGGCCTGCCATGCAGCCAGAATGGCGGCAGGCGTCTCAGCGACGATGCGTTTTTGTGTGTGTACTTCAAGCCCAAGTGTATTGTCGGCTTTTAAGGAGGGATGCTGGCTGGACATTTGACGGCCTTAACTGAGTTATCTGGCCGTAGTTTACCGTATCGGAGATGTGTTCTCAGGCAGTTTTCGGGATCAGAAGGCGGTTTTTCACGATCTGCAGACGTAAAAAAGCCCCGCACGTCAGTGCGGGGCTTCTTCACTTGTATAATGCCTGGCAGTTCCCTACTCTCGCATGGGGAGGCCCCACACTACCATCGGCG
>NZ_JAALFP010000022.1:0-24716 GCF_011800325.1 Pantoea sp. EKM101V
GCATTAGCCGCAGGGCTGAGGGCTTAGGCGTTGAGGTATTCTGCCCCCGTTACATTAAAGTTACGCCCCGCACAGACTGCCGGGCGGTTCGCCAGGAAGAGAAACCGCTTTTCCCCAGTTATCTCTTTCTGCGATTCGACGTTAATGTTGTTCATACCTCAACCATTACATCCATTCCGGGTGCTCATGGTTTTGTCAGCTTCGGTGCAGCACCATGCACCGTGCCTGAATCGGTGATAACAGCGATTGAGTGCGCCCGTCTTCTGGCGCTTAATCCTGATGAAGACGTTTTCGAATGTCGGAATATCTCACCCGATTTGTTGCTCAAAATTCAAGAACTCTCTCAGATACGAACACCGCTCCAACGCCAGGTTGCCTTTTCAAGGCTGCTTCAAAACCAATAAGACTAATCAAACATAACCCCTCAACACCGCCGCCTTACAAGCAGCGGTGTTTTTTTCATAGGAGTTTTCATCTCATGCCGAAAAGCGTACCAGGCAAATCAAGTACGGCAGTGATTTACATTGGCAAAGGCCGATATCAGGACCTGGCTAAACACGCCCGCGAAATCAGCTATCTGTCTGAGGCCAATATCCGACCCAGTACCTTTCTCCACTATCTGATCGACCAGTTCAGCGATCAGGCTCATTCCGAGCTGCTTAAGCAGCTGCTAGCAGATAAACAGAAGGAGTAATTCATGCGTAAACCAAGCTATCACGTGTACGTCACACAAGAAGTTCCCACCGGCGACAACGGCGAAAAAAGCACGTACTGGACGAAAGTCGGCGCGGCTTTTCCCCATAACGGAAAACCGGGGCTGAACATCATGATCACGCCCGGTATCTCCGTCTCAGGAAAGCTTGTACTGCTTGAGCCGAAGGATGATAACGACGCTCCGCAGGGTGCCCCCGTCAACTAACGTTGTGAGGCTACCATGCTTTCCACCTCAGCATTTCTGGCGGTGGCAATGCAGTGTGCCGCCACCGTACACCCTTCTACATCGCTCGATGTGGTAAGGGTCGAATCAGGATTTAACCCTTACGCCATTGCAGAGATAGTCCCCAAGCCAGAACGGCAGCCAGGCGATAAGGGCTTTATCACTCACATGCCAACAAATAAGGAGGATGCGCAGCGCATTGTTACGCAGATAGAGGCGAAAGGCCGCCGCTATTCTGTCGGACTGATGCAGATCACCAGTACCAATTTTGATACCTACGGCGTCACAGCCAGCGACCTTTTCAATCCCTGCACCAACCTTTCTGTTTACGAAAAAATCATCACTGACTGCTATGAGCGAGGCGGCACCCTTAAACGGGCGCTGAGCTGCTATTACTCCGGCAATTTCAACACCGGGCAGCAGCCAGAGACGGCGTTAGCGAAAACAAGTTACGTGCAAAGGATTGGCTATTCCCCGGATAAACCGCGCTATGCCGTGCCAGGCACTAGCGAGGACAAGGCTTCTTCACCGGCAACCCTCACAGCGGTTCCAGTGGAATCTCCCCCAAGTCAGCAAGTTATCTGGCCTGCCACGGTTGTGCGCGGCGTTCCCACACAGCTGCGACAGAAAAAATCACCGGCTATTTACTATCCCGCGAAGGTTATTCGCGGAAGTCGAGACTTAACCAAAAACGAGGAAGACAAATGAATATGTTTAAAGCGCTAACCCGTGTTTCACCTTCACTGGCAGCGTTGGCGGCCAGTCCGGCATTTGCGGACGGGTTTGCCCGTGCTAACACGGTTGGTCAAAAAATCGCTACAGGGCTGCACGCTCTGGCGGCCATCACTATCACCATCGCTGTGATCTGGATTGGTTACAAAACCCTCTGGAATGGCGACAGCCTTAAAAGCTGTGGCTATATCGTCATTGGCGCGGTTCTGATTGGCGGGGGCAGTGAAATCGCCGCTCTTCTTATGGGCTAAGAGGCTGCACATATGGCAAAGCTGCTTAAGGCAATGAAACGCCCGGCGGCGCTGTGGGGGGTGCCGATGGTGCCCCTGCTGGGTGTCACTGGCGTAACCATCATCGTTGCTATCTGGACTTCTGTTTCCCTCCTCCTGTTGCTCCCTGTTGAATTTCTGGTGATGAAATCACTGACCAGAAATGAACCGATGCGGTTCAACCTTATCGCCGTATGGCTGAGAGCCAGGGGAAAACCAGTAGCAAATCGTTTATTTGGCGCAACAACGTTTATGCCGGTTGAGCATGAGCCTGTTGATATCACGGAGTTTATCGACGCCATGAAATTAAATCAGAGTGCCACTATCAGGAAATACATTCCGTATTCCTCGCATATCCATCCGAATGTGGTTCGCTCACCCAAAAGTGACCTCTACTGCACCTGGGAGGTTATGGGTACGCCGTTCGACTGCGAATCGGAAGAGACACTCCAGATTGGCACAAATCAGCTACACGGGCTTATCCGTTCGTTCGAAGGGCTGCCGGTTACCTTCTATGTCCACAACATCCGGGAGCAGTTTACGGACTCGCTGCATAAGGAATCGGGCAATCCTTATGCCGATAAGATCAGCGAGCTCTACTATGCCTCGCTAAAAGATGCGCCATTCCGCCGGAACCGGCTTTTTATAACGGTCTGTTTCAGACCGTTTGTCGGGCTGGAAAAGGCAGAACGCAAACGCATGAAAGACACTGAAAAGCTTAAAGAGCTAGACGGTGCATTACAGGAAATGCTGGAAATCAAAAGCACCCTGGACACAGCGTTTTCGCGCTACGGTGCGCGTTCTCTTGGCACCTTCACCGAAGGTAAGGCGGTGTATTCGTCTCAGCTGGCGTTCTATGAGTACCTATTGACTCACCAGTGGCGGAGAGTTCGCGTTACGCGCACACCGGCGTATGACGTTATGGGCGCTGCGGCGTTGTTCTTTTCCGCTGAATCCGGCCAGATTAATCACGTCAGCGGCACAAGCTACTTTCGTGGGCTGGAAGTTAAAGAGTTCTCAGAGGAAACGGGAACCGGGATGATGGACTCCCTTTTGTATGCGCCGTGTGATTATGTGATCACACAGTCGTACACCTGTATGTCCAGGGAAGAAGCGAAAAACGCAATCAAGCGTACCCGCCGGTTGCTCATGAGCTCAGATGATGATGCGATTTCCCAGCGTCTCGATCTGGATGTCGCGCTAGACCTGCTGACCTCGGGAAAAATTGCCTATGGTAAGCATCATTTTTCAATCATGGTGCATTCACCGACGCTGGACAGCCTGGTTGCCGATACCAATGAAATCAGTAATGCCCTGAACAACATCGGGATAACGCCGGTTCCGGCAGAGATATCGCTCTCAGCGGCCTACATGGCGCAGCTGCCTGGTAACTACAATCTGCGGCCACGTAAAGGCGAACTGAGCAGCCAGAACTTTGTCGAGCTGGCCGCGCTCCATAACTTCTACCCCGGCAAGCGCGATCATGCGCCGTGGGGTGATGCGATGGCGCTGCTGCGTACACCGTCCGGCGATGGGTACTATCTGAACCTGCATAACACACTCGCTGATAAGGATGAGTTTGACGAGAAAAACCCGGCCAGTACCTGCATCCTTGGTACGAACGGTTCAGGGAAAACCATGCTGATGACGTTCCTCGAGAACATGCAGCAGAAATACAGGCGGGCAGACAGCTTTTCGCCTGATGCCAGAACCAAACGGCTTACGACTGTTTACCTCGATAAAGACAGGGGCGCGGAAATGAACATCCGGGCGCTTGATGGGCGTTATTATCGGGTTATCAGTGGTGAGCGTACAGGGTGGAATCCATTCTCTCTGCCGGCAAACAAACGCAATATCAACTTCATCAAACAACTGATGAAAATCCTTTGTACCCGTAACGGCTCAACGATCACTCCACGTGATGAACAACGTCTGAGCATCGCGGTTAATGCCGTCATGAGCGATGAGCCGGAATATCGTCGTTTTGGTATTACCCGGCTCAGGGAGCAGTTACCAGAACCGGCCACAAAGGAAGCCCAGGAGAATGGTCTGGATATCCGGCTATCCCAATGGGCGCAGGGTGGGGAGTTTGGTTGGGTGTTTGATAACGAGTCTGACACGTTCGATATCAGCAATTGCGATAACTTCGGCATCGACGGTACTGAGTTCCTGGACGATGGCAACGTTTGTGCGCCGATATCGTTTTATCTGCTTTACCGCATTACCAGCCTGCTTGATGGTCGTCGCCTGGTCATCTATATGGATGAATTCTGGAAGTGGCTGCGTGACCCGGTATTCAAGGATTTTGCCTATAACAAGCTGAAAACCATCCGTAAGCTCAATGGGATGTTGGTCGTGGGTACGCAGTCGCCTCACGAAATTATCAAGGATGACATCGCACCGGCGGTAATCGAGCAGTGCGGTACGCAGATCCTTGCGGCCAACCCCAGCGCCGACAGGTCTCACTATGTTGACGGCATGAAATTTGAGCCTGAGGTATTCGACGTGGTTAAAGGGCTGGACCCTCAAGCCCGCCAGTATGTTGTAGTTAAAAATCAGTTCAGACGTGGTGATACCAAACGCTTTGCAGCACGTGTCACGCTCGATCTGTCCGGGATTGGCCGTTACACGAAAGTAATGAGCGGCGACGCCCCTAACCTCGAAATCTTCGAATCCATTTACCGTGAAGGTATGCAGCCGCATGAGTGGCTTGATACCTACATGGCTAAGGCACTCTGATAAAAGGAGCTCTCTATGAAAACTCGTTTTCGTGCACTTTTTTTCGTCTGCATGATGGCAAGTCCCCTGGCAAATGCCGGTATCCCCGTTCTGGTTGATGCTGACCCGATGCGCGAGACGGAATGGCTCAAAGAAGCGCAGCGCTGGATGGAAACGGCGAAGCACTACCAGAGCCAGATTCAGGCGTATAAAGACCAGCTGGCAACCGCCACCGGCGCGCGCGACATTGCTGATTTTGTTAATCAGGCCAAAAGCCTGACAGCAGACCTTGAAAGGCTTCGTAAACCCGGACAGGCACTCAATGACCTGCTGATGTCCGGGGGGTCTTCCGGTCAGTTCGATGAGCTGTACGAGAAGTACAAAATATTCAATACCTGCAACACAGGCCAGTCCGGGAGTTATGCGGATGTCTGCAAACAGGAGGTTATCAACAAGGCTGTACAGCTGGAGCAGACAAACGACATTCAACGGGATGTAGACAAAACACTGGCAGAAATAGACAGGCTTTCTAACCGGATCGCACTTTCGAAAGATTCGAAGGAATCTCAAGACCTTGCAAACAGCATTCAGCTAAAATCAGTCATGCTTAATACGCTGACCAATCAATGGGAAATGAGCGTAAAGGCTGCTGAAAAGCGTGAACAGGTGCTTAAGGAAGAAAGAAACAAGCAATGGAATAAGCAGCAACTGAATGCACCAACAGCTGATCTAAATAACTTATGAGGTATTCATGTTATCAAAAAAAACAATTTTAGCTTCATCCCTGGCATTATGCTTTGCGGTAATTGGGTGTAAAGAAGAAGCTAAAACAACAAAATGGTATCGGGAACATCCTGATGAATTAAAGGTTGTTTATGAAAAATGCCAAAAATCGGGAGATGCATCGGAAAACTGCAAGAACGCCAATGAAGCCCATTCTCAAATCAAGCAACTAAATGCCCCCACTCCAGATTTAAACAACTTAGAGGAGTAATCTATGAGCGCCGGTCTTTTTGTTGGTGTTGATAAATACCTCATCGGAGGAATTACAGACGCCACAAAGGGATTGATGATGTCTTACTCTTCCATGATGATGGGGCTGGCTGCTATGTCAGCCACCCTTTACATCACATGGCGCGGTTACCAGACCTTAGCAGGCAAGCTCTCCACGCCAATGGAGGATGTAGTCTGGGACATCATGAGGATGGCGATCATCCTTTCCTTTGTAGCAAACGCCGAGGGTTATCTTGATGGTGTAATCGACGCAATTAATGGATTAAAGGAGGGCTTTTCAGGCAGTGATAGTATTTGGCAATTACTAGATTCCTTATGGAATAAGGCTAAGGTGCTGGGTAAAACGCTGCATGACATGGATGATTCTACATATATTAAAGATGAGGGGATGACGGCTCAATTCTATGTATGGTTAGGAGTATTTGTATTGATGATAGTCACGGCCTTCGTTTCTATGGTCGCCGAGGTTATGATTTTGCTCTTGAGCATTACTGCGCCGGTATTCATATTCTGCCTGATATATGGTTTCCTTCGCCCTATGTTTAACAACTGGCTGCAAAATATTTTCGCAGCAATACTAACTATTTTATTTTCGGCTCTTTCGTTACGAATCGTAGTGACCTATTTAAATCTTGTGCTTGATAAGGCAACAAGGGTTGCTGACAATTCGGCAATTGTTGAGCTGGGCGCGCAAGTCTGCCTTGCCGGTGTTTGTGCGGCAATACTGGTTTACATCTCAGCCAAGCTGGCCGCAGCGCTGGCCGGTGCGAGCGCAACGGTTTCCATGCAGGGGCTTGCTGCTATGGGTATTGGTGCGGCTGCCTTTGGTGCCGGGAAGCTGGCCGGGGGCGCAACGAAGCAGACAACGCGATCTGTTCGGGACAATATTCAGGGCTGGAAAGATGCCAGTGCAGGCAAACCACCCACACCCGGAGGCGGTGCAGGTTACAACGCATCGAAAGCGCGTAAATATGCTATCGAGCAAATGATTGCCCGCAATGAAGCCCGCAGGCTGGCACAGTCGCGGGAATCAGCAGTGAAAAAATTCAACAGTTAACCTCTCTCAGATATCGCCACCTCAATCTATGAAAATATAAACATATTTTCATAGAAAAAATCAGTAAGGACATAACTTATGAAACGCTTGATTGCGCTGGCTTTGCTGTGCGCGCTTTCCGGCTGTGCCCGGAACTCACTTCCCCCTGCCTTTAGCGGAAAGGGCGAACCCGTAAACACCCCTCAGATTATGGCGGAGCTGAACGGCCATGAGTGAACAGAAATTAATTGCTGAGTCCCGCAGCTTTGAACAACGGGAAATCGAACGCGACAAACGCGCAGCGAAAGCCGGTTTCGTGGTGGGCGGTGCGGGGCTGCTGATCGCAGTTCTGGCCGTCGCTGCAATTCTGGTGATGTTGCCCCTTAAAGAGACAACAGTGGAGCTGGTTACCGTGGACAATCATACCGGTCGAACGCAGCACATAACCCGTGCATCAAAAACCAGTATCACGGCTGAGGAAGCCTATCAGAAAGCGATGGCGGCTAATTACGTGAAAATCCGCGAGCGCTACGTCTATCCCTCCCTCCAGGACGATTACGAGACGGTTCAGATGTACAACAGCCCTGAGGTCAACAATGACTATCTGGCGTTGTATGCCGGTAAAAACGCCCCGGATAAGGTTTACAACAACGGGGCTAACACGGTGAAGATTGACATCCTGTCCAGTCAGATCACCGATGGCACGGCTCCCGATAAGGTCGCCACTATCCGGTACAAAAAGACTATTCGCCGCCTTGTTGATAACCAGACCCGTTACGAGTACTGGGATGCGCGTTTTACGTTCCACTCTGACCCGAATAAAGAGATGAGCGACGAAGAGCGCGAGGTTAACTATTTCGGCTTTACCGTCACGAGCTGGCAGACAGACCGTGAAATCCGGGGAGGTGAATGATGAACAAAATTACGCCTGTATTCCTTGCGCTGATGATGTCCGGCGCGGCGTGGGGGGCGGCGATGCCGCAGGCAAGCCGTTACGATGCCAGGGTTCAGCAGGTTATTTATAACCCGCAGAACGTAACCGTCATCAACACCAAGCCCGGTTTTATGACCACGCTCGTCTTCGACAGTGACGAGGCTGTTATTGATGCCAAACCAGGCTTTGATGAAGCCTGGGAGGCTAAAAAAGATGCCAACCGCGTGTATGTTCGTCCGGTCGCGCTCCAGCAGGGAGCGCCAGGGCAGGACGGTAATACCGCCCAGGTCGTCATCCCACCCAACAGCCAGGACTGGCATACAAACATGCTGGTTGTCACCACCAAGCGCCTCTACAACGTCGAGCTGAACGTTATCGATGATAAATCGGCTCAGCAACCGGCTTTCCAGGTCAGCTACAGCTATCCCGGAGAGGCGCGTGATAAAGCGAACCGGGAAGCGTCGGCCAGACAAAAAGAGTGGGAGCAGAAGCAACAAGAAGCCCGCATTGAGAAATCACTGAACTCGGCGCAGACGCCCCGAAACTGGGATTACACCAAATATCCGGGGCAAGGGAGTTTCAGCATTGATCCCGACTTCGCCTATGACGATGGGCGATTTACGTTTGTGGGCTTCTCTCCGGCCAAATCCATTCCCTCAGTAACTAAAGAGCTGAACGGCAAGGAACACACGGTAAACACCGGCATTCAGAAAAAAGGCGACTACACCGTCCTGGTTATCCAGGAGGTTACGCCGCGTCTGGTGCTTCGCTCCGGGAATGCCGTTGTGGGGCTGGAAAACAAAAGCTATGGCCGGGTTCAGGCTCCCGATGGTTCAACGGTATCGCCAAAGGTTGAACGGGTCGAGAAGCATGAAAGCAATTAACTTATAAAAATATATTTATATTTTTATATAAAGGAAAATTCCATGAAAGATGAAGACCAGACTTTGCCACCTGATGAACACCAGGTGGCACCGGCGCAAGCCGGTGATGATGTGGCGGAGCTCGAACGCGAAGCACGGGCAAGGAGAGAGGCGGCCATGCTCAACGAGCAGGACGACGATGAAAAAGACCCGGTACAACCCGCCGTCAATAAACTGAAAAAGCGCAAGCGCGGAAAAATGACAGCCTTTCTGGCGCTTGTCGCGGTTGCCCTGATTTTCCTGACATGGGGCGGGAACTGGGTATACCGCAACTTTCTCGCTCAGCCTAAAGAGGAGAAACAGGAGGAGCCAGCACCGCAGACAAACCAGACTGATTATCGCAAGCGTAATGATCTCGGGATGGCCACTGACACTGGCCAGCAGGAACAGCCCCAGCAGGACAACAGCCAGGGCAGCACCGAGGGCAACAATACAGCAGGTACGGGACAGGCAGCACCGGCAGCCCCGTTACAGCTCGATAAGGCTCGTTTCCTGGTGCGCCGTGACGGCGAGGCCTCATCTCAAGGCCAGGTGAAAACACGGCAGCAGGAGATGGCGCAGCTGTCGGGCGCAACCGGTACGGACGCCACGGCGCCCGCCCAGGCTCAGGGGCAGGGGCAGGGGCAGGGGCAACAGCAAGATGCGGCAGCGGCCACAACCGGACAAAGCCCGGCAGTGGTTCGGCGCATCCCGCTTAATCCTGATCTCTATATCCCTGAAAACCGCTCCATTCCATGCTCGCTGGATTATCGCTTCGTCTCTGACCGAGCCGGTAAGCTGCGCTGTACGATCACAACCGACATCTGGAGCGCCAGCGGTAATACCAAGCTGATTGAGAAGGGTACAACGGCAACAGGCATATACCGGACAGGGGGCGAAGATGGAATGAAGCACGGCCAGGGGCGGGCGTTCGTCATCATTACGAAACTGCGAACCAAACAGAAACCCTATCTCGATATTCCAATGGTAGATACCAGCGCCGCTGGAGCCCTGGGCGAGGCGGGCATGGATGGGTGGGTTGATAACCATTTCTCCGACCGGTTCGCCGGGGCTCTGTTGGTCGGCATGATCCCCGATGTTGCGGCGTGGGCATCAAACAGTGCCGGACAGAAGGACAGAAATACGGACTACACGGAGAACAGTCGGCAGGCGATGGCGGATATGGCGAGAACCACGCTTGAGAACAGTATCAACATCCCGCCCACGCTCTACAAAAACCAGGGGGAAATTATCAACCTGATCACCGGACAGGATATTGATTTCTCCAATATCTATACACTGAGGATGAAGGAATGACGGCTACTAACATCTCTCTAGACCGCTATAAGCAACGGTTTTTTGGTGAATTCCTTGAGCTTCCCGGACTCACAGAAATTGCTGTAAACCGTCCTGATGAGCTGTTTACGAAAATTGATGGCGTGTGGACACAGCACTCCGTTTCTCTCAGCTATGACGACTGCTATAACTTTGCCCGCTGCCTGGCAAAGCATCACAACGACAACATAGAGGACATCAAGCCGGGGCTGTCGGCCACGCTGGAATCTGGCGAACGCTGCCAGTTGGTTGTACCTCCGGCATGTGAGCGCGGCACGGTTTCTGTCACAATCCGAAAACCTTCGAGAGTACAAATCCCGCATCAGTCATACATTGATGCGGGATTTTATAATCGTGTTACGGGCTCTGAACAAACCGAAACGCACGATGCCGAACTAATTGAATTGTACAATACAAAAAACATTCCGCTCTTTATGGAAAAGTGCGTTGAATACGGGAAAACCATTGCTGTTGCAGGTGAAACGAGCACCGGGAAAACAACCTATATGAAAATGCTGATAGGTTATATCCCGCTTGACCTCAGGATCACAACCATTGAGGACAACCCCGAAATTACGTTCTTTAAACATAAAAACTATGTGCATCTTTTTTATCCGTCTGAGTCATCAGACGAAAAAGGCTCGATTGTTACGCCAGCGAGTCTTTTGCGCTGGAATTACAGGATGAACCCCGACCGCATATTATTAACAGAGGTCAGGGGAGCCGAAGCTTGGGACTTCCTGAAAATAACAGGTTCAGGGCATGAAGGGAGTATGACGTCTATTCATGCTGGTTCGGCAATGGAAGCCATCGACGGATTTATTACGCGCTGCTATGAAAACCCACAATGCGCACAACTTCCCTATGCCTTTATGTTACGTAAAGTGCTGGATAGCCTGGACGTTATTGTGAGCATCGATCTGGACGGCAATATCCGCAGAATGAATGACATTTATTTCCGTCCTGCACATCGAAAAGAATATTTCGAGGCTATGAAATCATGATAAATGTAAAGCACACCATCTTTATTACATTATTACTTTGCGGATGTTCTTCTCCACCGCCGCCAGTGCCGGTGGAATGGGAAAAGCCCGGAAACTCCGTTAACAGCACAATGCCACAATGGAATGATAACAGTATTATCATCCCCTCAAGAGAAGTTAACGGGAAATGGTCAGCTGTAATACGTGCAACAGATTTTGACGATATGTTATGGACGCCAGCAGTTTTTTACGCCGCTGCGCACTCCCCTCGAATTGTTATCAGCACTCCATCAGGTGATAACTTCTTTAAAGCTAAAAGCTGGCTTCGCCAGCATGGAGCAAAAGGAGTTATTGAATATCAGCCAGCATTGAATTGTATCGCATGCAGTGAAACGAGCATTTATTTCTCGCGTTAACACCAGATAACAATCAGGAGTTAAATATGAAAAGAACCGTCATTTCGGCTGCATTGCTATGCCTGTTCGCCGGAGCGCCATTTTATTCTTTCGCAGCTGACCCGTGCAAAGTTGCTTTTTGCATGTATGGGAAAGCAACAGGAAATAGCGGCGGCAGCGAATGCAAATCAGCAGAACGCGACTTTTTCAATATCGTCAAAAAGAACAAGCACGGCTTTCAGCCAGGACGTACTTTTGATGCCAGAAAAGCATTTCTTGGCGAATGTCCTGACGCAGGGAAAGAAGCAATAAACACCATCTTATCCAAATACGGAAGAAAACGCGGAGGATAAAATGAACAACTTAAAATTAATAATCGGAATCGCCCTGTTAATTTTACTTGTAATCTGGTCATTATTTTATTTCATTGAGCACTTTTTTTAAATCCATCATCCACTGAACACTAATTAATTTCGGGGAGCCAAATCATTCGCTACTTAAAAATAGCGCTATGTTCATTAGCCATATTCATAGTAACAGTCATCTTTGGAACCGTGGCGCTTTTTTACATATCTCACCTGTAACGCCGCAATCAAATCAACACAATTAACTCACATAAAAAAGGAGTTAGAAATGAACAACCAAGACTTGTTTATTAAAAATATATATTCAAAAGAGCAGGACAGAATTTCAGTGAAAAAGGTTGTGGATAATATTTCAAAGAGTGCGCATCACGGATGCGGCCTTTATCATGAAGTTTACCATGCACGTCTGTTAAATGAATTACGAAACCACACCGAATACCTTAATGCAGTCGACGCGGCTAAACTGACAGATTACGCAGCGTCTCAAGGCCTTTATATTGACGATGATTCAATTCGCGCAGCTGAAGAGGCAGAAGCAGAATGCTGGAGAGAAATACGAGACCAGCAAGAGTAAACACCTGGCTAATCCACCCAAGTACGAAGCCGGAGCCGATGGTTTTAGGCTTCCTTATTTCAGGCTTCAATTTCGGAGAAATTGTTAAGACGTGAAATAAGGAAGTGGAGCGCGGAAAGAAAATTCAATTTCGGAGAAATTGTTAATTTTCAGCATCCGCGCCCACCTGCGAACATTCGCCCACAGCGAATTGAGCAGGCCGGGGGGAGCCGCAAAAATTTTGCCGCCCCAGCGAGCAAAAAGGCACGCCCACGTGCCGCTTTTTGTGGGGGGCTTGCCCCGCACACCGTCGCAGCCAGGTAATATTTCCCGCCCCAGCGGGGAATATTACCGATTAGGCGCGACCAACCCCTTTAAAGCAGCGTTCCGATTTTTACGAGCTTGCGAGGAAAAATAGGCTGAACGCAGCGTCTTAAAGGGGTTGGTCGCGCGTAGCGCGCGACGGTGTGCCGCTTTTGACGTTGGGGGTTTTGGCAGGGCGTCCAGCCCTGACATTACCCCCATGTATCATGCAGTGAGGGCGTTCAGCCCGACCGGAATGATACACGCCGTTGCCCGTCCTGCGCGGGTTTCGGGAGGAAGACGACCACTGGTCGGCTTTTACCCGAAAGCTCGCAGAACGGGCATGAGCGTCTCTGACGCTCATGATCTTTTTGGGTTTTATGGGGGCGAGTCATGGAGTCATTGTATGGAGTCGCGCCGCGACTCGATGCTTTGACTCCATGAATCGCCCCCATTCTTCTGACATTACGCCCGGAGCAAATAACATGGGATCACATCTGGTGCAAAGGCTTAATGGCTTTGCAGACGCCTTTTCTGTTTTTCTCTTATGGCTGCAAAACAGCCCGGTAATACTCTCAATATTGGCGGGGCTTACGCTTCCTTTTATATTCCACCTGCCGAGAGAGGAAAGAAAAAACGCACCATTCTGGTTAAAAAGTGTAGCGTGTGCGTCTATCTTCTTCTTTATTTTCGGAACAATATCACCGCTTACCATACAGGGCTTAAGCTACCTGTTTAAAGTTCTCGATAACAATATTATCTTCAAGCCGGTACTCTGGGGACTGACGATTGCATTCACCTTTATCGGTCTATTTTTCCATATAATGACACGCAGATTACTGGCAGGGGAAATCGACCACCTTAAACACCGGATGATTAAAAAGAGCAAACTGGAAAGAAATACAAGAACAGACGTAAGGGAAGTAAAGGAAATGCTGCCTGACAGCATCACATATAATCCACTTAATTACATCGACATTTCAAAAGGTGTATTCATTGGCTTAGATAAAGATGACCACCCGCAATATATAACGGTTGAAGAGTTTCAGTCTCAGCACGCAGATATGATAGGTACAACCGGTTCCGGTAAAGGTGTAAGCGCCTCTGTTCTTCTTTATCAGGCAATCTTATTAGACGAAGGCGTATTTGTTGAAGACCCGAAAAACGATGAATGGGCTCCGCACGTTCTCCGTGAAGCCTGCCGCGTTGCCGGGAAAGAGTTCACACTGATAAACCTTAATGACCTTAATTTCCAGCTAGACCTTTTAGCTGATATTAATCATGAGCAACTGGAAGAACTTTTTAACGCAGGCTTTAGCCTGGCTAAAAAAGGAGAGGGTGCAGACTTTTATCGAATCGCTGACCGCAGGGCAGCAAGGAAAACATCCGCGATTTATGAAAAAGGAATGACACTACGCGATTTATTTAACACAGACTTTGTTAAATCTTTGGAGGAAGATGTCCCGGCATTCTATGGTGAGTTAGAGGAGATAGCGCTGGTTAACTCAATAAATGCCACATACGGCTTCTCTCTTAAAAAGATATTTGACGAGGGCGGCTGCTGTTACATTATTGGTTCAATGCGCAATCAGAAAATTATTTCTGCTCAACGTATGATACTCACACGACTGATTCAGATCGCCGAGACACGAGACAGGATAAAAGAGAAGCCCCGGCCAATTGCCATTTTCCTTGATGAGCTTAAATATCATCTCTCACGTCCTGCTCTGGAAGGTTTAGGCGCAGCCAGGGATAAAGGCGTGCATATATTAATGGCTCACCAGTCAATAAAAGACCTTTACGATTGCCCCGCAGATTTAGATGGTGATGCCGTTGCCGGTTCTGTGGTTGAAAACTGCAAATTCATGCTGGTTTATCGTCTGCGCGATCCTGATACAGCAGAGTGGGTAGCAAGAATGACGGGCTCTATTCTTGTTGATGATGAAATGAGAAAGGTCACAACTGATATATCTCTTACTGAGAAAATGGATACTGACAGGATGATAAGGCAGGCTGAAAGATACTATATCGATTCAAATATGCTTCTTAACCTTCCTAAATTCGTTGGTTTCGTTTTCACACAAAATGACCTGGCAAAAGCCACCAAGCTTTACCATATACCAGCCAAGAAAAAGTATATCGAGCTTCTTTCCTTTGAGGATAAATCCGCATCGCCTGCCTTTAATGAAAGTGAGCAGGAAAGACCATCTATTGACTTGTGAGGAAAAAAATGCTTATTCATGACGTAACGGAAAGAAAAAAAGCGTCAGCCAGTAAAATGCTTAGTCTTCTGAGCTTCCTTAAGGAGGAAACATATTCCGACTTTAATACACTGCGTAATGTCCTCGGTTTCAGTAAGAACGCACACAGCCCTTTATATAAGATACTCAACCGCGCTGTAAAAGAGGGTTTCATTATCAAGCATGAAATCCCTGGTATAAAACAAAAAATAACCATATGGGGAATAACAATGCAGGGGCTCGCAATGGTAGTCACTGCTGATGATCACGTTTTTCCGGGTTATTTCGAACCCGGAAAACTCAGGTACTGGACGCTTGAGCACCGGCTCCTTAACCAGCGTGTGCGAATTGCCCTTGAGGAAAAGGGCGGGAAGAACTGGATTAATGGTGATCGGAGCGAATTTAAGGCGCGTTATCCGGGCGTTCGTCATCGCCCCGATGGAATTATTACATTAAACAGCGGGGCTGTTGTCGCAGTAGAAACCGAACGCTCCCTTAAAACACGCGCCCGCTACATCAACATCATTAACAGTCATCTGGCCGCCAGTGATGCCGGACGCTGGCACTATGCCATGTACGTTGCGCCGGATGAGAGGATTAAAACCGCCCTCATGAGGCTTTTTGACAGCATTAAAACGGTCGTCAGAAACAGTGTTCCCGTGCCTTTTGAAGGTAAGAACCGGGAAATGTTTCTTTTCCGCACCATCGAAGAACTGGAAAAATCAGCGCCAGCTGATTAGGTAATTTATATTTTTATATAATTATAAGGAATTCTAAATGAAGCGTGCAGCAGCAGCTTTAATGCTATTCGCATCGATGCACCCTGCTTTGTGCCTGGCTGACTTTACTGGCCGTATCGTTCGCGTGATTGATGGCGATACGGTGCAGGTTCTTACCGGTGGCGAGATGGTCAGGGTGCGCCTGAATGGCATCGATGCGCCGGAGTCCTCGCAGCCCTTCGGGCAAAAAGCAAAGCAGAACCTGATTAATCTGGCCGCTCAGAAGATCAGCCGGATAGAATCCCAGGACAAAGACAGATATGGTCGCTGGCTGGGAACGGTCATTATCAATGGCGTCAATATCAATGCCGAGCAGGTTAAAGCCGGTATGGCGTGGGCTTACCGTTATCACGGCCGCGCCAGTGATGAAAATATGTTAAGGCTTGAACAGGAGGCCAGACAGCATAGAATCGGGCTGTGGTCTGCATCTAATCCGGTTGAGCCCTGGAAGTGGCGCAACCAACACAAATAGAATCGTATAATTATATAATTCTATTTTTACGTATTTATCTGATGGGCGAGGGAGCTATGTTTTTAACAAAATTTCATCCGCTGACGCATAAAGTCGATGAGTTGATCATTCGTGACCTGAAACAGTCGATGCCGGTGAAATACTGGTTATTCCGCCTCGCGGAATGGGCGGCACGTATTGGGATTCTGGGCTTTATTTGCGTCTTTATCTGCTATTTTGCGATGGGAGCCCTTATACAGCGCGCAGGCGAACCGGTGCCGTCATCGCTGGCCGAGGTATCAGCAAGAGCAATCATCGCGCTGCTGACGCTTTTTATTGTGGGTACGATTACCCGGGGAGCACTGTTTTCCGACCTGGAGAAGAGGGTGAATGAGAAGAAGTGGCTGAACCATATGCAGTAAGGCCATCACCCGGCATAGATGCCGGGTGACCTGATGTGTCAGTGATGTTTTTTCCAGAACTCCTGGTAAGCCTCAAACAGCTCGCCATGCTTCATATCATTAGCCGCAGCAATCGAACGAAACTCGCGTTTCAGCTCCATATCAATATACAGATTCAGTTGGGCTTTGCGCCCGTCGGCGCTTTTCCGGGTCGGGTTAAAGCCGTGTTCGGTGTCCTGCTGGCTCGGTGGCTCGCCTTTGGTGTTGCGGGGTTTTGCTGGTACGTTCGCCATAATGTCACCTCCTATATAAATATAATTATATTATTATATGCTATTGCGTCAGTGTTGTCAGTCTGTCGATAACGCCCTGTACAACGTCATCAGCTTTCTGACGAGGACCAGGAAAAGGAGACTCAGTAAGCGCAAGCCCCTTATCCTGTGCCTGACTGAACGATGTCAGAAACGGGATAGCACCTGGAATAACCGGCACACCGCACGGCTGCAAATATTCTACGGCAGCTCGATATTCACTCTCACTCTCACTGACCCCCGCAAAAACCACCGCCATTTTTTCTGTTGAATGCCCTTTGTTTCGCAAGGCGTTAACAGTCGTTACAGTCGTTCTGAGATCATCCACGCTAAACCCTGTAGGCAGAACCAGCAGATCAACAATGTCGATAAGGCTGAGTAGTGATTTGGTGGCATATGCCGCACTGTCTATGACAATCAAATCCCACTGACCTGACTCAATCTGTTTCTTTGCCTGAGAAACGGTGCCACAGCCCTGGATGGTTACCGGCGGTTCAAAGCCATTACGCAAACGGCGTTGCCCCCAGTCCAGGAACGACCCCTGATCGATATCCATGTCCAGGCCGAGGACACCCCACCCCGCTTTGGTGTATTCAGTGGCGATCGCGCGCGACATCGAGGACTTTTTCACGCCCCCTTTCCCGTTAGCAAGAGCTATAACCGCTGTCATAGAACCCCCTATATAAATATTTTTATAGAAAAATATACCGTTATCGGAAGTGTAGCGCAGCCGAATACCGGAGTAAATATAAACCTATAACTATATAATTATAGATTTATAGTTTTTTTTTTATTCTGCTGCCTCAAGCTGGCACCCGCACTCACCACAGAGTAGTACGGCGGAGGGCTTCGCCCACGCATTCACACCGCATTCAGGGCAGGTGAATTTTGTCCGGGTGCCTGTACCCTTAACCGGCGGTTTAATCATCACTGCCGCCTCGTCATCGTCTGCCATCAACTCAGGGCGCGATTTGCTGACGGTCAGGGTGAGACGGTTAATCAGATCGGTATCATTTTCATCAGTGACGGCCAGCCAGTCATCGAGTATATCGCCGTTAATCTTCGACATGACAGCAGCGCCGGTAGACCAGCGGTCATACCAGGATATTGAGAAGCCATTTTTTAGCAGGTCATAGACGGCTTTCTGGAAGCGGCCACCACGAATAATGTAGTGGGTCATTTGCTGACCAGTTTTTTTCCCACCGGGTACGCCTGTATTAGATGGCATCAGCCCAATATCTTCCATCTTCCCGCCCCAAACACGATCATGGTAACCGCCCCGGCATTTTTTCACGGGCGCATAGTGCTGCCAGACGTGCACCATTTCATGTACCAGCGTTGAGAGCGTATCGGCCAGGGAACGGCCACCAAAATAATCAGGATTCATCGCCAGCTCTGAAATGCTCGATTCACCTGTAAAGCGTTCAGGAGCGAAGTAACCAAAGGTATTACGGCCACGCTGTAAGGTGATTAACAAGTCAGGCAAGGATCGGTCAAAGAGCATTGCGTTAAACCAGTCGTAGGCTTCCTGTAGCTCGCTGTAGGCTTTGATGGCGGGTTTGATATCAGTCATTACATCGTCTCCGTAAAGCAATTGTATTGCACAACACAATTTATGGGTTTGAAGGCTGCACATTCCGTAACCACAATTCTATTATTCTATAATTATAGAAAAATAGAAAGTGTTGTTTTGCTGCTGATGCGGTGAAAAGGCGACGAGCTGGAAAAATGTTAATTATGTTAAATATATGTTTGTTTTTAACAGAAAAATAACATGCGGTTTTGTGGGAGTTTTGGCGGCTCTGAATGGCTAAATCGCGCGTTTTGATGGCGCAACGTGGCTGACCTTGCGTTTATCTTATGAAAGTCAGCGATTTAACATAAAAGGCATTAACGGCACCGGTTTTTAGCGGTTGTCCGTTAAAAAAAGGGATGGGATAGTCTTTTTCCCGGACTCGGTAAAACACCGGGATTCCCGATACAATGCATTTTGACTCTAAACGGCGTACAGACCGCAAACAGGACTATTATGAACATTGAAATCAGCAACAAATCACTGAAAAATCTTATCATTTTAGCTTTTTTTATTTTTTTACTTTGTGTTGCTTATCATTATCTGACCAAACCTCACAGCTACGAAGACTGCGTTCTGGCAAGTCTGAAAAGTGACGGCTCACGAATGGCCGTAGGGTTCATAGATGAGATGTGCGAAACCAAGTTTCCACGATAGGTCTTAATTTAGCTCTTCCAGGGGTCAGTTTGGATACAAGCGCTTTATAAGAATAATGAATCGGCCTGAAAAGCTGGAATAACGGTGTGTATTTGCAGTCATGGCGTAATAGTTAGACCGTGTAACGACTTTTGTGACTTGTAGCCCGACGCATCACCTATGTAAGCAAAGTCCGCTGTGTGCCAGAAGCGGACGTTTGGTATACAAGAACACATCAATGCTCAGGAAGCTGAAAAATGGCATAAGCACAGCGTCTTGCCCCATTTAAAACATGCTCTACACGCTCTACTTTTGCGCCGAGAACTTCTCGGAACAATTTTAATTCAGCACGACAAAACCCCTGACAGGCGGCAGCGGCAGCACAGATTGGGCAGTGATTTTCGATAAAAAGTAAGGTTCCATCCGCCAGCTCTTCATAGTCCGCCATATAACCTTCCTGCGAACGTAATAATGCCAGACGCGCAACCCGTTCTCTGAGATTGACCTCGCCTTTCAACTCCCGCAGATAATTCTCCCTGCTGGTCTGCTCGCGCAGGTCAATCAGACGGTCAATGGCCTCCTCGCCAAAGGTTTGGCGCACCGTATCCAGTAGCTGAACCGTGAGCATGGAGTGCGTATCCGGAAAACGGTTATGTCCCGCCTCGGTCAGCGCCCAGAACTGACTGGGGCGACCAACCCCCTGACTCTGAGAATAGGTTTCCACCAGGCCTGCCGAGGCAAGTTTGGTAAGCTGCTGGCGCGCTGCCTCGGCTGTCATGCCAAGTATTTCACCCGCTTCCGCTGACTGCAGCGGCCCACGCGTTTTAAGCAGGTAAAGGAGACGCTCGGACGTCGCAGATGCTTTGTTAGTGCTATTTAACAAGCGATTGCTTGACAAATTAATTCACTCCTTTCAATAATCCAAGTTCTTACTTGTTTTATTAATGTAACGGATCCTGTTGCAGCCAGCAACGGGACATTTGACGCAACGCATGCCGGGAGGCTTATATGTCGTCAGTGCAGGAAGGAAGCTGGAGTGATTTACTGGGTGGTAAAAACCTGTTTTTCTCTATTGCGCTCTCAGGAGGAGTAGCGCTACATGCGATCGATATTTACATCGCAACCACTGTACTTCCCTCGGTGGTTAACGAAATAGGTGGTCTTGAGCTCTATTCATGGAATACAACGCTTTTTGTGGTGGCCTCCATTCTGGGTTCAGCACTAACGTCACGGCTGCTGGCGCTGACGGGAGCGCGCAGATCCTATCTGGTCGCGGTTGCATTATTTATTGCAGGCAGCCTGGTCTGCGCGCTGGCGCTGACTATGCCAGTTATGCTCGCCGGTCGGGCGCTACAGGGCCTCGGCGGTGGTTTTCTGTTTGCGCTCTGCTATGCCATGATTTATACGGTTTTTGACGAAAAGCTCTGGCCGCGCGCGATGGCGCTTATCTCCGGTATGTGGGGCGTTGCGACGCTGCTGGGTCCCGCAGCAGGCGGAATATTTGCGGAAATGAATGCCTGGCGCGCTGCGTTTGGCATGCTTGTACCTGTCACGCTGCTCTATATGTTGCTGGTCTGGCTCGTCTTTCCCGCAAACAAGCCTGCAGCCGGTCTTTCTGCAGGCAAGCTTCCGCTAATGCAGCTGCTGCTGCTGGTTGCTGCCGTTATGGCGGTCAGCACAGGCGGCATGTCACCTGATGTGGCGATTAATGTGGCAGGGATCAGCGTTGCGGTTGTGCTGATCCTGTTGCTGATACGTCGGGAATTGACCAGTGAAATCCGTCTGTTGCCGCGTGATGCGCTGCGGCTGAACTCGCCTTTGCTGGCGCTTTACGTCACCATGGGGCTGCTGATTATTGGCATGACGAGTGAAACCTTTATCCCTTATTTTTTACAAATCCTGCATGGGCAGACTCCCCTCATCTCGGGATACCTGGCAGCGTTGATGGCTGCAGGCTGGACGGTATCAGAAATCTGGAGTTCCGGCTGGCAAGGACGGGGCATCAAGCGCGCTATCGCCGTTGGGCCAATGTTGGTACTGGCGGGCATGGTAGTACTTGCGCTCAGCACACCCCGCTCTGCCGGAGGAGAATGGATAGTGCTTTCATTGATTGGTCTGGGCCTGACCCTGGTAGGGTTTGGCATCGGGCTGGGCTGGCCGCATTTACTGACGCGTATTCTCCAGGTCGCACCCGCTGACGATCAGGATACAGCAGCTACTTCAATTACTACGGTCCAGCTGTTTGCCACTGCGCTGGGCTCAGCGGTCGCAGGTATGCTGGCGAATGCAGGTGGGTTGTCCATGCCCGGCGGGCAGGATGGTGCATCATCCGCTGCATGGTTGCTTTTTGCAGTGATGGCTGCTGCCCCGCTGCTCTCTCTGTTAAGTGCAAAAAAAGTTATATCAGGACTCAATAAACAGAGGATCAGTTAAATTAGCCTACAGCTCTGTGGATCCGCAGAGCTGCACTGATCTGACATTAAGAGACGAGAAGTATGTAAGTAGTTCTGCTTCTCGCTCAAAGCTGCCTGTCAACATGGTCAATCTCCTTTATCGCAGCCAGGCAGTACAAAAGATAACCTTAACGTACAATAATTTTCGATATCCAAACTGACCCCTTCCACCACAAAAACCCGGCAGGCGTTCATTCATGCCGGAAGCTGCCAACCCCCAAGAGGAACGCTGCATTCATTGCCTTTAGTCTGGGCTTCATGACAAACCCCAAGAAGAAAGCCCGCCCCCCTTTGGTCACACTTCCAGCTGACAACCCGCACGAAGAAACGGAGGCGGGCTGCGGATAGGCTGGCTGCGAAAACTTCTCGGGTATGCGTAATGTCGTGACGCAACAATTTTGGTGAACAACCACCATGAGGCTTTGGCTATGAAAAATTTATACCGGATTTACCAGACAACCCTGTGCACGCCGCGCCTGTTCCTGGCGGATGTGTTGATGCTGATCGAGCTGTGGGAAAAGCTACAACACCTATTTCCCAGCGGCGTTGTGCACTGAGTCGCACGGATTTAGTACCCGCAGGCACACAAAAGCGGTTTTCTTTCAGATTTTCTGAGCGAGTTTTAATTTGCGCTGAATTCTTTAACCGATTGTTTTATATGATTTCATGCTTTCTCAAAAAGCCGCTGCAGGACGCTGGCCAGCTGCTGCCGGCAAGGTGAACGGTGTCCGGGTTATTCAGTGTTCCTGAAAGAGGGTGTCAGGACTGGTGAGCAGTGCGTAGCCAGTCCACTGTATGCGCGTTAGCGCATGAAAGTCGGTGCGCCAGGCTTACATATTCCTGAGTTGGTAGGCCGACGAAGCCCGGCGAAGCCGGTAGTAGATCAATAGGGATCATCAATCCATCCCTTACCCTGCTAAGCCATACCCGCTAAAAGCGGCTCAGGTGCTTATGTGCGCGGTCGGAGTGGTCACGACAAGGCTTTGCCGCAGTCGTGGCGTATCTCCGCGTTAGCGGCTCGTTAGAGGCGCTTACGAGCGTGTATGAATGACTATCCGCGGTCTTTGCTGACGCATCCGGCGTTGCCGGATTTGTCTAATCCGCCGACGGCTAACAGGCAAGCTGTTATCCCTCGGCGGATTCTCATTTAACTGCCCCGCGCTTTAGCGTGGGGTGCTATCTCTGAGGCGCTTGCGCCGCTGCCGTTCAGTTATCCACTTACTCAAGGGGATAACAGTAATGTTTTTCTTTTTTGGTTTATCTTTTATTACGTAAGTAATTAAAAGATAAACCAAAGAGTAATTGCACGACTCCGTTTGCACTTCATGATTACTTACCCACAATCAGTACAGCGCTTATCCGGCAGGTTCATTGAATCTCACCCATCGAAGCACATAACCGGCGTCGAATGTGCCTGACCTGGACTTTTTCGGGTTGTTTTTTAGACGGTGATTTACTCAGGACGTGCGGAATCCCCGCCAGTTAAGGCGGTCAGTGGGAGCCATTTCAGGCTGTGGTCGGTGAGTAGTATTCCTTTTTGCGTTCACGAGCTGCCTGGCGCTTGGCTTGCATCCTGGCGAGTCCGGCCATCGCTTTGCGCTTCCAGTTTTCAACCCTGATAGCAATGAGGCGGCTGTCCCATGAGGTAATCATTTCCTCCGGGTCGGCCTTAAGCAGCCTGGCGCGTTCGCGGTACACCTGTTTGAGCGGTATGCCGAGGATGGCGAAGAAATCCTCTGTTACCTCGATATGCTTACACGCACAACGGGCATCATAGGGATTGAACTGCGCTTTCTCGGTGATAATGGCATTGAGCCAGAAAAGGCGATCACATCCACGGCTGGCACGTGAAATCGACTTATGACCTGCGTCACTGTGTGTTGCCAGACCGGCACGTTCGGCCAGCGTTTCAAGGTTATGCCGGGTCTGCCAGTCTCTTAAATCGAGATCATCGAGGATAGCCAGCATCAGCTCGCATAACGTCTCGATACCGTATTTATTAGCTTCATTGACCCAGTACCGATTATGTCGGATGCGTCTGCGGAGCTCGGACTTGATTTTGATGCGCCCGGCAACAGTCGCCAGCGCCTTAAGCCACCGATTCAAGAAACGACGACGCCTGCGCGAAGTGACGTTGTAACAAGGGGTCTGTTTTGCCACGCCTGTTGGGGAGGCAAGGGGTCTTAATGAGAGGGTTTGATCACTCACGCCCGCCTGTACTTATGGCGGTGCAAAAGGGTTGTGTTAGGTTATGCATTTGCTATAATCCTTCACAGGCCAGCGCCTGCTTTCGACCCCCTGATATCTGACTCTTCCGCCAAGTTGATGACAGATTTCGGGGGGTTTTTGCATTCAGGGGCTTAGCTTTCGCTTTACCCCTCTCCCTGGACGCTATTACCGGGAACGTCCAACCCGCATGAATTCTTAAGCCGTCCGTAAATTACCACGGCATTACATTATGATCAATTATCTCGCCTAAACAATGCGATTTTCCCGCCAAAAATCATCAAGTTGTATGAATCTCAATAAACTTGAGATTATGAATAACACCTCTCTACCTCACCGTAACCACGTTGTTTAAAACAGGTAACCCCTGATTCGTGCACAAATTTTTTGTGTGGGAAACAGGGGTTGGGCAAGCGAAGCGCGGCAGGCAGTTATAAGAAGTTCAGGAACGGTGCTTCAGGCATTCATTTAGCTCAGCAACCAGCTTTCTTACATCATCGAGCTGCTCAGCCATTTTTTGGACTTCACCGGCGATACTTTCTTGCAAGGGGAACCCCTCCCGATGCTGCTGCAAGAGGATTTGAGCTGTAGCATCGCTCACCGTGTAGAAATAATATTCGGGATACCCCAGGGCTTTAGCCACTCGGCATACAAACTCAAACGAGGGAGCAAAACGGCCAGCTTCATAGTTTGAAATTTTCGATCTGCTATTAACCGATTCCAAATCAACAAGTTGAGCAAGTTTTTCCTGAGAAATACCGGCGGCTTCCCGCGCTTCTTTTAACCGTTTCGGCACCATAGACCCACCCCATTTTGATTAGCCAATCATATAGGGCGAGCTCGTACTTATCGTTTCGATATACAAACATTGATTGAATATCTAAACATCAATGTTATTATGTTTAGAGGTTCTTGATATTGACACACAAAAACCACTGTATAAAATCACAGGTAAATTTTATACAGATGAGCTATGAGTACGCGTTTTAGGGTTTATCAACCTGAGACGGCGGAAAATGGGGGCTTGTGCCTATAAGGGAGGATCTTATGTATAAATGGTATGTTTTATACTGCAATTCTCAGGATATTCAACGCATTAGCCGCAGGGCTGAGGGCTTAGGCGTTGAGGTATTCTGCCCCCGTTACATTAAAGTTACGCCCCGCACAGAC
>NZ_JAALFP010000023.1:0-10150 GCF_011800325.1 Pantoea sp. EKM101V
TTATCCTGCAGGGGCTGCGCCTGGGCCTCGCTCAGCAGATTGTGCGCCGGGTCAAAGGCAAAATACTCATCACGCGCCCGCGTCATGCGTCCCAGCGCGTCATATTCGTAACGATAATCGCCCGTGTATTTATCTGTCATTTGCGTCAGCTGTCCATCGCGCCGCCAGACATACTCGCGTGCCACCGCTGACTGAGCGCCACGGCCCGCACGCTGGCTTATCAGCCGTCCCATCTCGTCGTGCAGATATTCACTGGTGATTGCGCCCTGGGTGCGTCGCACTTCCCGATGCAGGACGTCACGTTCGCTTTCGCTGATGACCCGGTTACCAAAGTTAACCTGGACCCGATGCCCGCTGCCGTAATAAAACTGCTTCAGTTCCCGGCCATCCGGCAAGGTGGTATGCGTCCGGTTACCCAGTTCATCATAGCTGTGGTGCAGTTCGTAACGGTGCCCCCTAACCAGCGTCCGCTCAGCAAGTAACTGACCTGCATCGTCCCATTCCAGCTCAGAGCGACCGCCGTGATTTACCCCTGCAGTCAGGCGACCCAGCGCATCATAACGATAGCGGGTACGCTGCCATACTGCATCGCCTCCGCGCGACACCATTTTTTCCAGCAATCGCCCGGCCGCGTCACGCTGATAGCGTGACTGGATTACCGGCCCGCTGCCATCGCCTTCTTCAATGCGAGCCAGCAGCCAGCCACTCTCATCATATTCATAACGCGTTTTACACCCATCAAACCCGCGCTCCTCTATCCGGTTATCCCGGGCATCGTAGCAAAAGGCATAACGTGCGCCATTTTCATTAGTCAGTGCGGTCAGGCGACGGGCCAGATCATATTCGTAGCCAATGCTGTGGCCGAGTGCATCAGTTCGCGATAACGGCACGCCATCCGCTGCCAGTGTCCAGCGTGTAACCTGCCCCTGAGGATCCTGCCATGCAACCAGCCGTTTCCAGCGATCAAACTCAAAACTCTCTGATCCACCATCGGCATGCACTATCTGCTGAGGCAGCCCATTCCACCGGTTAAAAAACTGCGTCAGGCAGCCTGCTGCATCAGTCTGCTGCTTCATCCAGCCATATTTATCATAATCGAAGGTGGTGGTCCGGCCGGAGCAGTCGGTATGACTGATAAGGAAGTTGGCCTGGTTCCAGCATAACGTTTGTACGCCCGCTGCAGCATCACGCACCCTGACCAGATTGCCGCGATCGTCATGGTTATATTCTGTAATGCGACCTATCTCATCCGAGAAGCGGATTAAGTTTCCTGCTGTGTCGTAACTAAATTCCCGGGTGCCACCCAGCATGTTGGTTATACGAACCGGCATATTCCAGCGTTCGTGATAGTCAAAACGTGTAGTCTGACCGTCTGGCTCAATGATGGCTGTACAGTTGCCACGTTCATCATAGCGGTAACGCGTTACCCGACCGCACTGATCGGTGAGTTCTGTCATCTGACCGCGAACATTCCGTCTGATACGAATATAACCTTCCATCGCATCCTGATAGCCGATCAGTTCCTGGTTATCGTCAAAGTCGTAACGGGTTACGCGTCCCAGGGCATCCGTGACCGTTGTGGACTGATGGTCATACTCAAAACGCCATTCCCCGCCGAGGCTGTCACGATGTGCCAGGACCTTTCCTTCCGGAGCATAGGTGTCGTAATGATAAAAACACTCCATCTCGCCCGCGCGACGATGCGCCACCATAATATGATTGCGGTAGCGGAATTCACGCAGCACCTCGTTGAGCTCATTACGCACAGCAATAAGATCGCCCTGCGTCGAATAATCGTAGCGGCACAGAATTTCAGCATTCAGAGGGTCAGACGGATAACAGACGCTGACGCTGGTGATACGGATTAAGGGGATACCCGTATCCGATGAAAATGTTGAAAAGGTGATATTAAATCGACGGCCAGCGCTATCTTCAATCTGTACAGGCAGATTCCGGGTATCGTAACGCAGTGTCAGGCGGTTGCCGTGACGGTCACTGATGGCTGATAACAGCCAGCGGTCAGATTCAGCTTTATGCGTAAAGTGCCAGTGCTGACTTTCATCCGCGTCTGAAATGCAGAATTCCTCTGCCTGCGGTTGTGAGAGAGAGAGCTGTTCATAGCGATGAAGTTGTGGCCTGCGTCCTGCCTCAGGATAAGGAAACTCTATTTCGCGCCCCTGCTCATCGATCAATATCAGCAAATGATTTTTTCTGCGCACTTCCTGTGAGATGGGCAGAGACCAGCCCTGCCCCAGCCAGCCATTACCCGTTTCGTCAGAAAAATAGTAGCGTTGCCAGTTAAGGGGGACCGAGGCCGGGAAAAAGAAATCATTGTCTTCAGGGCCAAACAGCAGCTTGATACCCAGCACAGGGTTAACCGGACTACCTACCGCCATTTCCACCTGCGGCAGAGGCCTTGCCGGAATTTTACACGGTTCAGTCTTTTTCTGAGCATGGCCTTTATCGCTGCCCCCTTTTTCACTGCCCGCTTTCTTGGCGCTGATAACTTCATCAGCCTCTTTTTTAGCGGCTTTAGCGGCGGTCGTTTCAGCTTTGGCTGCTGCTTTTTCTGCCAGCTCAGCACCTTCTTTTGCAATACCCTTGCCCGCTTTCGCGGCTTCGACTGCTTTACCTGCCTTTGCGGCCAGTTTCCCCGCTTTAAACGCAGCGCCCCCGCCGGGTACAAAGTTAGCTGCCGCCGAAGCAGCTGAAAGTGCTGCGTTACCATAATCGCCTTCTGCGGTGTAAATTGCCGCGTTCGCGCCGTCGGCAACGGCGCCAACAACCGGTACGGCACCTAAAACATCCAGGCCGGTATGCACCCAGTCGCCATAATTGCTCCACCAGCTTTTCTTTTTCGGCGGGTTGGCACTGCCCGCCGCCACATGGCCTTGTGGCGCAGGCGCATATTGTAATTTACCAATCGTATTTCCGGTTGCCATTGGAGCTCCGTGCGAACATTTACAGGATGAAGAATAAAGTTATTGATAAAACGAATTTACCCGGGAATAAGAGATCACATCAGGCGGCGCGATAACAGAAAAAATCAGCCCGGCCTGCATTTGATCATTTCGGGGATGGGATGAGAAATAGAGTGCAGTAACCAGAGTTTGCCACAAAGGCTACCCGATGCAGAATCAAGGAACTTGTCCCGAATAATGACAAGAACTCTGTTTTTATGGTCTGAACATAGCAGTACAGGACAGGCTGACACTAATATTGCCTGGCGAATTGCATACAACTACCCCATACCACTCAGCCTGGTCTGAATCCTATCGGCTCCCTTGTGCCAGCGCTTTTATCTCATTCAGCTTATCAATAGCTTTTACATTATCTTTATTTGTGTTACTAATAATTTTATCCAGGAGCTGATTGAAAGTCACATTATTAACATCAGTAATATTTGCATCTGCGCCATGATTGAGAAGGTATTCAACCTGATCATATTGTTGACCATACAGACCTTGAAAAATTGCCGTTTGACCTAAGCTATCTTTTGCATTGACATCAGTACCAATCTCTACAAGATATTTCAGAGTCGGGAAGGATCTTTCATTTGTTGCATAAAATATTATCGGCGTGCTTTCAAATCTCGCATTTTTATCCATCCCGCCTTTAATTAAGGCTTTAAAAAACACAGGGTCTGCGTACCCTGCTGTATTAGTTGCCACAGATCCCATGTCGACAACGTATTGAAGAGGATTAGCGCCATGTTTTACTAAAACACTCAATATATTGATTCTGTTAACTTCCTTTTTTGATGCCTCACTCAATGCATAATACAAAAGCGTTAAATCCTTTTCGCCAGACTTATTAAGATCGGTTTGCGTTGATAATTTTTCCACCTCATCAACGTTGCCCTCTTCGATTGCCTGAGCCAGTTGTAACTGATCCCCTGAAAAGTAATCCTCGGGATAGATCTTTTTCGTGTCGTCGCAAGCCTGAAGAGTTAACAAAGAAAATAAAATAACCATTCGCCTGACAAGGCTCAAGCTGTACCTCCAGCGATTCGATGCAAATTCAAAAAACTTATTACGAATAGTGACAGGGACTCTTTTTTGTGGTCTGACCCTCGTGTTATAGGTCAGGCTAGGACGCAAATCATCTGACGATTTGCGTGCAACTAACCCATACCACTCAGCCTCATCCAAAACCCTATCGGTTTGCTTGCGCCAGCGCTTTTATCTCTTTCAGCTTATCAATAGTTTTCACGTTTTCTTTATTAGTATTGTTAACGGATCTATCCAATAATTGATTAAATGTCACCTTATTAACATTGGTCACATTTGCATCGGCACCATGCTTAAGAAGGTATTCAACCTGATCATATTGCTCGCCATATATCCCTTCAAATATTGCCGTTTGTCCAAGACTATCTTTGGCATTAACATCAGTACCAATCTCTACAAGATATTTCAGAGTCGGAAAGGCTTTTTCATTAGTTGCATAAAATATTATCGGCGTGCTGCTAAACCTCGCATTTTTATCCATTCCTCCTTTAATCAATGCTTTGACAAAAGCAGGATCTGAATATCCCGCTGTGTTACTTGCCACAGAACCCATATCGGCAACGTATTGAAGAGGATCGGCGCCATGCTTCACTAAAGCACTCATTACATTGAGTCTGTTAATGTCCTTTTTTTGAGCTTCACTGAGGGCATAATACAAAATCGTCAAGCCCTTTTCGCCAGGCTTATTAAGATCAGTCTGCGTTGATAATTTCTCTACCTCATTAACATTACCATCTTCAATTGCCTGCGCCAGTTGTAACTGACTTCCTGAGAAGTGTTCTTCCGGATGGATTTTTTTAACATCATCACAAGCCTGAAGAGTTAAAAAAGAAAATAAAAAAATCATCCTTCTTAAATGATTCAACCTGCACCTCTGGTAATGTCTAAAACATTAAAGATCTTTACAGACTCCAAAACCGATTTAAACAGAAATCTATTTTTCGGACAAGATACTAAAGATTATCTATCAATTCTGGCAGCAGGATTAATTTAATTCCCTGCCTGACGAAAACGAGTTAAATTAATGCTATCAGATGTGCCAATAGCCCTTTATCTATTAATTTTTTATAGCGCCAGCTCCTGGCTGAACAAAAAATAAGCCCCTACCAGAGAAAGAGCAGTAAAGATATTGAGAAACACTTCAAATTTCAACGTGCTTTTTAAAAGAAAACTCTATTGATGTTAAAAAATAAAATTTAAGCCTTTTTTAAAAAACAGAAAGACATCCTTGTCTCTTCGCTAACGACAACCCGCCACAAACTTATCTTCAAAGCCTGAACTAAGCCCGCCCACCTTTCTGCTTAGCAAGCTTAAGTATTTCCATTAGCTTGTCCTGCGTAGCACCTTTCTCTCCATTATTCCGTTTGATCACATCGTCCAGTTGGCGCATAAAAGACCAGCCAGTATTTGTTTCAACACTATTGGGATTCGCTCCGTGGTTTAATAGCCACTCGACAGTGTCTAACTGCATTCCATCCAGTGCAGCCATTACAGTCGATTTCCCCAGCGAATCTGTAGCGTTCACATCTGCACCACGCTCCACCATCAATGCTAACGTTTTTATGGTATCGTCCGATGCAGCATCATGCAGTAAGGGTTGCCCCTGAACTTTCACATTGACGTTCATCCCACCGTCAATCAATGCCTTCATAAACTCCGGATGTGGAGAAGTGGCAACGACTTCTGCAACACTACCCATATCAGGGACATCCTGAAGCGGATCAGCGCCAGCTTTGACAAGCTGACTCATAATTTCTAATTGTTGGCTTTTTCTATCCTGCGCTTGCTGCAAGGCAAAATAGAGCAAGGTCATGTCTTCTTTACCTGCAACATTAAGCTGTGCATCAGAGGCTAACGCATTTACTTTATCTGGATCTACACTGACAATTGCTTCTGCAACTAAAAGATTCCGTCCTGAAAAGAATTTTTTTGGCAAAGGACTATTTGTTGCCCAACAACTCAATGAAAAAGTGGTCATAATAAATATAGCAAATTTGCATATAGTCCTCTTCACTTAAAGTCGCCTTATTTCAATCAATATTAAAATGCTTTTAATTTTCAACCTTGCGCCAAAGCAAAAAGACATCCTTGTCTTATTATTAAAAGACGCAATATCAGTGATAAACACGCCCTCCTTTCTGCTTAGCAAGCGATAGAATCTCCATTAACTTATCGTGCGTAACGCCCTTATCACCACCATTATGCTTTATGGTGTCGTCAAGCTGGCGCATAAATGACCAACCAGTATTGGTTTCGACTGCATTAGGATTGGCACCATGATTAAGTAACCATTCAACTGTATCCAGCTGCATTCCATCTAGTGCATGCATTAAAACCGGTCGGCCCAGACTATCTGCCTGATTAATATTAGCTCCTCTTCTCACCATTAGAGCCAGGGTTGATATAGTATTATCTGACGCCGCACGATAGAAAATCGGGCGCTCCATGATTTTTGCGTTCGGATTCATGTCAGCATCCAGTAGTGCTTGCATATATACTGGATAGGGTGATGTAGCTAATACTTCGGCAACACTTCCGACATCAGGAACATTTTGCAAAGGATCAGCACCAGCTTTAACCAATGTGCGAATTATGTCCAGTTGATTTTGACTTCTGTCTTCAGCGCTTTGTACAGCAAAAAACAATATTGTCATATCTTGCGCGCCGGGTTTGTTAAGCTCAACATTATTCGCAAGTTTGCTTACTTCTGAAACATTTCCACTTGCTATCGCCTGCGCCATGGTCAACTGAGTCCCATGAAAATATTTTTCCGGAGGTAGTTTATTCATAGCGTTACATCCCGTTGCAGCAAAAAAAACCAGTATCCATAAACGGCGTATTACATTCCTGAATATTTTGATGAACATAATATCTCCCTAAATATTAAGCAAAATTGCTTCATCATCATGTTTCTCCATCTCTATACAATGTTTAACCTGATCCATACCATGCATATCTATCGCGCTGCCTTGACCGCCCTTGAGTTCATGCTTAGAGCCCACTGCTGAGGGCGACATTATCAAACCTGCTCCAAAAGCACTACCAGCAACGGCTCCCCATAGCGAGCCAACTTTAAACCCTGCTAATCCCAGGCTCCCAATAACTGCAGCACCTCCCCAAAAGCCGGGTTCCTGAACCATCGTTAGAATTTCACCTTTAACGCGATAAGCTGATATGTTTTCTGCACTTTTAGCTGATGGGTCTTCCCCACTATATTTTTTCACTGTAGATGATTTCAGCCCCGCTGCATTAAACGTCCAACCTGCTTTTCCACTTGAACGTGAAGCCGCAGATGCAAGTCCACCTCCCAGTGAATGACCGGTTAAATCTATGGGTGCCGACGAACGTTTTACAGCTTTTCCAATATTTACGGCTTGCTTGTAATAGCTCGATTCAGCGCCAACGCTTTGCTGCACATTATTCTTCCAGTCAACAGCTTCAGTCATTCGCGTACCGCGAAAAACAACAGATGCTGACATATCCTTGCCAAAAGTTGCTTCATCCGGTTCATATACACGAGACCTGAAACCCGGCTCTTTTGGTACTGTCAAATCAGCTGGATGGATATTATATTTAGCCAATGCCTTAGGATCATCACTGATATCTTTCCAGCCTTCTGGAATATCAGGCATAGGCTTAGTAGGATCGCGGGGTTCATAAACGTAGTCAGCCAGTCTCGCCTTCTCCATACCGGTATTATTCTGCTCAAGCCGCAAAGCTGCCTGCACTACCTTAGGATCTTTGCTTTTCTTGCCTTTTTCAATCAGCGCTTTACGCCTTTCCCATGTCTCTTTCTTAGTCAGATTCCCGCCGCGTCCACCAAGAGCTTTGCCATTCATGGCAAACATATCCTGCACGCGATTCAGAGGAAATCCACCAATGTACGTATCCGGGCTGTGTTCTATTGACCAGCAGTCTCCCTCAACCGTCCCACTGACTACACCTTTGTTGCGTCCTGCTGCATCACCAATCGTGGTAGGCACATAACTGATTTTGTAGACAAATGCCGGATGACCATTAAATTTCACGCTATCTACGGTGCTTTTCGACGGTGCCAGTGTAGCCGTTACCGGATAAGGTACCGGTGGCTGAATGCCGGGGGTGAAACAGAGATCGGGCGCTAATCCAACGACTTTATATACGCCATCTTTGCGTGCGGCATAGTTATCCGCCATAGCGTCGCTCCCCGTTCATATGAGCCAGCATGGAAGTTGGCAGCGGGATAAAACTGTCAGCCTCACCATCGTTAAGTTGCTGTTGTGCGCGTTTCATCATCATTTGACGCTCACCAGATGCGATAAAGCGTAGCTCTGTCATAGCGGGTTCGAGTTGCTCGGAGAAGACTGCGCGATAACTGCAGTGAATCCGGCGAGTAGGTAAATCGATGACCAGCGTGTCGAGTTGCAAATCATATGTTACTCCGGCGCCCTGCTGCGTGGTCACAAAGGCAAATAATGTTTCTACCGGCACAGAAAAATCGATCTGCTGTCCGCTCTTTTCCTGATGCGATATCAGGTTTTTTAGAGTGACAGGAATATGCGTCATGGGTTTAGGTAAGGGAAATTGCATCCAGGGATGCGCACCGCACCAGTAGTCGAAACTAAAATCTGCGGGCAGAAACGGATGTCGATGCTGTTTCCACGTTTCATCGTAAGTCCCGGCAAATGCAATGCGCGGATGCCAGCCCCGACCATAGAAACCAAATCCAGCCGGCAGATTTTCATCATCGATTTTTTTTACAGGCTGTGGAAGTAATTCAAACTGGGGGGCAGGAATGCGCTGCAGTTTCAGTTCTTTTTGTGCTTTTGCCGGGAGCCAGCCAACACCAACACTGTTGGCAGATGAAGCCAGCTCCTCTCCGCCTTCCAGCCTGTAACACCCCCCCTGCGCAAATTCATAACGTAAATCCAGTCGCGTTACGGGTCTGGCATCCGTCAGTTGCCAGCCAGTGACCATTTTTCGCCACTCACGCGGGCCATAAACATTCAGAAGGCGGGTGAAGTCACCAATGCGGGCGCCTGCAGTAAAATGCCGTGCAGGCTTATCTTCAGGTGCCCACGCACTGCCATTGATCACCACATCCAGTCTGGGTTTGTAAGGTGCCAGGTCACTTTCAAAACGTACACTACTGGTGCCGGGCTCATCGTAGTAATGATCCTGCTCGACCAGTTCTCCCTGATCTTCACTCAAGGTCAGCCTGCCGCTGATAATGTCCAGGTCATAACTGACACGAGCCACCAGTACGTTAAAGCCATGGTCATGCTGATCAAGTGACTCAAATAGCAGCGCCGGAAAAGCGCTGTAATTAGCAAAATTTTCCATAATCAGTTGATGTCTATCTGTGTTCCGTCGATATCAATCACCTTCTCACCGACCAGCTTGATCTTATTCGCGCTGATGGTAATGGTGCCATTCTGCTCAAGCACGATCATCGATTCGCCACATACCAGGGTGATTTTGTCTTCAGCACTGAACTCAGCATTTGTCCCGGCAGAAAGCGCGATATCCCGCCCGGCATTCAGCGAATATTTCATGCCAACATTGTGCATCTGCATTGCGCCGACATTGGTCATCCAGCCAGCGCCGACGTTAAGCACATAGGCTGCACCGATATTCGTGTTCTGAGCCAGTCCGACATTAAGCATGGAAGCCAGTGCGATTGTTTCAGTTTTGGCCTGATCGACCTTAAGCATCTGATTGCCATTAACCGTAACGGACTGGTTTTGTCCGATTCGCACATTTTCGTTCTGATCGACCGTTTCAGTTCGATTACTGTGTACGGTGATGGTTTCATTTCCATCCACCGTCTCAGTACGGTTCTGATGAACAGTAATAGTTTCATTCTGATCGACCGTTTCAGTGCGGTTTTTCTTCACCTCGGTCGTTTCGTTGCCGCCGATGGTCTTGGTCCGGTTGCTGCCAACACTGTGGGTTTCATCATTTTCCACCTCAGTGTCCATATTCTTTTCAGCATGCAGCCACACCTGCTCTTCACCCGCCTTATCCTCAAACCTCAGCGCGTTCGCGGTGTCCGCCGTGCCGTCCTTCGACCGGCTCAGGAACCCCATCTGCGTCGCCGCCGCCGGCAGCGCCCACGGCGGCATGCTCGCCTCGTTGTACACCCGACCAATGATCAGCGG
>NZ_JAALFP010000024.1:0-4583 GCF_011800325.1 Pantoea sp. EKM101V
AAAAAAAAAAGAGGTGTTGCGGGTTGCCCGCGAGCAGCTTCTGGGACAGCGTGAAGCTGAGGCCGCTAAACAGGCTCGGGCTGAAGAACGTCAGGCCGCTGAATTCACTTGGAACAAACCTAAGCATTTCCGTCGTTAGCCGGTAACGCTCGCCGCAGTGTTCGTCTGGCGAAGCCAGGGGAACCGAGGAAGCGTCATTTCACCTATCGTTGGCATATGGCACGTACGCACCGGAGCCTCTTATGGCTACACAACACAAAATTGCGCTGAACATTGCAAAATTCATTCAGGACCAGCGTCTGCTTTTGCTGGAAAAACCCAATTAGCTGGATTTAGACTGCGAAGCAGACATGTGTGAAAGGCTTCATGAGGATGTTGAACGCCTTCACAGGAGTTTTATGGCAACGTTAACTCAGGAATAGCGAAGACTGCATGGCAACCGTATCTATCAGTGAAGCAGCAAGACTTGCCGGCATTAGCCGTCCCACCATTTACAAGCTGATTAACAGTGGACAACTTAACGTTACGTCTGTTGTAAAGGGCGGGAAAACTGTAAAAGCCATTGATACTTCTGAGCTTATAAGGTTTTTTGGTACTATTGAAAGTTTTTCTGTAGCAACAGATTTTACAGTAAACCCGGAACAGGGCGTTACACGGTTTAACAGCCATGATTTACAGGATTTACAGCATAAAGTTGAGTTGTTACAGAAGGAAAATGAGGGTTTGAAAGAGGCCGTAGCCTCCCGGGATGACCACATTAGTTCTCTTCGCCAGGCTATGATGCTTCTTGAACATAAACAGGAGCCACAGCGGCCTTCGCCCCTTCCTGTGAGATGGTGGCAGTTCTGGAAATAGCCCTATCTTTCCTGCCGGTCAGGTTTGTTCTCGTTTACAACCTCGTCTAGAGTACTGGCATCTTCTCTTCGCAATTCTGCCTCATATTCTTTTCTGTAAATTTCGTCGCGCATCCATTTTTCGTGTAATTCAGTGTGTGTAATGAGTTTCACTTTTTCTCCTCGGGTTTATTTATGCCCCGTATACCAGAATTTTAACCTTCAATTGTAGATGCATCATGCTTTCGGGATTTCTTGTGTTTGAAGTGTGTTTGTAATGTGTTTACCCTCTTATCTCCGCTTTACGGTTGCAAGAAATACAGGCACGACACCGATGTATACACAAAATACCTGACGGTTATTTCATGCATCCATCGACGTGCCAAAGGGATCTTCCCTTTGAAACCCTGATGCGGTTCTACGAACCTGAACACAGAAACTCTTAAATCTGCTCTGGTTGCTCTCTCAGTTGCATAATTAGCGGTAGATTTAAATCCTTTCTGATTAGTGCTGATCCCCACACTCAACGACGCGGCCGTTGACCTTTGACGGCAAATCCCATCACCTTTTCGTGTCGTTTATGGGAATCAGCACTAATCAGGGATGTTAAATCCGCCCCTAGGTACTATTCCTGCCACGCCTGCCACGCCTGCCACGCCTGCCGCGCCTGCCGGCTTGGCCAACGCCTCACTGCCGCACAGTAAACTGCGCGCCCGTTCACCGTTATCGAAAATGAACGTTTCCCGTAAAAATGCGCTTTTAGTGGCAAAATACGGCTGGAACCGCCGGCCATTCACCTGCATGCATAACCATGCAGACGCGCAGAAATCATCAGGAGCGTTTTTCATGGTTCCGGACGGGGAAAGCTGCCGGAAACGGCCCGGGCAGCATAGAAACGCGCCGAGGGGCTCTGCAGGGGTGCGGCCAAGTACTGTTATGTTAAATACAACATGCAGGCAGGTAAGAAAAAATTGTGCCGCCGGGCCTGCGCAGGCGAAAATCCGGCCCATACTGATCCCATCCCTTCACCAGGGATTCAGGAGTTTTCAGCCACTGCACGTCTTCGGCCCCCGCGGGGGCTTTTTTTGCCCTGACTTCTTTCACGACTGCAAAAGGCTGCGTCCGGCAGCTGAGGCGCCGGTTCGTGACTGAGATGTTATGGTGAAGATAGTGTTCAGCAGAAAAGACTCTAAAAAACGTCATCTAGATAAGCAAGCTTGACGAAATATGGTATATCTACCGCGTGCTATGTTAAGAAATCTAAAAATATAGTATCTCTACAAAGAATTTTTTATCTGAAATTACAGTATTGTTCTGCAGGATATGCAGGGTGATAAAATCGGGAGTTTTTTTTATGAATAAATTAGCGTTGACGTTTTTCTTGTCTGTGAGTTCTTTTTTTTTATTAAGTTGCGCGTCTAATCCTGATCATAAAGGGAAAGATGAAAAGCTGTGGTCAGCTTCTAATGAATGTGTAAATATGATTAACTCACAGTCAAAATCCCGTGGTGGCACAATTGCATTAACTAATTTTCCAGTTAACGAATATTCATATGCGGTGATTAATTCATCTGATGGCATTACTGAAATAGGGCAAGGTTATATGAGGACATTACCTTATGTAACATCAACTGTATCAGATAAGCATGGCCCTGGGTCAGCATGGATTGCATGTATGCAGGCTCATGGTGTAAGTTTCGTTAAATAAACTTATAACCCTCCCGGCAAGCGTCGCGGGGAGGGGTGTAATGCTTGGTTGTGTGGCCTTTTAATATCTTCCAGTAAAATAATCTATCTTGATGATTTTACATGGGGAGGTTTTATTTTTTTCCGCCGAATAAAAATCCAACAATGCCTGCAACTATTGTCGATATGCTAGTAAATAAAGTTTTTGTGAACTCAGGTATTTCTTTTCCACTAGATGATGACTGTATATAAACCCACAAAATGCTACTAAGCATAAAAAGTATAATTAGTGATATAAGTATCAATGATCCTGTTTTTATTATAAGATCACCAAACTCCTTGTTTTCTTTACTTGTTTTAGGTTTGTGAGCGGACGCTACTTTTGCTGTTATAATAGTTTCAATTCGTTGCCAGAATTCTTCTGCTTGATAATTAGTAGATGAGTTTGGTTGATGATCTCTGTTTGTTGTGTCACCAATTATATTTACATTAATACCAGGATTTTGATTTGAACTTTGATTAAAAAAACCCATTAACTCACCCTCTCGTTAATGTACTCGTCTGAGTATGCAGAAGATTTTTTTTCAAAAATTTCAATGAGCGTTTCTTTGCTGACTAAGGGCTGGTTAGGCAAGATGTTGCTATCAGCTTGAATGATTACAGCTGGGCCGTTGTAATTTTGCGACCCTATTGTTGCCACGCTAAGGCTAAATACGTTATTGAATTTAATTCCGAACTCATTAGATATTTTGTTGGTTCTGATACTGGCTTCTTCTAGGTTTTGGTCTTCTTTTTTGAAAAACTTTTTAGTAATAAATGCCGATGGATTTTGACTTTCAACATAGAAATTACCAACCATACCTATTCTTGATATTTTGTATTCTATCCCGGAAAGCGATAGTGCCAGCTTGCATTTTGATTTGAATTCTAATAATTGTTTTTTATTGTCTTCAGTAGCTGAATAATTCTGGATGAAATCTATTCTATTTTTTGAAATGTTTAAACTATATTTACCAGAAACCGAGGCCCCTACTACTATAGGCATTTCGAATGGTATTTCTTGAGGTACTGGCATAACTTGAGGCATTTGATCTATAATTTCACCAAGATCTGTATTTAATTTTTCAAAAAAACGGTCAGGTCTTGAGATACTTCCTTCAATAAAAATAGCTAGTTGTGTCGATATTTTTTTTATCTGTGTCATTTTTGCATCCATGTTTGTATGAAAAATAGTCTTGTTTTACTTCTTGACTGTTTTTTTTATGAAAGGATAATCGGCTTTAAGCAAAAAAAAACCACCGCTACCAACGGTGGTCTTTTTAAGGTTCTCTGAGCTACCAACTCTTTGAACCGAGGTAACTGGCTTGGAGGAGCTCAGTCACCAAAACTGTTCTTTCAGTGTAGCCTTATCACACCAGAAACTTCAAGACTCTCCTCCTCTAAATCAGTTACCAGTGGCTACCGCCAGTGGCGCTTTGTCGTGTCTTCCAGGATTGGACTCAAGAGAACAGTTACCTGAACAAGACGTGGTAGTCGGGCTGAACGGGGAGTTCGTGCATACAGCCCAGCTTGGAGCGAACCACCTAAGCAGCACCCAGTGTCAGGCGTGGTATGAAGAAAACGCGGCCATAACAGCGGAAAGACACGGGCTAAGCTGTAAGGTGGGAACAGGAGAGCGCACGAGGGAGCCACCGGATGGAAACGTCCGGTATCTTTAAGTCCTGTCGGGTTTCGCCCCTTCTGATTTGAGCACCGGGAATCGGTTGATTTCTGTGATGTTCGTCAGGAGGGCGAAGCCTATGGAAAACCGTGGTGCCGGGGATTAGGCTCGGGGGGAAAGGGGGGCGCTGTTGATGTTGTACTGGAGGATTTATGGCCGGTTGTTTGCATGTTGTATCTAAGGCTGAATAGCAGTTTCTTGATGATGCTGTCTTTGCAGCAGAACTGGCAACAGAACTGGCAAAAGGCAAAAAGCCGTCTGGTCCGGAAAAAAAAAAGAGGTGTTGCGGGTTGCCCGCGAGCAGCTTCTGGGACAGCGTGAAGCTGAGGCCGCTAAACAGGCTC
>NZ_JAALFP010000025.1:0-2802 GCF_011800325.1 Pantoea sp. EKM101V
TGACGGTCGATGCGCGCGTCGGTGGAGAGCAGCTCGGCGGTGAGCACAAACGGGTGCGACAGCGCCTCGGTGCCCTTCAGCGTGTGGAACAGCAGGCCGTCCGCCGGCAGCTGTGCGGTAATACGTGAGTACATAGTCTTTTTTCCGTACAGACAAAACTGACGATAGAGCAAGTCAGCAAGGTGAATGGGTTCTGAATTTATGGTCAGGACGCGCGTCGGTGCTGAACAACTCAATGGCGCCGGTAAGTTGCTCGCGACAGCTGAGTTTCCAGAACCGCAGACTACCGACCGGCAGAAGGATGGTGATGCGATAAATACATAGTGATTACCCGGACTGACAAGCATCGGTGAATTAAGCGGCTATTGCTGCCTGTCAGATAAGCGTCTTTTACTGTTGCAATGCATCATATGGCGAATTAAGTTTCCACTGATGCTGTTCCGGTTGTACTCTTTCAGATAAGTGCATCGTGAGAACACGGCGCCACCGGAAGTGTGCGTTTCAGGGTTAATGCATCCGCAAAACTAGCGTTATCTGATGACTTACCATCAAGACGTAAGAAAAACGCTGCTGGATCTGTTAGTCAGAAAAACCCGACGTAAGAGGAAAATCATATCCTGTACTGATAATCATAGTCTGTCCCCCTTCCTGATCTAATTCGCAAGCCAGATTCCGTAATAAATGACTATAGAGCCAAAAGTAAGAATGATTTTTAAAAAAATGAACAGCCAGGGTGCCAGCTTGCTGGTTATCGGTGAAAACTTCCTGTAATTATCAGCGTTATACTTCTTGTGGAAGTCCATGATAGTGCCAAACATATTGCACAATGCAACAAGTATATACCTCATACCCCATACAAACAGTAATGACACCCCTAACTCCTCCATTAAATCCCCCGCCGCGTCCCTGGCAAAACCTGGAATTATCGCTGCCAATGCTTTAAGAACGAAGCCTAAAGTAATAATGGCGATAAAAACCCCGATAAAAGCTTTCCCTATACGGACCAGGGTTCTTTTCCCATAGGAAATCTTACTACTCCAGATAAAATATGCAGTCGCTAAAAAGAAAAACAAAAATACTATGTTTTCCATGATATTGTCATCCCTGTTAAAATTAAATTACTCACCAGAAATAGTTTATAAATTGCCTCATTGACTTTTAACGCTTGAAATGGCAGGCCGTCAACCTGGTTATAGATTTCAATTTGGGGAAACATCATCGCTATTAGCATAGAACACTTAAAATTAATGACTGAACACCATGGATAAAAATCCTGTTAACACTTTAATAGAATCATTTAAAGCTTTTATTAGGTAATAAAAATATCAACACCCCTCTTAATTAAACAAGAGTATACAATTCATCCCCTAATACCAAAGTCAAGATAGCCTTCTGCAGTAATAGCAAAACACCACTTCGCTTCCTTATCAAAAAAATAATGGTGCTGAGGGATGTTATTTATTACATAAATTACAAAAGACATGAATGTTTTTGAATCAAACGAAACCGCAAAGTCAAGCGAGGAATCATTAATGTAAAAAATCCCAACCCCACTACTTATAAAGTTATATAGTCCACTTTCTTCAATGAACTCTTCAACATCCTTTTCAATCTGTGTGGATTTGAAATCAATTGGCTTTTCAACATGTAACTTTAAAGACTTCCAGTCTATCTTTGAACCCTTCCAATTAAATGAATCAGAGAGCAAATCAGCAACTGGCTCCCATTCATTAATTATTATTGGCTTAGGATAAAAACCATCCATATCCAATAAGACCTCTTGCTCTAAGTTCATTCTTATCTACACAGATTCGATAGTAAGTTAAACAATCCCTTTAGTTTGTTCACTGATGATTAACGACATCCTTCTTTTACATCTTCGCCACCACATCATCTTCGTTAATGAAAACTTCAAAATCCATATCTTTCGAACAATAATTAAGGAAAGACTTGCTTATTTTCGGATCAGAATTGAGAGCAATACATCCGAATCCAACATCATCATGAGGATAAATAGCCACATTTTTTGATAAGTTAATATAAAAACACACCTGGCCAATTACTCCTGCGTGACACATTAACAATCGAGAAAGATCTTTGAAGTCATTAGCATCAAAGCTCAACTTTAATGAACCTGCAGGTAAACAGGAGTCCCCATATAGATAGTTTTCAAAATCATCATTCATAGGGAATACTAACCCTTTACCTTTAACATCCTCGTATAACCTCCCATATTTTTTTATAGTATCAACGTCATCCTCTCTTTCATCATTGAATGAAAGTGCAATCAGAACAATACCCTCATCAACACTAGCCCCGAAATATCCCTCAAACAAATTGATTGCCTTATCAATTAAATTATATGAAAAAGCACTTTTTTTTTCAAAATAACCAACCCAATTTTCTGACTGTCTAAAACCAGAAAAATTAATATCACTTAGTGAAAAACTATTTGTCAACTTTGATAATTTTACCATCACTCATGCCTATAGTTATTTTATGCCTTGGTTTTGGTGCTGACTTACCTATGCCAACTTTCCATTCACCTTGCTTGTCACTATGCGAAGTATTACTTTTACTCCAAATTTCGTTAGTGTGGTTGTTCTTATAATCTCCTCCTTTAACTTTAATAAAATCTTCCGGATGCGATGTTGGGGTTCTGACAATATCTCCTATTTCAGCACTATTTACTTTTTTCTTCGGGTTATCCAGATGGCATTTGGAGAGCCCCAGCGGATCCACCCAGCTCAGCGGATTCGGCGCATACTGATAAAGGTTAACCCCACCAGCAAGCCCTATCGG
>NZ_JAALFP010000026.1:0-2502 GCF_011800325.1 Pantoea sp. EKM101V
TTATCCTGCAGGGGCTGCGCCTGGGCCTCGCTCAGCAGATTGTGCGCCGGGTCAAAGGCAAAATACTCATCACGCGCTCGTGTTAATACATCCGCAAATTAGCGCTATCCAATGGCTTATCGAAAGACGGTAGAGAAACGTTGCTGGCTCTGTTTTTAGAGGCCCGGCGTAAGGGAAATACATAGCCAGTATCTATATTCATAGCCTGTTTCCCATCTTAATTTAATTAGCCAGCCAAGTTTCACAATGAACTTTTAAAGACGGCTGTCTACTGATGATACCCGAAGATCGAAGCGTGGCCAGTTTGCACGAGGAAGTGGCCCGCTTTGTCCAGCAGAAGCGGGACGCCAGACAAACCCGGCAGCAGATTAAGACGTTGCAGGCCTAGGTCAGCAGCTGACGGTAAAAAGCCGGAAGGATCAGATCGCTTTCGGCTTTTTAAAATTTACTCTCCATCGTATTCAATCGTAGCTTCAAGAGCGCTTCTTAACCAGTCCCAGAAGCTGTCAATTTCTTGGACATTTTCATAACCTTCTTTGGCGAAGTCATGAATAATGATAACCTTTCCTGGCTTATTCACTTCCCAACAAGCAACATCATCGTTATCCTCTCTTCTTGCAAAAGGTATTAATTCACGTGATGGATAACGGCTTTTTATTCCATTAAAGCGAATTCTCAGCCTCTCGCCCTGAAGAATGAGCCACGGATCAAAATCCAGTAAGCCTTATGATACTATTCTTTTGAATTCATCAGGATAATAAAATCCCGCTGGTAGTTCTTTTTCAATTAGAAGCTGTTCCATATTAGTCCAATGACCCTATTATATTTGACCCGTTAGGATAACCATTTTTATATTTAGAAGCTTGCTTACCAATTCGTAATTGTATTGCATCTTCCCAGGAAGAAGGCGTTCCTTTTTAGTAGTAAAACGTTCAATAAATTCATTTGGCAAAGATGATGAACCATCATGAATTCTTGCTTTGACATTTATCCCTGCTCTGGATGCTGCCAGTACTCTGGTATTATCAATAGTTGTTAATTTTCCATCGCTCATTCTAACAACATCAATCGGGTCTCCAGCCCACCCATTCTTTCTCATACTATGAGTTAAATCAGCAGCACCATTTACAGAACTTTGACTAAAACGAATCGTTTTGGGATCTAACTCAACAGCTTCGGGTTTACATTTCGCCCGATTCAGCCCCAGCGGATCCACCCAGCTCAGCGGATTCGGCGCATACTGATAAAGGTTAACCCCACCAGCAAGCCCTATCGGATCCTGGCTCACAAACCTGCCCGCATCCGGATCATAATAGCGAAAACGATTATAGTGCAAACCTGTTTCCGCATCGAAATACTGACCCTGATAGCGCAGTGGCTGATAAATCGGCTCTGCATTCTCTACTGCGACCTGCTCTGTGCGCAGCGTATTACCCCAGGCACGATAGACGGCACGCCAGACCACACTGCCATCAGTTCCGGTCAGCTCGCGTGGCAGACCAGACACATCTTTATGATACCAGTGAACCTGAGCTTCATGCTCCGTCTCGCCCTGCTGCAGACTGATCTGCGCCAGGGGAGCAAAGCTATTTTATTTATTCCAAAAAATTATTCTGGCAGAAAATGAGTACTTTAATCGTGCACAACTGAAGTGGAACGCCAGACATACTCGGCATCAGAACGATACATCTCTTGCTCAGACCAGCGGCTGAATGTAAAAAACGGAAGGATTGTTAAGATCGCTTCCGGCTTTTATTATAACTCCTCTACTTCAATTAATATGTTAAGTTTTTTTAAATAATTATCGATGAGAGCTAGTATTTTTTTAGCATTTCCCGCATGAATATCTAAAAAAAGATCATCGGAATTTAAATACAGCTCAATATCAGATCCCCAGTTAGATTCTGAATTTTTATATTTAAAACCTGCAGATTCATCATTTAAAAAAGTATCAATACAATACTCAGAAGAATGTAATGCCGAGATCACTTGCTTAAATAATTCAGGCGAGCTAAAACTACTAACTATACGAAATTGATAACTCATTTATCTTCCGCTCCCATGAGGTCGGTTTCTAACACTTGGATAGTCTGCAGGATTACTAATCCCGATATGAGTTAAATCAGGGTTAGTTGATATATTTCCGAGATCATCAAGTTGATCACCTAAATGGTTTTCTTTATGTACATGTCCATTCAGGCCTGATTTTGGCGTCAATGCGCCATTTTTCATATTCATTGATTGATTACCATATGGATGGATACGTACTTCAGAGCCATCAGAATGTTTCCAGACCTGATTTCTTGCAGCACTATTACTTACTTTTGTTTGGGTAAAACCATGCTGTGAAAGAACCCTTTCAACTTCATTAACTGATCTCCCTCTCAATTCTGGTAATTGTCCAGATGCACTCGAGCATCTGCTCAGCCCCAGCGGATCCACCCAGCTCAGCGGATTCGGCGCATACTGATAAAGGTTAACCCCACCAGCAAGCCCTATCGG
>NZ_JAALFP010000027.1:0-2258 GCF_011800325.1 Pantoea sp. EKM101V
CCGATGCTGCCTGATGCCGCACAGCTGCAGGCACCAACGATGGAGCCAGGCACGGTGGTTGCACAGCAGACTCAGGTTATCAGCGAGCAGCGGCTGGCGCTGGCAAAATCGATGATTGAGTCCGGCTGGGCGGAAAGTCTTAAGGCGACCGTAACGGCCTGATTCAGGGAGGAACAAAGGATGAAAGCAGTGATACGCGAAGGCGATACCCTGCGGGAGTACGGTGCACTTTATGCCCTGCGATGAGGTGAAAGTGACGACCAGCTGTGCCAACTATGGTCACCCGGAACACCCGATCAACGAGCGCCTAAAGATGCCGGAGCCAAAAGTCTGTCCGCAATAATCACCAGCCTGACCTTTATTCCCCTTCAGTAATGCTCAGTCTGCCATCGCACCAGGACATGGCTGAGCAGGACGCAGTAACGCGTTAATTCATAAAAAGAATGCAAAATGAAAATACGACTTTACCTCGTGGTACCGGGTGTCCTGCTGCTGGCGGGATGCAGTCAGCCGGCGGCGAATGCTGAAATCCGCGGAGGCGGCGGAACCATAGAGGCAATCAACCACACCAGATGGGCAATCAACCATTTCAGCGTCGACGGTCAGTCGGGGATAGACATTATCGGGCCGTATCAGGGCGGCGGGGGCGGCGGCTGCTATGGCGTGCCGGCGAAGTGGCGGCCGGGTATGACGGTGAAAGTCGACTGGGAAACGGGGGTGGGTGGCTCAAAGGGGTTTCCGGGCTTTGCTGACTGGGAAAAATATAAGGCCTGGGAAAAAAAAATGAAGGCCCAGAATAAGCAGCACAGAACGGTGGTACCGCTACCTGACTATACGGGACAGGAAACCTGCGGGATCACGGTGCACTTTATGCCCTGCGATGAGGTGAAAGTGACGACCAGCTGTGCCAACTATGGTCACCCGGAACACCCGATCAAAGAGCCGCTTAAGATGCCGGAGCCAAAAGTCTGTCCGCAATAATCACCAGCCTGACCTTTATCTCCCTTCAGTAATGCTCAGCCATGCCATCGCACCAGGACATGGCAAAGCAGGACGCAGTAACGCGTTAATTCATCAAAGGAATGCAAAATGAAAATACGACTTTACCTCGTGGTACCGGGTGCCCTGCTGCTGGCGGGCTGCAGCCAGCCGGTGGCGAATGCGGAAGTCCGGAGTGGCGGTGGTGGAACCATTGTTGCCATCAATCACACCAGATGGGCAATCAACCATTTCAGCGTCGACGGTCAGTCGGGGATAGACATTATCGGGCCGTACCAGGGCGGCGGGGGCGGCTGCTGCTATGGCGTGCCGGCGAAGTGGCGGCCGGGTATGACGGTGAGGGTGGAATGGGAAAGCGGAGAAGCCTCAATGAGAGGTTTTCCTGGGTTTGCGGATACAGCTAAGTATCGCGCCTGGGGAAAAAAAATGAGTGCTAATAATCGGCAGCATAGCAAGGTTGTCCCAGTACCGGACTATACGGGGCAAAAGACCTGCGGGATCACGGTGCACTTTATGCCCTGCGATGAGGTGAAAGTGACCACCAGCTGCGTGAGCCCCGGCCGGCCGGGCTACCCAATCAACGAGCCGCTGCAGATGCCGGAGCCAAAAGTCTGTCCGCAATAATCACCAGCCTGACCTTTATTCCCCTTCAGTAATGCTCTGCCATGCCATCGCACCAGGACATGGCTGAGCAGGGCGCAGTAACGCGTTAATTCATCAAAGGAATGCAAAATGAAAATACGACTTTACCTCGTGGTATCGGGTGCCCTGCTGCTGGCGGGATGCAGCCAGCCGGCGGCGAATGCGGAAATCCGGAGTGGCGGTGGTGGAACCATCGAGGCCATCAACCACACCAGATGGGCAATCAACCATTTCAGCGTCGACGGTCAGTCGGGGATAGACATCATCGGGCCGTATCAGGGCGGCGGGGGCGGCTGCTGCTATGGCGTGCCGGCGAAGTGGCGGCCGGGAATGACGGTCAAAATCGACTGGGAAACTGGAGTGGGCGATATGGACGGATTTCCGGGGTTTGCAAATAGGGAAAAATACAATGCGTGGCGAAACAAAATGAAGGCCCAGAATAAGCAGCACAGCGCGGTGGTACCGCTTCCGGACTATACGGGACAGGAAATCTGCGGGATCACGGTGCATTTTCTGCCCTGTGATGCGGTGAAAGTGATCACCAGCTGTGCCAACTATGGTCACCCGGAACACCCGATCAAAGAGCCCCTTAAGATGCCGGAGCCCAAAGTCTGTCC
>NZ_JAALFP010000028.1:0-1516 GCF_011800325.1 Pantoea sp. EKM101V
CGCTGTGAGCTCGATGAGTAAGGCGGGACACGTGGTATCCTGTCTGAATATGGGGGGACCATCCTCCAAGGCTAAATACTCCTGACTGACCGATAGTGAACCAGTACCGTGAGGGAAAGGCGAAAAGAACCCCGGCGAGGGGAGTGAAACAGAACCTGAAACCGTGTACGTACAAGCAGTGGGAGCACCTTCGTGGTGTGACTGCGTACCTTTTGTATAATGGGTCAGCGACTTATATTCTGTAGCAAGGTTAACCGTATAGGGGAGCCGCAGGGAAACCGAGTCTTAACTGGGCGTTAAGTTGCAGGGTATAGACCCGAAACCCGGTGATCTAGCCATGGGCAGGTTGAAGGTTGGGTAACACTAACTGGAGGACCGAACCGACTAATGTTGAAAAATTAGCGGATGACCTGTGGCTGGGGGTGAAAGGCCAATCAAACCGGGAGATAGCTGGTTCTCCCCGAAAGCTATTTAGGTAGCGCCTCGTGAACTCATCTCCGGGGGTAGAGCACTGTTTCGGCTAGGGGGCCATCCCGGCTTACCAACCCGATGCAAACTGCGAATACCGGAGAATGTTATCACGGGAGACACACGGCGGGTGCTAACGTCCGTCGTGAAGAGGGAAACAACCCAGACCGCCAGCTAAGGTCCCAAAGTCATGGTTAAGTGGGAAACGATGTGGGAAGGCACAGACAGCCAGGATGTTGGCTTAGAAGCAGCCATCATTTAAAGAAAGCGTAATAGCTCACTGGTCGAGTCGGCCTGCGCGGAAGATGTAACGGGGCTAAACCATGCACCGAAGCTGCGGCAGCGACACTATGTGTTGTTGGGTAGGGGAGCGTTCTGTAAGCCGTCGAAGGTGTGTCGTGAGGCATGCTGGAGGTATCAGAAGTGCGAATGCTGACATAAGTAACGATAAAGCGGGTGAAAAGCCCGCTCGCCGGAAGACCAAGGGTTCCTGTTCAACGTTAATCGGAGCAGGGTGAGTCGACCCCTAAGGCGAGGCCGAAAGGCGTAGTCGATGGGAAACAGGTTAATATTCCTGTACTCGGTGTTACTGCGAAGGGGGGACGGAGAAGGCTATATCAGCCGGGCGACGGTTGTCCCGGTTTAAGCGTGTAGGCGGAGGGTCCAGGTAAATCCGGACTCTTTTAACGCTGAGGCGTGACGACGAGGCACTACGGTGCTGAAGTGATAAATGCCCTGCTTCCAGGAAAAGCCTCTAAGCATCAGGTAACACAGAATCGTACCCCAAACCGACACAGGTGGTCAGGTAGAGAATACCAAGGCGCTTGAGAGAACTCGGGTGAAGGAACTAGGCAAAATGGTGCCGTAACTTCGGGAGAAGGCACGCTGGCGCGTAGGTGAAGGGACTTGCTCCCGGAGCTGAAGCCAGTCGAAGATACCAGCTGGCTGCAACTGTTTATTAAAAACACAGCACTGTGCAAACACGAAAGTGGACGTATACGGTGTGACGCCTGCCCGGTGCCGGAAGGTTAATTGATGGGGTTATCCG
>NZ_JAALFP010000029.1:0-1492 GCF_011800325.1 Pantoea sp. EKM101V
TCCCCGGCGGTTTTCATGCGGAGCCATTCGCCATACTCATTGTCGTTATTCAGCAGGAAGATGGCGTTACTCACTGAATCAACGGCGGTAAACATCCAGTTGCCGGTACAGGAACGGGAAAGACCGTGGTAATCCTCTCTGAACTCCCCGGCGGCCTGGCGCAGCTGGGTTTGTCCCAGCGCGGCGTCGAAATCTTTCAGCCCCGGCGGGAGCATCAGGAAACCCTCTTCAGGTTTATGTCCGGCTATTTTTTTCTTGCGCTCTTTCTCAATCTCCTTCTGTAAGTCATCTCTCTCCGCCTCAGACTGTTTTCTGACCAGCGGATCGCTGTCTTTATCCAGCCCGTTCGCCGCCGAATCAATATAGAAGCGCTGGGTCTTGTAGGCTCCCCCGGCATAGCGGTTGATACGCCATGCGGTGATCCAGCCCATCTGATCTTCAAGCGCTTTCTCCAGGCTGACCGGCGCGCGCGGCGGATCGTATTTTGCGGCTTGTTCGGGGGATATATGGTCTGAGGACGAACTCAGACCGAGGGTAAGCTCGCGCCAGGCGTTGAAACGGTTGATTAAAGAAGTGTCGATGTCGAATTCTTTCATTTGGTGTGCATCTAAAATACGCCACCTATCTTGTTGCAGATCCTTTGGTAATGAGGACTTAATCACCTTAAATGGAGCACCTACAGAAAACGCTATAGAATACATATCATGCAAAGCAATTTGTGAAAGTAACATACTGTCACCGTGACCATTTGCTTTCCCCTGATCCCCCGGTGGATACCCACCACCTAAATCCGAGTGCATTCCCGGATAAACCACCTCCAGGCTGTTTGCCGGATAATGACCATCCGGGCGGCGGATCGAATCCAGCGGGAAGCACAGCCGCTGCTCGTGGGAAGAGACCAGGTGGACGCAGTTTTTAATCAAGCCCCCGTAGACCTTCTCTGCCGGCAGCGCCTGGGTCCCGTCCGCCCAGCCCATATGCCCTTCCGCGACCGGGGCGATATGTGCCACGCCCACCGAGGCCACCGTATCCAGCAGGCCAAGAAACTCCACGCTGAGCGGAATTTTCAGCCCCCCTACCGCCAGGCACTGCTCGGGCTTATCCTTCCCCTTTTCAGGCTTAGGCAGCAGCTCACTGAGCCAGTTGACAAAGGTCCGCGCTGCTGCTGCCCCGCGCGAGAAGCCGTAGACGTACAGTTTGATGCCCAGCAGCTTCGGCTTACCGGGTTCGGCCGGTACCAGGGCCTTTTGCAGGGCTGGTGCCATATCTTTCAGCAGGCTCTGGAAAGTTTCAAAACGGTTAGCGCTGCCGGTCAGTCCAAAGGACGCCACAGAGGTCGCCATTTTATCCACCGCCTTCCAGCTTTCGTCGTCCGACAGCGCATCCAGGCCCATTGTCCGCTTCAGCGCATCAAGAATCCGCAGCAGACCCCAGTTTATTCTGTCCTCACCGTGGGTCGCTGCTGCCAGCCCCATCATGCTGAAATCCAGAT
>NZ_JAALFP010000003.1:0-385746 GCF_011800325.1 Pantoea sp. EKM101V
AATAAAGCGCTTGGCAGCCATACAGACCTGTCCGGTGTTCTGGAAACGTCCGATGACGGCTGATTTCACGGCTTCATCAAGATCGGCGTCTGCCAGTACGATGAAGGGATCGGATCCGCCCAGTTCCAGCACGGTCTTTTTCAGTGCTGCGCCCGCCTGTGCGGCAATAGCGGCACCTGCCCGTACGCTGCCAGTCACCGCAACAGCGGCAATCCGGTCATCCTTGATGGCGACGGAGACCCCATCATTGTCGACGTTAATCAGGTTAAAGCCACCAGCTGGCAGATCGGTTGCTTCAAAGAGTTCCGCCATCAGCGTGGCGCTTCCCATGACGTTTGGCGCGTGTTTCAGCAGGTAGGTGTTCCCGGCCAGCAGCATGCTTACTGCACCGCGCAGAACCTGCCACAGCGGGAAATTCCACGGCATCACCGCCAGGATGACGCCCAGAGGTCGAAACCGCTGCCAGGCATCAGCAACCTGCGTTGGCTGATCGGCCAGCATGGCCGGGCCATGTTCAGCATACCAGTCGCATAAGTTTGCGCATTTCAGAACCTCTGCGCGCGCCTGGGCAATCGGTTTGCCCATCTCCAGGGTAATGGTGCGGGAGAGATCGTTTTCCCGCAGTCGGATCTGTTCGCCCAGCTGACGCAGGACACGAACGCGATCGTCCATGCTGCTGCGCTGCCACAGGGCAAAGGCAGAGGCGCTTTTTGTCAGTGCCTGTTCAAGTTCTGCAGGGCTCTGAAGAGGATAACGAGCCAGAATTTCGCCGGTTGCCGGATTGCGTGAGAGTACATGTTCAGTCATGGTGCCCTTTCCTTATTCTTTCAGTGATGAAAAGACGATACGCGCTGAAGTTGATGATGAAAAATGAATAATAGTGAGGAAGTTGTTTATTTTTCGAGAATGCAGGTGGCAGGATTGCTGCGAACTGGCTTCCGGCGCGAAATGTGCAGAGAAACGAGATGCAGCCTGAACGCTTCTGAAGCATAAGCGAATGAGGAAGTTATCCACTTATACAGTGACCCGATCCTAAAAAACGATCCTTAATAGATCATATAGAGATCCTAAGAGATCCCCGATCGTCGCAGGCCGCACCCACCAAGGGCTGAAAGGGTGATCGCGTTCACTATAATCAGTAAAGTGTTCACTGTAATCAGTACTTTATTCACTGTACCAGGTAGCATGTTCACTGTAAACAGTGCTAATGTTCACTGTAGTCAGAAAACGATCCCTTTCATCCACAGAATGAAGATCCTACGCCATGGCAGATAAAGACAATGAAAACAAAGCGTTGCTAGAACCTTTTCTGTCAGTGACCAAAAACAGTGGTGAAGTTATTCAGCTTCATCCCAACAAGAATAATACTGTTCAGCCGGTCGCCTTAATGCGTCTGGGACTGTTCGTGCCGACCCTGAAATCGACGGCACGCGGTAAATCCGGTGCGATGGCCTCAACGGATGCGACTAAAGAGCTGAAGAACCTGACGCTGGTGAAAGCCGAAGGGTACGAAAAGATTACCATTACCGGCGCGCGGCTGGATATGGATAACGATTTCAAAACCTGGGCGGGCATCATTCAGTCGTTCTCCCGCTATCCCACCAAAGGCGATACCGTCACACTCCCCTTTATCGACTTTGTGAAGATGTGCGGCATTCCCTCGGCAAACTCTTCAGCCGCACTGCGTAAGCGCCTGGACGCGTCGTTACGCCGTATCGCGACCAATACCCTCTCCTTTGAAGGCAATGGCAAGGCGTATCACACCCACCTTGTTCAGTCTGCTTATTACGATCGTGAAAAAGATATCGTGCGTATTCAGGCTGACCCAAAGCTGTTCGAACTCTATAACTTTGACCATAAAGTCCTGCTTCAGCTGCGCGCGATATCCCGTCTGAAGCGTAAGGAGTCTGCTCAGGCGCTCTATACCTTCCTGGAGAGTCTGCCCACCAATCCGGCCCCTATCTCACTGGCACGCCTGCGCATGCGCCTCAATCTGGGCTCCAAGACCACGACGCAGAACCACGTGGTACGACGTGCGATGGAGCAGCTGAAAGAGATTGGTTATCTGGACTATTCAGAAGTAAAGCGTGGTCGCTCAGTCTTTTTCATTATCCACAGCCGTACGCCAAAGCTGGATGGCATCAGCAATCTGGAGAGTATCGACTCCCTGGATGACATCGAATTTGATGACTAACGGCTCGCGTTCACTGTAATCAGCAGACCGCGTGGCAGTGTCACTTTCCCGCTGCCGGTGGGAAGCGAGCCTCTCCTCACCATTCACTGTAATCAGTCACCCCCACCCATTCACTGTATTCAGCAACGTTCACTGTAATCAGTAGCCTTTTACCTTTCAGAACGATAACAGCGATAATCCTTTTCCTGCAGAAGCTACCGTTTCAAGGCTTTAAACGAAAGTGTGTACTCACATACATTTCTCGTCATCTTCTCTGCGCTGACATTTACTGATTACAGTGAACGTTCCGGACCGTCCTCTTATCCCCTGTTGCAGATTACAGTGAATGCAGCAATCTCTCCCTGCTTTAAAGCAGCGTGATGATGATGCACCGGTTCAGCGCGCTATGATCCTCTGCCGCCAGGGTCAGAACAGCGGGGTTGCGTTACTGATTACAGTGAACAGCTACAGGCTAAGGCTGTCGTCATACAGGGTTACGGATTGCTGCGTGACCGCTACTGATTACAGTGAATGTTTCTGACGCCTGCCTGAAACCTGCATGCTGATCAGGAGATGATCTTAAGCGTTGTACTGACTACAGTGAATGTTGTACTGATTACAGTGAATGCCTGGCCGTTAACGAACAACTGCTGCTCCTGTTTGCTGATTACAGTGAACGTTAGCAGGGAATCAGAGATACCCTGCAGAGACGTTGTTAGTTACTGCGTCAGGCAGGGCGCTGATTAATCCTTACAGCGGCCAAACCGGATCGCGCAGAATTGACACTTTTTGCTGATTACAGTGAACGTCAGCCTGGACTTTGTTCACTTACCGACTACAGTGAATAGTAGCCCACAGTAGGCGCGACTGATTACAGTGAACGTTACCAGCCACACGCAGTTAGCTATCCGCCGCTGAAGTGACAGTTTCACCTTTTATCTGCTGTTCCGCGTCAGGTTTACCCTCCGTAAAGAAGGTCAGCAGACTATTGCTTATTACAGTGAATCTTTGCCCTGCCCTCTCTGCCTGACATGGCCTATAACCTCCCTTTGCTGATTACAGTGAACATCAGATAGGCTATCGTCAGCAAACTGAACGCTACTGATTACAGTGAACGTTTTGCTTTGTGCTGGCTGAGCCACGAAGCGACTCTTACCTCTGGATGCAGATATCTGCAGGTTGCACAATTCTGATCTGGCGCGCCATCCTGCCGATCGCTACCGGCATTGTGATTAGGCTGCTGCTGATTACAGTGAATGTTTTCCGCTTATCTTCCTGTGCCTGCTGTTTTTACCTCTTGTCTGTCATTGCAATCATCCACTGCTTACCCTCAATCGGTTCACTCATTACAGTGAACGTTATGCTGATTACAGTGAATGTTCCGGTTCTGAGCGCGCGATATCGTTCCGCTCTGCAGCAATAGTGTGATGAAGCTCACTATAACCCGTGCTGTTACATAAAAACGCAGATTGTGTTGAGAGGATAATTTATTGCCTCATGTGCAGGATTTCTGTATAAAGTCGTAAATCCTACATATCTGGAGCAACTATGGCTAACGACGACAAGCAGGTGATGAAAGTTGCACAGCGTTCAGAACGCATGCTGCTCAGCCTCACCGAGCAGATTCAGGCGCAGAAGCAGGAACTGCATGAAAATACCTATTATCAGGTCTACGCCAAGGCGGCGTTAGCCAAGTTGCCTAAACTGACCCGAGCCAGCGTCGATTATGCCGTTAATGAGATGGAAGAGAGTGGCTATCAGTTTGATAAACGCGCCGCAGGGACGTCTGTTAAGTACGCCATGTCGATCCAGAATATTATCGATATTTATCATCATCGTGGCGTGCCAAAGTATCGCGACCGCCATGGTGAAGCCTACACCCTCTTTGTCGGCAATCTGAAGGGCGGCGTTTCCAAAACCGTTTCTACCGTTTCGCTGGCGCACGCGCTGCGCGCCCACCCCCATCTGCTGTTTGAAGATTTGCGTATCCTTGTTATTGACCTCGATCCGCAGTCCTCAGCCACGATGTTTCTGAACCACGAGCGCTCAGTAGGGCTGGTGGAGGCGACGGCTGCTCAGGCGATGCTGCAGAATGTCTCGCGGGATGAGCTGGTTAATGAATTTATCGTTCCTTCAATCATTCCCGGTGTAGATGTGCTGCCAGCCTCGATTGACGATGCCTTTATCGCTTCGCGCTGGGATGAGCTCTGCGCTGAGCATCTGCCACAGCAGAACGTTCATGCCGTGCTGTATGACAACGTTATCGCTAAGCTGAAAAAAGATTATGACTTCATCTTTGTCGACAGCGGGCCGCATCTGGATGCGTTTCTGAAGAACGCCATCGCAGCTTCTGACCTGCTAATGACGCCGGTTCCTCCGGCCCAGGTTGACTTCCACTCAACGCTTAAGTATCTGACTCGCCTGCCAGAGCTGATCGCGATTATTGAAGATTCCGGCGCAACCTGCCGCTTACAGGGCAACATCGGCTTTATGTCCAAGCTCTCAAATAAAGCAGACCATAAACTCTGCCACAGCCTGGCAAAAGAGATTTTTGGTGGCGATATGCTTGATGCAGCCCTTCCCCGCCTGGATGGTTTCGAACGTTGTGGTGAATCCTTTGATACGGTCATTTCCGCGAACCCGTCGACCTACGTTGGCAGCAGCGAAGCCCTGAAAAATGCGCGCTCCGCCGCAGAGGATTTTGCAAAAGCCGTATTCGACCGTATCGAATTTATTCGCCTGAACTGAGGTTTGTATGAGCGCAAAAAGAATTACGATTGGCAGAACCTTCAGCCAGACACCACTGGAAAATGATGCACCTGACAGCCAGCACAGCCAGACTTTCGTGCTGGCCACCGGCAAGCGCGCGCAGTTTCGTTTTGAACGCATTGCCGCAGGCGATGTTGAAAGCAAAACCTTTGTCACGATGGAAACCAACGGACGCGATCAGGCAGGACTGACACCGGATTCCCTGCGTGACATTATCCGCACCATCAAACTGCAGCAGTTTTTCCCTGCGATTGGTGTGATGCGTGACGGACGCATTGAGATCCTTGACGGCTCACGTCGCCGTGCCGCTGCGCTTTACTGCAAGACCGGTCTGGATGTCCTGATAACCGAATCGCCTGTCACCGCCGATGAGGCGCGCAGACTGGCGCAGGATATTCAGACGGCCCGGGAGCATAACCTGCGTGAAGTGGGGATGCGTCTGCTGACGCTGAAGGATGGCGGATTATCACAAAAAGAGATTGCCGAAAATCAGGGGCTGTCTCAGGCAAAAGTCACGCGTGCGCTTCAGGCTGCCAGCGTCCCTGCCGATCTGATTTCCCTATTCCCTAATCATGCTGAACTCACTTATCCGGACTATAAAGCGTTATTACAGGCAGCGGAGAAGCTGAACGAGTCAGGACAAAGCACAGAGGCGCTGATTGAAGCCATCTCGATGGAAATTGATGTGGTGTGCGCCCGCGAAGGTCTGGCGGAGGATGAGATTAAAAATCACATCCTGCGTCTGATTCGTCAGGGGAGCCAGACGCTGATCAAGGAACCGGAAAAAGATAAAACGCACTCAGTGGCGCTCTGGTCATTTGCTGACAAAGATCGCTTTGCCCGCAAAAAGGTGCGTGGCCGGATGTTCAGCTATGAGTTTAACCGTCAGTCGAAAGAGTTGCAGGAAGAACTGGATAAAGTCATCGCCGAGACGCTAAAAAAATATCTCAACCGCTGAGTTCATGCTTTTCTCATCAGCCAGCCTTCGGGGCTGGCTTTTTTTTATGGTTATCCCTGCATACGCTGTCTGACAGACGACTTAAAGCCGAATTTCAGGCTGAAATCGCCATGATTTCAGCGTGTGTGTGATAATTAACCTGTTGAATAGCATGTGTTTATTCATGAATTGTCTGCTTTCAACCGTCATGAAATCGCCACGTCATCAGCCCTTTTAACGCATGCTTCGTCGCCGCCTGGTTTACGCTGAGGGCAAAACCTCGCCTTTCTCTGCTTTACCTTCTTATTGCGCTGGATCGTGCCTCCTGGTCAGCGTAACGGCATACTGCTGTCGCTAAGGTGCTTCATTAGTGACCAGCCCCGCCAGACTGATTTTAAGTCGTCGTGCCTTAGCTCAGAATTATTCAGCGCTGCCCGGCGGACTTTAAGTAAAAGTGCGCATGTCTGCGTGGTGACTTTGACCTTAACCCGTTGTATTTAAAATTTATGTACTGAGAATTTCAGCCTGAAATCGCCATTTGCGCCACTACCCCGTCACCAGCGTGGTGTTTACAAATGAACATAAAGGAGGAGACACCAAGCCTGTCTGCTTCATAGACGGGTGAAGGTCAGCCAGTATGAAAAGATACTCAGAAAATATCCCTCAGTTATCCACAGAAAAAGTGGATAACTTTTCTCTCCGCCAATAAGCCCGCTACTGTTTACAGTGAATCGGGAAGTCAACGGTTCCGGGTACTGCACCGACAGACTTTACGCCCTGCTTCCTACGGCTGTCCCTTTGCACTTACCGCCACACTTCGCCCCTAGGCACTGGCGTCGAGAAGGTAGCGCAATCATCCGATCTGCTCATAACGATAGTGCGTCGATATTCCACCTGAACTGTCCACTGCAATCAGTAAAAGGCCGTTCAGGTGTCATTCCGGGTTGTCAGGATAAGATCGGAAAATGCACATTTCTGCCAGCCAGCTGACGCGGTATCCGCCGGACAGCATCACCATGAGCGATGTCATCACACCGGCAGAGGGTTAGTCAGTCAGCGCGACTATCACGCTGATTAACCTGTTTAAAAGTCACGCTTTATAAAAAGTGCTTTGCAAGAGCTAACTCCAGAATACCGTCTACACTTCTTTACACAATTGGTGCGAATGTTCCATTTCTGGTCCGTATGAAATTTAATCAGGCGGGCCGCTTAACTTTTATGACAGGGATATGATGAGTATTAATACTTCAGACTCGGGTGATACGGGCGACCACGCGCCAGCCGATACGGTTCGCCAGCGTATTTTTCTGGTGGTGCTGGTGGCGACGATGGGTGCGCTGGCTTTTGGTTACGACACCGGGATTATCTCAGGTGCATTACCTTATATGACGTCCCCGCCTGCTCAGGGCGGGCTGGGGCTTAACTCCTTCACCGAAGGACTGGTCGCCTCTTCGCTGGTGTTCGGGGCCGCGATCGGTTCTTTCCTTAGTGGTTTCTTCTCTGACCGCTTTGGTCGCCGTATCACGTTACGCTCACTGGCAGTGATTTTCGTGCTGGGTTCACTGGGAACTGCGCTGGCACCTTCGGTCAACGTCATGGTAGCGATGCGCTTCCTGCTGGGTATCGCTGTCGGCGGTGGCTCGTCGACTGTGCCGGTGTTTATCGCCGAGATTGCCGGACCGCGCCTGCGTGCGCCACTGGTCAGCCGTAACGAGCTGATGATTGTTACCGGGCAGCTGGTCGCCTACGTTGCCAGTACGCTGCTGAGCTATCTGCTGCATGACGAGCACCTGTGGCGCTATATGCTGGCGATTGCGATGGTGCCGGGGCTTCTGCTGTTTATCGGCACCTTCTTTGTGCCTGCATCACCACACTGGCTGGTGGCGGAAGGCCGACTGAAAGAGGCGAAAAAGATCCTGAAATACCTGCGCGAGACGCCGCGTGAGGTGCGCCATGAGATGGCGCAGATGAAGAAGCAGGCGAGGGCAGCAGAGCGGGGTCCGGACGCGAAAACCCTGATCCGTGAGAAATGGGTCATCCGGCTGATGATCATCGGCGTCGGTCTGGGCTTCGTCGCGCAGTTTACCGGCGTTAACGGGTTTATGTACTACACGCCTATTATCCTGAAGTCGACCGGTCTGGGCACCAGTGCCTCGATCGCCGCCACCATCGGTAACGGCGTGGTATCCGTGTTGGCCACTTTTGTCGGCATCTGGGCTATCAGTCGCTTCCCGCGTCGCACCATGCTGATCACCGGACTTTGCCTGGTTGTCACCGCGCAGATTCTGCTGGGCAGCGTGCTGACCTTTATGAGCACCAGCCTGATGCAGAGTTATCTGGCGCTGGCCTGTATTCTGCTGTTCCTGTTCTGCATGCAGATGTGCATCTCGCCGGTCTACTGGCTGATGATGTCGGAGCTGTTCCCGATGCAGCTGCGCGGCGTCCTGACGGGCGGTGCAGTGTCACTTCAGTGGATTTTCAATGCGGTAGTCGCGTTTGGCTTCCCGCCGATCATGGAATATGCCGGCAGCACCACCTTCTTTATCTTTGCTGCGATTAACGTCGGATCGCTTATCTTCGTGATGGCGATGGTGCCGGAAACGCGCGGAAAGAGTCTGGAAGAGATCGAATCACACATGAAAGAGAAGTTTGGCGAAAAGCAGAAAGCGGCTGAAGCCTGATAATCCCATCCCCGGATTCGGCACTCGCGCCGAATCCGGTTTTCCTCTCCGCATTCCCCTCAATCTGTCTTTTTCTTCCTCCGGCTGATGCGTCATCAGAATAAACGTTCACTGTAATCAGCTCAGAGGTGTGGTCTTTTTTTATACCGCTCTGGCGATTTCAGGCTGAAATCGCCAGAAAACAACGCATTACACTCCCGGTAGTTATTACAGAAACGGTCAGTCAGATGAAGCATGACCGCAGACAAAGATTGCCTGAGGCGCTGCGCTATACTCCCTTGTCATCTGCTCTGTATACCAAACCTAAGGGGTTCACCGTGCGGAGGGCTCAGAAAACGCTGCTGTTCTGGCTCGCTTTTATTCAGAGAGTCTCAGGTGCTGAACGGGCCGTTTACTCATACTCCCGGCCATCACAGTAACGGCAATGTGCCGTTCGCAGGGTTCGCTGTACATTCTGATTTTTCTGGAAAGGAACTATGACCCGGAAGCTGAAAACCATTTCCCGCAGGCTATGGCATGTCATCCTGGTGGCTGGGGGGCTGATACTTCTGTTACTGATTTTTCGTATCTATGAAGCAGAACGCGGACCTGAGCTACAGCGCTGGCATACCTGGGTTCCGCATGAGCTGACCGTTGAAGCGCTCGATAAGGCGAGCTATGCCGACTATCTCAGGGCAGAGAACCGGCTGTTCGATGAGATGAAGCAGCAGGTCACTGATCGGCTCAGCGATGATGAGAAAACCCCGCTCAACCGCTACTTTGCCGACAGCATGATCTATCCGGGCCATTTTGCTCAGGACTGGAACCGCTCCTATATTCTGCACCCGACCGGCAAACCCCGTGGAAGCGTTGTCCTGTTGCATGGGCTGACCGACAGTCCCTATAGCCTGCGGCACGTTGCAGAAGTGTATCGTCAGCAGGGCTATGTGGCGGTCGCGATAAGGTTACCGGGTCACGGTACGGTGCCCGCAGGGCTGACCGATGTTGACTGGCAGGACTGGATGGCTGCGACACGTCTGGCGGTAAGAGAGGCGACGCGGCTGGCAGGCAAGCAGACGCCTCTGCATCTGGTGGGATTCTCAAACGGCGGGGCGCTGGCCGTAAAATATGCCCTCGACAGCCAGAATGATCCCACGCTGCGTCAGCCGCAGCAGCTGATTCTGTTATCGCCGATGATCGGCGTAACCCGTTTTGCCCGCTTCGCGGGCATGGCTGGTCTGCCCTCTGTGTTGCCGGCCTTTTCGAAAACGGCCTGGCTGAACATCGTGCCGGAGTTTAACCCGTTTAAATATAACTCCTTCCCGATACACGCAGCCCGCCAGACCTGGCTGCTGACGCAGGCGCTGCAGAAGGAGATTCAGCAGAATGCCCGTGACCAGCGATTGTCAGATTTCCCGCCGGTGCTGACCTTTCAGTCCGTGATGGACTCGACCGTGAGTACGCCTTCGGTCATCCGATCGCTCTATCACTACCTGCCGGAAAATGGCAGTCAGCTGGTGCTGTTTGATATCAATCAGGCGGTCAGCGTCAGTCCGTTATTCCGCCGCTCCTCTTACACCGCGGTCAGTCAGCTGTTGCCAGAGGCGCGTCGGGATTACGCCACGACCCTCATCACCAACGCATCACCCACCTCGCTCAAAATGGTGACCCGAAGCGTGCCTGCGGGAGAGACTAAGGAAAAGAGGGCGCCGCTGGCGATCGACTATCCTGCCGGCCTCTACTCTCTGTCACATGTCGCTATTCCGTTTCCGGCGGAGGATGGGCTTTATGGCAGTGCGCCTGAAAGGAAAAATGAATTCGGTATCAGTTTTGGCACGCTGTCGCTGCGCGGTGAGAGTGCCGTGCTGATCGTGGGGCTGGACTCGATTATGCGTGCGACCTCTAACCCGTTCTATCCTTACATGATCGCGCGCATCACGCATCACATTGACTGCAGTGACAGGCCCCCACTGGCAGCCTGCCTCAGTGACTTCTGAATACAGGATCACAACCGGCCTGCAGTGTGCAGGCCGGGATTTATAGCGAATTCAGTTTTGCCATCACCTCGTCTGACAGCACCAGGCTGCGGCTGGCGAGGTTCTCCTGCAGATGCGCGGGGGAGGAGGTGCCCGGTATCAGCAGAATATTGGGCGAACGTCGCAGCAGCCAGGCCAGGGCGACCTGCATAGGGGTGGCGTTCAGGGACGCAGCCACCTCATTAAGCCGATCCGACTGCAGGGGAGAAAAACCGCCCAGCGGGAAGAAAGGCACCCAGGCGATGCCCTGCTGAGCAAGCTGATCCACCAGCTCATCATCCTGCCGATGCGCGAGGTTATACATGTTCTGTACGCAGACAATCGGCGTCATCGCCCTGGCCTCTGCGATCTGCGTAGCCGTGACATTACTCAGACCGATGTGGCGAATCAGCCCGCGTGCCTGCAACGCCAGCAGTGCCTCCAGTTGAGGGGCCAGAGAGCCCTCTTTGGGTTTAGCCGGATGCAGCATACTGCGCAGATTCACCACCTCAAGAACGTCCAGGCCCAGGTGGCGGAGATTATCTTCTACGGCCTGGGTCAGCGCCTCCGGCTCCATCGCCGCCTGCCAGCCGCCTCTTGCATCACGACGTGCCCCCACTTTGGTGACAATACAGAGATCTTCCGGATAGGGATGGAGCGCCTTCCTGATTAATTTGTTGGTTTCGTGCGGACCATAAAAATCGCTGGTGTCGATATGGTTGACGCCAGCTTCAATGGCGTCACGTAAAACCTGTATCGCGCGCGCTTCATCTTTAACCGGGCCAAACACGCCAGGCCCGGCCAGTTGCATAGCGCCATAGCCAAGACGGCTAACTTCGCGATCGCCTAACTTGAAAGTCATGGTGGTATCTGACATGAAAACCTCCTGCGTGGATGTCGATTAAGTGTAATGGTGATTCAGCGATCCGGCAGGTGTTCAGCTATACCAGCTGAGACCCTGTGGCACCCGCGAAAAACCGGCGTGGCGTAAAGCGTTAAGCAGGGGAGACTGGGTTACCGGTTTGCCATCTGCCCGCTCCAGCGTAAACATGGATGAATTTTCCCGTTGCAGCGCCGCACCCAGTGCCGCCACCGCCGCCTGTTGCCGTGCGGGATCGTCAGTAAAGGTCAGTAACTCTTTACCGCCGGGGGGCAGGTAGAGCAGCAGTGCGCCACCGGCAATCACCACGCGTCCGCCCGGACGACGGGTGGGGCGTGTACCGCTGCCATGAACCGGCCAGCTCAGCATCGCGCCAAACGGATTAGCCGGATCGGGTGCTGCCAGTACGACGGCGTCAGCCTCAGCGACCGGGTTCTCTGCCAGTTTGCGCAGTCGTTCAATCGTCTGCTGATCGGCAAACTGTGCACCGCCCGCACCGTCGACAAAACGTCCGCGTAACAGCCGACCGGCATCTTCCATACTGCGCAATACCGGCTGCAGAGCCGGAAACCCTCCCGGGATCTGTTCAGCAACCGCGCTGCCGCGGGTGATCACGCCATAACGGTCAAGCAGGTTCTCCGCCAGCGACAGGGCCAGTCGGGCAGGCGCAACCGGCTGACGCGGGAGCCGCGACCAGCGTCCGGCCAGAGTGTTGACCGCCGGTCTGCGGGCTGTCAGCGCGCCAGGTGTAAAGCGCTGGCCAAAACGCGTGCGCAGGGTACGTGCCGGACGCGCACGGGATGCACCCGGTGTCGTGAGCAGGCCCCGCACCGCAATCCAGCTGTCTGCGGTGACACAACCCTGCCACACCAGTTGCCACAGCGCCTCACAGAGGCTGTCAGACGGCAACTCTGCCTCCCCCTGCTGCGCCATGATCTCGTGAACGAACCAGGCGCCACCCCGGCTGAGTGCGTCAATAACCTGCTGCTGCAGCGGCGTGACAGGCTGGGTGGTGTCAATGACCGGCAGCGTCTCCGCGGCACATTCAGTCAGGTGCAGCGAGATCAGCCCATCGTTGTGGCCCAGCGCCTTATGACCACACCAGATCACCTCGCCACGGCTGAGCAGTTCATCAAGCATGGCGGGTTGATAGTCGGCCACTCTGGCGCGCAGGATCTGCGACTCCCAGAGCGAGGCGGGTAACGGCACGCCAGCGAGCTGCTCAATGACCCGTAACACGCCCTCGGCACCCTGCTGCTCCTGACGCCGTTCATTCAGCACGCCGTGGCGCTCAAGCAACAGAGTGACCCAGACAGCGGGCGGAACAGGGCGCGTGGCTTCACGTGCTGATTGCAGTGAACGCAGTCGCAGTCGCGAGAAGATATCGGCGGCGACCCACGCCGGTTCCGACTCGCCTGCTGCCGATCCCATATTCAGCAGGCTGCCCTGCTGAAGCAGGGTCAGCAGTACCTCATTCACCACGGCGACACCCAGACCATAGCGGGCTGCCAGCGACCGGGCGGTGAACAGCGTATGGGTGCGTGCATACTGGCCAATCAGATCATGCAGCGGGGCGGCGGGTGGTAACAGAAATGTTGCTGGCAGGTCATCAGGTAACGCTACCGCCAGCGCATCGCGCAGCCGGGCAGCATCTTCAATGACGGCCCAGCGATCTTCACCCGCGATGATGACCGGAATAATACGCCGCGCAGCCGCAAACTGCGTTAACGCCCCGGTGACCTGCTGTGCATCCCCGCTGAAGCGTGCCCGTACCTCCGTTACGGAGAGCGGACCAAGATCGCGCAGCAGATCGATGATGCCTTCGGCGTGCTGTGCCTGATAGCGGGGATCACGGCGCTGTAACGCCTGTTCAACCCCGACGATGACAGCGGGTTCCAGCAGGTCACGCTTGCGGGTCTGGCCAAGCAGTTCACCCAGCAGGTTGCTGTCGAGTGACAGCAGAGAGGCACGACGTTCCGCCTGAGGGGCATCGCTGGCATAGATAAATTCAGCGACATAACCAAACAGCAGCGGAGCGGCGAAAGGGGAGGGCTGTCCGGTGGTGACTTCGCTGAACTGCACCTCGCCCTGCGCAATCTGCTCCATTAAATGGTGCAGGGCAGGCAGGTCATAAACATCCTGCAGACATTCGCGTGCGGTCTCGATCAGGATCGGAAAGTCGTCATGCGCGCTGGCAACCGCCAGCAACTGACCGGCGCGCAGCCGCTGCTGCCAGAGCGGGGAACGCTTGCCCGGATTGCGCCTGGGCAGCAGCAGCGCGCGCGAGGCACACTCACGAAAGCGGGCGGCGAACAGCGCAGAGTGACCCACACTCTCGGTAACGATCTGCGTGAGCCTGTCACTCCCGAAGACAAAAAGTTCCGTGCCCGGAGGCTCTTCCTCGCTGGCGGGGAAGCGGGCGACGATGCCATCATCGCTGGCCGCCACAGAGGCATCCAGGCCCATCCGGTGCTCAATACGTGCGGCAATCGCCAGTGCCCAGGGAGCATTGACCCGCTTTCCCCACGGCGAATGGAGAATGACCCGCCAGTCACCCAGTTCATCACGGCAGCGTTCGATCAGCAGCGTACGGTCGTCCGGGATGACGCCGGTTGCGGTGCGTTGATCCGCCAGCAGGGCCAGCAGATTGGTCACTGCATGGGGATTCAGGCCCAGCGACAGCAGCTGTTTCTCCGCCTCAGCCGGGGAGACGTTATTCAGCTGGCGCAGAAACAGCCCGAGACTGGCTCCGGCATCGGCCGACCGGCCAACCCCTTCTCCCCGCCAGAAGGGCAAACGAGCCTGACGGCCCGGAGCAGGCACCACCACCACCTGGTCGTGTGTGATCTGCTGAATCCGCCAGGAGGAGGCGCCCAAGGTGATGATGTCATTAATGCGCGACTCATACACCATCTCTTCATCCAGCTCCCCGACGCGACGTGAGCCAGCCTGCTCTTCGCCTTCCGGCAGCATCACGCTGAACATGCCGCGATCGGGAATGGTGCCGCCACTGGTCACGGCCAGGTGCTGAGCGCCGGGACGCGCGCTCAGCAGACCGCTCTCACGATCCCAGATCAGCTGTGGCCGTAGCTGCGCGAAACCCTCCGAGGGATATTTCCCGGCCAGCATATCCAGCGTGGCGTCAAACAGGCGGCGCGACAGCCCGCGAAACGGGTCGGCCCGGCAGACGAGGCTGTACCATGCCTCGGCCTGAAGGGAGTCCATGGCAACGGCTGCCAGCGTCTGCTGCGCCAGAATATCCAGCGGATTAAGGGGCGGGCTAAGCGCATCGAGCTGGCCGGCACGCATCGACTGTAAGGTAACAGCGGCATCCAGCAGATCGTGTCGCGTTCGGGGAAACAGGATGCCGGTTGACATGCCGCCAACCTGATGTCCGGCTCGCCCCACGCGCTGCAGAGCGCTGGCGACCGAGAGCGGAGCGCCTACCTGAATCACCAGATCCACTGGCCCCATATCGATACCAAGTTCAAGGCTGGAGGTGGCGACCACGCAGCGCAGGCTGCCCTGCTTGAGTGCCGATTCGATCCCGGCGCGCTGCTCTTTGGAAACGGAACCGTGATGCGAGCGGGCGATAGGATCAGCACGGCTGTCGCTGCTTGCGGTATCCGGATCTTCCGCCGCCTGCCTTTCAAAAAAACGCGCATTGAGACGGGCAGTGAGTTTTTCAGCCAGCCCTCGCGAATTAACAAACACCAGCGTGGCGCGGTGGGCCATCACCTGCTGCAGAATGCGTGCTTCGATATGCGGCCAGATCGATCCGCTGGCTGACGGCGTTTCGCCGCTGAGGTCGCTGTCACTGGCGATGTCCGTCATATCCGGCACCGGCACTTCGATAGTCAGGTGCAGGGTGCGATCGGAGGAGGGATTAACCACCTGGACGGGCTGGCTGCCTCCCAGGAATGCAGCAATACGCTCAACCGGTCGCACCGTGGCGGAGAGCCCCACGCGCTGAGCGGGCCGCGGCAGCAGTGCATCCAGCCGCTCCAGACTCAGGGCAAGCTGAGAGCCGCGTTTTGAACCCGCTACAGCATGCACTTCATCAACAATAACCGTGGTGACACCCTGCAGCGTCGTGCGCGCTTTTGAGGTCAGCATCAGAAACAGCGATTCCGGGGTGGTGATCAGAATATCGGGTGGGCGGCGCAGCAGCCGGGCGCGCTCTGCAGCTGGCGTATCACCGGAACGCATTCCGACAGTCAGGGTGATCGCGGGCTCATCCAGCGCCTGCCGCTCAGCACAGACACCGGCAAGTGGAAGCGTCAGGTTGCGCTGCACATCCGCCGCCAGCGCTTTGACTGGAGAAATGTAGAGCACGCGGGTCGTGGTTTCACGTGAGGGTGCGGGCTGTTCTGCCCGGGCCTGAAACAGCGCATCGATGGCGGTCATAAAGGCGGCCAGCGTTTTTCCTGAGCCGGTAGGGGCAATCACCAGCGCATGCGCTCCGCTGGCGATGGCCTGCCATGCCGCCTGCTGTACCGGGGTCGGGGCTTTAAAGGCGGCAGAAAACCAGCGCCGGGTAGCAGGGGAAAAGCGGTTCAGGACCGGAACGGATTGGGATTTCGGCATCATTCTCACGGCATCGCACAGCAACTGCACCAGACATTAATGCGTTGAGTGTAAGTGAAAATTGCCGATTGTGGATGACGCGGCTGCTAACCGGCCGCGTCATCCCGGGATCACGAACCGGCTGCGCCCGCCAGCGCACGGCCTCTTACTGCCAGCAGCGACACCATCGCCAGCACCAGGATGGTCATCCCGTAGCACCAGGCCGTCCGGGTCAGTCCGAGATGCGGCGCGACAATACCGGCGGCAATCGCGGGCAGGGCAAACGCGAGATAACTTTTGATCAGAAAGGCAGAGAAGAGGCCCGCGCGTTCATGACTTTCCGCTAACTGCATGATGATTTTCAGCACGTTAGCGAAAATAGAACCAAACCCCTGGCCCGCGAGGGCGGTGCCGATATAAAGCCAGACCACGCTATGCAGCGAAAGGCCGGTCAGCGTCACGCTCACGCCGGTCATCAGCATCAGCGTCCCGATGACCAGTGCGCGGGCGGGCGGCAGCGGACGAAAAAGAAAGACCGCTGCCGTTGCGCTCAGCATCAGCGTCGCAACAACCGATCCGCCGATGAAGGGCGAGGTGAGTCCGGTGGCGTTTGCCACCATCGTGGGCATCAGCGAGAGGTAGAAACCGCCGAGCATCCAGGTGGCGATATTCACCGGTGCCACTTTTAACAACGGGCCGAGCGCACGGCGCGGTATGCTGACCTGAGGGCGCAGAGCGGCCAGCACGCCAGGCTGAGGCGAAATGGTTTCAGGGATAAGAGGCAGCAGTGTCATGGCAAACAGCATCAGTAACAACAGGAGTGCGTACAGCGTTACGGTAGGATAGGGGGCCAGACTCACCAGTATGCCGCCCGCGAGGGTGCCCAGCGTCATCCCAAGAAACGCGGTAAACGAGTTGAGCAGCGGCCCGCGTGTTTTGCTGGCATCCAGCAGGCTGGCACCGAATGTCGGTAACGCAATTCCCGTGGCAAACCCCTGCACCAGACGGGCTGCAATCAGGGTTGTCGCCGACCCGGCGGTCATAAAGATCACCAGCGCAATGGCGTTGAGCGCCAGCGCCAGCAACATCAGCGGACGTCGCCCGGTATAGTCGGACACTTTTCCTACCGTCAGCAGCGCCGCCAGCAGTGCGAAAGCATAGGCACCAAAAATCAGCGTCAGCATCGTTGGCGTCAGGTGAAAAAGCGTCCGGTAAAGGGGATAGAGCGGTGTGGGTGCACTGCTGGTGGCGGAGATCAGCGCGGCGCTGGTAAAGCTGAAGATCGTGGTGCGGGTTGCGGCCTGAGGCGTCAGAGCATGGGTCATGATAAGTCCCTTAATGCAAAATATTAGCTTTAAAAGAGGTATACGCCTGCTCAGGGCTTAATGCAATATCTTTGCTTTAACGAATCCTGCTGTCTGAATGACGCGCCTCTCCGGCGCGTTGATCATCTGACGCTGAGACGGCCAGAGGCGGGTGAAATGTTATTAAATCAATCTAAATGAGTATCCCGGAAACCGGGTTTGAGGAGGCCTGAAGATGAAAATAGCGGAGATCGATCATATCCATTTGTACGTTGAAGATATTGCACAGGCTGAGCAGCATCCCGTTCAGCATCAGTGACCATGAGGTGTCGATGTCGGTCTATTTCAACGACCCCAGCGAAAATAAGATTGAAGTTACCTCTTACGACTACAGCCAGGCAAAGAGCATTCTGGCGCGCTTCGCCTGACGCTATCCCATCCTGCTCTCAGCAATGAGCCTGCGGATCCCTGAAAAGCGATCGGCAGGCACGAAGGATCAATAAAGCGAATTCTTCAGGCGTTCTGGCAGCGCTTTGTCATAAGCTTCACCATCAATTTCCGCAATCTGCCGGAGAATGGAGCCGGTGCTGGGCAGGCTCTGCCGCGGGATCTGCGTTGTCACATCCCAGAGTCCGGCGCGGAGAATCGCCCGGCTGCACTGAAAGAAAACAGTGTCGACGGCGATACGCAGCACCGTCTTTGGCAGCTGGCTGTTGACGGCAAAACGTTCCAGCAGCGCCGGATCGGTGCTGATTGCGGCTGTGCCGTTTACCCGCAGCGTCTCGCCAATACCGGGGACCAGAAACAGCAGCGCCACCCGATTGTCATACAGAATGTTGCGCAGACTGTCGATGCGGTTGTTGCCGCGCCGGTCTGGCAGCAGAAGTGTTCTGTCATCCTCAATGTCGATAAAGCCGGCCGGATCGCCGCGCGGTGACACATCCAGCCCGTCAGGTCCCGATGTGGCCAGGGCAACAAACGGCGAAGCGTCGATAAACGGACGATAGGCGGGGTGGATATGATCCGTCACCTTAGCGATCGACGGCCGGGCTACCGTGCCGTAAAGACGTTCTAGTTCAGTAAGTTCAGTGATGACGCTGCTCTGTTCCGTCATGTTGCTCCATCCTCCTCATCAGTCAGAATGTCCATGATGCCGTGGCGACACGCCACCGTCCGGGCGCGTCAGATGAAACAGAAATTTAACACTAATAACCGCAGCGTCAGAACAGCTATGTTGTCATTTGTGATACCGGCCCGGCTGTGAAGCGCTGAAGGCACTCCGCTGCTCTCTCCTGAGAGGAGGCTGACCTGCGCGGTGTTGGTTACCAAAGACATTGCTGATATAAAAGTAAGCCGCGGCGTATTCCGTCCCCACAAGGAGCAGAAAATGTATTGGGAATCAGAGCGGTTGCTCTACAGATTTACCCGCCAGGAAGATATTGACGACCTCTTCAGAATCTACAGCGACCCTGAAACACACAGATTTAATCCGCGCGGCCCGTGGCCCGACAGATCGTATGCTCTGCAGTCCATGGCGCGCACCCTGCAGGGGTACCGGGAACAGGGGTTTGGCGACTGGACGATATTTGAAAAAGCGAACCCGGAAAAAATTATCGGCTTTGGCGGCGTCTTCAGAAGCCAGTTCGATGGCCGTCAGACCAATAATCTCGGCTATCGTTTTGAGCCAGCCGCCTGGGGAAAAGGTTATGCCACCGAACTCTCCCGCCGGGCCATACGTTATGGCTTTGAAGAAGCTGAACTCAGCGTCATTACGGGTGTGGTGCGCGAAAATCATCTCGCTTCGCGACGGGTGCTGGAGAAGGCCGGATTAACCTTCCTGAAAAAGGTCAACGATCTGGAGGGCTTCTCGCCGAGCCTGATGTTTACCCTGACCCGCAGCGACTGGCTCAGAGCAGGCAACGCGCCTTCCTCTCCCGGTAGCACGCTTTAACGCCTGTAAAATTTCAGATGCGGTACACTGCGACAATCCGTTAATGCAATTTCGTTGCTTTAATTTTACATCTGAAGCTGATGAGACAGGAGGAAAAGATGGCGAGGGAGATGGTCCGACAGGGCGGGCGCAGTGCGCGTATCCAGGCGGAAGTGCACAACACCGTGAACCGGCTGCTTGAGACGCTTGACCGCTCCGCGATTACGGTGCCGATGATAGCCGAACAGGCAGGCGTGACGCCCTCTACGATTTACCGGCGCTGGGGCGATCTGACGCAGCTGCTGGCCGACGTGGCAGTGGCGCGGATGCGGCCCATTGCTGAACCGGAAGATACCGGGTCGATGACCGGCGATCTTACCCTGTTTATCCAGCAGTATGCGGAAGAGATGTCGTCAAAAGTCGGCCGCGACATGCTGGCCGACGTGATGAACAGTCATGCGGAGGAGGCCAGCCAGAAATGTTGCGGGTTTACCTATCAGCATCTTGAAACCCTGCACAACCGTGCTGTCGCGCGGGGCGAAGCGGGCTTTGACATCGATCGCGTCATGGATGTGGTGGTGGCGCCCGTCATGTACCATATTCTGTTCGGCGATCGTGACGTCTCTGCGGAGTACTGTGCTTCCCTGATTACGCGGGCATTCTGACGGCGGGTCAGCGCTGAACAAACGGCAGAGCAGCTTCAGCGATCAGCTGCTGCAGCAGCGTGCGCGCCGGATCTTCGCCCCGATCTGCGCGGGCGAGCGCGATGCCCAGCGTGCCAGGCGGGGGCAGCCGCTGTGATTCCGTCACCAGCCTGTCGGGCATACCGGCGCGGGTGCGGAGCGTTACGCCGAGACCGGCCTGCAACGCTGCCCAGATCCCGCTAAGACTGTGACTGGTAAACACCACCCGCCACGGAATAGCGGCTGCGTCCAGCGCGTCGATGGCACGCGAACGCATCACACACGGCGCATCAAACACCACCAGCGGCAAAGGCTCGCCGCGCTGTAACATGCCCGCCAGGTCAATGTCCGGATGGTAAATCCAGGCTAACGGACACTGACCGATCAGCGGCGTGCCAGCCTGCGGTTCCGCCTGCCAGAGCAGGGCAAGATCCAGTTCATGACGTGCCAGCGCCGTAAGCAGTGGCAGATTTCTGTCGACGCGGGCGGTCAGCATCACCTCCGGGTGCTGCCGGTTAAAGGCGCCCAGAATCGCAGGCATCAGCGCCTCGCCAAAATCCTCCTGCATACCGATGCGTATTTCACCCTGCAATGCTTCGCCTCGCACGGCCCGCAAGGTTTCATCATTCAGTGACAGCAGGCGTCTGGCGTAGCTCATCAGCTGCTCACCGCTGCGGGTCAGCTGCAGGTGTCGCCCTTTTTTCATCACCAGTGCTGTTCCGCATTGCTGCTCCAGTTTTTTAAGCTGTGCGCTGATAGCGGACGTCGACCGGCACAGGTGCTGCGCCGCGGAAGCAAAACTGCCTGCGTCAATGCCCGCCACGAAACTGCGCAGCGCATCCATATCGAGACACTCGGGCACTTTATTCATGACTGTCCTGTTAATGTGGATGGTAAGTGCGGATTAATTTGATTTTCAGGATGATATCCTCAGGCGACACTCTCGCTGACAACACAGGAGAGCGCAATGAAAAATTCACTGGATCGGGAAACCCTGGCGCAGCGCGCGCCAAAACTGGCTGAACTGACGCAGCAGGTGCTGTTTGGGGATATCTGGCAGCGCGGCGTGCTGTCTCCGCGAGAGCGCAGCCTGCTGACGCTGGCCACGCTGACAGCGCTGGGACGTGTGCAGCAGTTGCCCTGGCACCTCGATTTCGCCCGGCAAAACGGGCTGTCGCAGGAAGAACTGATTGAGAGCTTCACCCATCTGGCCTTTTATGCCGGCTGGCCCGCCGCGGTTACCGCCCTGAGCTATCTGGAGGAGAATGCCTGATGCCATTTACCCGGATTACCTTAGGTGAGAGTTACAGCGACACCGCGCTGACGCAACTCTCCATCCTCCTTCAGCAGGCGCTGGTTGCAGAATTTGATGTGCCTGAACGTGACTGCTTTCAGGTGACAGAAAGGCTGCCGGCCAGTCAGCGGGTCTTTGACCGGCACTACCTGAGCGGTGGACGGAGTGACAGGTTTGTGCTGTTTCAGGTGTTGGCGGGCAGGCCACGCACCCGGCATCAGAAGCAGAGCTTTTATCGCGCGCTCTGCACGGCGCTTCAGGCGGAGATGGCCATCGACCCTGACGATGTGATGATCATTCTTCAGTTCAACAGCACCGAGGAGTGGAGCTTTAGCGGTGGCCGCATGCTGGCAGAGGAGGAGGCGCGATGATTGCGATGCACTACCGGTTTACCCTGCCAGCGGATTATGACATGGCGATCATCAAAGAGCGCATCAGACAGAATGGCGCCCGGCTGGAGGGATTTCCGGGGCTGGTGGCAAAGGCGTTTCTTTACAGCTGTCAGAGTGAAGGCACGCTGCATGAAAACCGCTATGCACCGCTCTATTTCTGGCAGGAGGCCAGTGCGATGCAGCGCTTCCTGCAAAGTCCCGGTTTTGCCACTCTGGTCAGTGACTTTGGCTGGCCGATCATCGAAAGCTGGCTGGCGTTAGAGGGGCACTCTGTGGTCAGGCATCTGACCGACGCGCGGTTTATGACGCTGAAGCGCTGGACGATCGCTCCCCACTCCGACCTGGCGGCACTGCCGGACAGGGAGGGCTTCAATGCCTGGGACATCAGCCGCTGGCAGGGCGTGGAGATCTCGGCCCGCGTTCAGCCACCAGCAGACGGGCAGGAGAGCTATCGCATTGGCTATATCGCACGCGGTGCTGCCGCGGCAGAGATGTTGCTTTAGCGAGAAAGAGCGATCAGCGCTTTAATAATTCCTGACAGGCCGCGCTGTCTTCTGCGGCGCGCTGTTTTGCATCAGGCGTCAGCTGCTGCCAGCGACCGATCACGCTGCTGCCCAGCGCGGGTTTATAACTGTTTTTCTGCAGCGCATAGTCAGAATTACCGCCCTCGATTACCTTTTGCATCTGCGGCGCCAGCTGCTGTTCATCTTGATGACTGATGGCGCAGAACACGGCGATGTAATAGGCCGTCTCTTCATCACTCTCATGCGGCATCAGCCACCAGGCCGCGGCGGCCAGAATCAGCAGGAGGGGAAGAATGAATTTTATTTTTGTCATGTCAGTCACGCGTTGGGTGAAAATTAGTCTGCCGGATAGGGCAGGACGCAGGGCGCGTATCCTGCCACAGAGTCTGCGCACGGGTCACGCCGTTCAGCTGAATTTATGCCTGCCTGCTGATTATGATTGCTGAACCCCGCCGATCTGGCATGCTGAGAATTCATCCCTGAATCTGGAGAGCATCGTGAAAGTCATCGGTCTGTTAGGCGGTATGTCGTGGGAATCTACGGCGCTCTATTACCGCATACTCAATCAGCAGGTTAAAGAACGGCTGGGCGGCCTGCACTCGGCAGAGCTGGTGCTCTACAGCGTTGATTTTCAGCGCATTGAGCAGCTGCAGGCGGCGGGAGAATGGCAGCAGGCGGGTGAGATACTGGCCAACGCGGCGCGCAATCTGGAACGGGCCGGTGCGCAATTCATCGTACTCTGTACCAACACCATGCATAAAGTGGCCGCGCAAATCAGTGCGGCAACAACGATACCGCTGCTCCATATCGCCGACGCCACGGGACGCCGTATCCGGCAGGCGGGATTAAGTAAAGTCGGTTTACTGGCGACACGATTCACCATGGAGCAGGCGTTCTATCGCGGGCGGCTTCAGGAACAATTCGATCTGACGGTGATCACGCCGGATGAAGAGGATCGTCACTTTGTACATGAGGTCATTTACCACGAGCTCTGTCTGGGCGAGATCAATCCCGCTTCGCGTCGCCGTTACAGAGAGATCATGGCGCGGCTGGTCGGGCAGGGGGCGGAGGCCATTATTCTGGGCTGTACTGAAATCACCCTGCTGGTGGATGCCACCGATGCCAGCGTCCCGTTGTTCGATACTACGCTCATCCACGCCGAAGAGGCGGTCATTCAGGCACTGGCCTGACGTCAGAAAGGAAAACAGATGAAAATTGAAAATCTGCCCTTTGGTCTGACGCAGTGGGATCAGATTGAAGAGACGGTCCATCCCGGCGAGCAGGGGCATGCGACCTGGCGAACCGTGAAGTTCAACGATATCCGGGTGCGGATGGTGGACTATTCACCGGGCTATGTCGCCGATCACTGGTGCACCAAAGGCCATATTCTGCTCTGCCTGTCGGGTGAGCTGCACACCGAACTGGCCGATGGCCGCCGTTTCGTTCTGACGCCGGGTGTCAGTTATCAGGTGGCAGATGACACTGAACCGCACCGTTCCTTTACGTCAGCTGGCGCGCAGCTGTTTATCGTAGACTGAGAATGCGCTCCGGTGTTTCATCGCGTCGTTGACACTTTTAAAAGTAAACTGAATCTGCTTTATAAAAATCAGCAAAATTAATGGCTTATTTCATCAGAGTTATCTGGTTCTGACAGGAATTATTCGTATCAGGCTGTATGCTTTAAGTTTTATGGATTTATTGCAATCACCTGATGTGGGGTAGCCTGTGCTGATAAAAAAGAAGAAAGTGCGTTCGCATACCGAAGATCGACTGCTGGCGCTGGTGCTTGCCACCACCGCCGGTATCCTTAATGCCATGGCGCTGGGGGCGTTTGGGTTTTTCCCCTCGCACATGAGCGGCAACACCTCGCAGATCTCTGCCGAAGTTACCACCAGCGATCTCCACACCATGCTGTTTCTGATGGCACTGATTATTGCCTTCGTTTTTGGCTGTACCGTTGCGCGGCTGGCAGTGGTGGTGGGGCATAAATACCGGTTACGCACTATTTTCTGTCTGATCATTCTGGCGGAGGGGCTGGCACTGACGGCGGCCTCGATCTTCGAGCTGATGTACTATCGGCCCAGTTATAACGGAGAAATCCTGATCGTGCTGGGCTTCCTGATGGGGATTCATAACGCCACCTCGACGCAGCTCTCAAACGGACGTGTCAGATCGACCCACATTACCGGGACGCTGACCGATGCGGGTATTGCGCTGGGTTCTTGGATTTTTGCTCACACTTCACATGCTGTACATCTTGAGACGGACGACCGTCGCTTTTTCCAGAAGGTGCTGCATACCCACCTGACCACGGTCTTCTCCTTCTTAAGCGGCTGTATCGCCGGACTGCTGCTGTTCAAAGCCTATGGTTTTACCGCCATGGTCGGTCTGGGAATTTTCCTGATGCTGGTGGCGCTGACAGCGATCGCCGTCACCGTACAGCGTACCCGCAGGGTGCTCTACTGACAGAAAAAGCGCCGGCCCGATGTCGTCAGGCATCGGGCCGGTTGCTTACTGCCGGGTTCGGGTTGGCCGCACCACAATTTCGTTCACATCCACCTCTTCCGGCTGCTCAATCGCATAACGCACGGCGCGACCAATGGCATCCGGCTGCAGCGCGATGGCGCGATACTGCTGCATCGCCTCCGCCGCTACCGGATCGGTTATTGTTGATGCCAGTTCACTTTCGACCACGCCGGGGTGAACGCAGGTGACGCGCAGCTCGCTGTTCTCCTGCCGCAACCCATCGGAAATCGCCCGCACTGCAAACTTCGTGGCACAGTAGACTGCCGCGGTGGGCGACACCGCCAGCGCGCCGATGGATGCGATGTTAATGATGTGACCACACTGGCGGGCCAGCATGGACGGCAGTACCGCCGCAATGCCATACAGCACGCCTTTGATATTGACGTCGATCATCTGATCCCACTCTTCCACCCGCAACGACGCCATCGGCGACAGCGGCATAATACCCGCGTTGTTGATCATCACATCCACCCGGCCCCATTTCTCCAGCGCATAGTCAACGAACTGCGTGACGTCATCGCGGCGTGTCACATCCAGTGCTTTGATTGCCACCTCAGAACCATTGAAGCGCAGCTCTTCCGCCAGGGCAGCCAGACGACTTTCACGACGTGCACCCAGCAGCAGAATGGCATCGCTCTTCGCCAGTTCGCGTGCAATGCCTGCACCGATACCGCTTGATGCACCGGTAATTAAAATCACTTTCTGCGTCATCTTTTTTCTCCACTCAGGTTGTGAGTGGCGATCTTACGACGGGTCGATTATAAAGATAATCCACCAACCGCTTTACAGACTGGTAACTGAAACTAACCAATGAACAGTGATAAAAATGCGCTCGAAATTTTTGTTATTGTGGCACAGACGCGCAACTTCCGGCTGGCGGCAGAACAGCTGGGCGTGACGCGTCCGGCCATCAGTCAGAGTCTGCGGCGGCTGGAAGACCGGCTCAATATCACGCTGATGCAGCGCACGACGCGGTCGGTTCAGCTGACGGAAGCGGGACAGCGACTCTATGCCGAGGTGGCCCCGGCCATCAGCGCGCTGAATCGCGCCGTTAACGACATTGCTGAACTGGCGGCAGAGCCACGAGGACAGCTGAGGCTGGCGATCTCCTCCATCGCGGAACGCATGCTGGGGGGCGAGCTACTGGCGAGCTTTATCACCGCCTATCCACACGTTGAGCTGGACATCACCGTGACCGATGAAGAGTTTGATATTGTCGGGCAGGGTTATGATGCGGGGGTGCGACTGGGGGAGGTGATTGCTCAGGATATGATTGCGGTGCCGGTCTCGGTTGCTCAGCGTCAGGTTGCCGTGGCGTCACCGCACTATCTGGCGCGTGCAGGGACGCCGCAACATCCGCAGGAGCTGGTGCAACATCGCTGCATCGGCTGGCGCAAGGAACCGGGCCTGGCCCCATACCGCTGGGAGTTTGCTGAGCAGGGGCGCGAGTTTGATGTTGCCGTCAATCCGCAACTGACGACCAATGATATGGGCGTGATGATCCGCACCGCCTGCGCTGGCGGCGGCATCAGTTTTGGGATGGAGGAAACTTTCCGGCCCTACATCGATCGGGGCGAGCTGGTGACGTTACTCGACGAATGGCTGCCCACGTTTGCCGGTTTCTATCTCTACTTTCCGAGCCGCAAAAATCTGGCTCCCAAGCTGCGGGCACTGATTGACCACGTCAGGCTGTCACCCCAGCCGGCCCCGGTTCAGCGCTGATTTTTTATCCGGGAGGAGGCTTTTCAGGCCGTCATGTTGTAACGGGTGATGATGTTGATTCTGGAGTAGGGCGCGGGTGGCTCAGATGCCGGCAGGAATCCATGAAACGCCAGCAGGGTTCTGAAGGCGTGCAGCGCATCGAGCTGTAAATTATGCTCGATCAGGGCATCGATTTTACCCTGATGCAGTAGCGCACAGTTCTCGCGATCAAGATCGTGCCCGATAAAGGCGTTCAGCGTGCGCTTCTCTCCGGCAAAAGCGCGCAGAATGCCGGGATTCCCGCCGCCCACGGTATAGACCGCATCTGCATCCGGATGCTGCTGCAAAAAGCGCGTCACCGACTGATGCATCCGCTCATCAATCCCATATCCGCCAGCGACCACGCTCACCTGATGCTGAGGAGCAAACTGCGCTATTGCACGCTGAAAACCGTCGATTCGCTCCCTTTCGCCGATGAAGTCATGGCTGCCGGTCACTGCCAGGATGTGCGAACGGGTCACCCGCAGCCATTTTGACATCAGAAAGGCCGCCACCTTTCCGGCATCAAAATTATCCATACCGATGTAACGCAGGCGTGCGCTGCCGGGCAGATCGCTCATCATGGTGACCACCGGCACACGCTGTTTCAGCAGGGCTTCAAGGGTAGGGTAGAGCGCTTCAGCGCAGGCGGCTTTAAGAATGACCCCGTGACTGTGAAGCGCATTTTTATTCAGCAGCGCGTTAATCTCCTCTGTTGTGAGATTTGCCCCGAGGTGAAAACGCAGCTGAAGTTTAAACGCGGCAAAGCTGGCGATCTGGCTGCTGAGAGCCTCACGGATCAAAGGCTGGAACCGGTCAGGGGTATGCATGATGACGTCAAAGTAGATCGTCCGCCCTCTGGCCAGTCCCGCTTTGTGCATCAGTTCCAGGTCGGCTATTGCCTGCTGAATGCGATGTTCTGTGCGGGCATGCACGTTGCCGCGCTGATGCAGCGCGCGATCGATGGTTGCCAGACTCAGTCCCGACTGGGCAGCGATCTGTTTCAGGGTGAATTTTGCCATGTGCCCGCCCGTTAGCCGGAGAATAAAGTCTGTTTTATCATACTGCATGATATTACCCGAATGGGTTATGTTGCAGTATGAGAGGTGGTGCAGGCTGGCAGGGAAATGAATAAGCCGGAAACGTGTAAATAAGCTGTTCAGCCGGGGCTTTATCGCCTGAATATAAGCAAAGCGATAACCCTTGTGCCGCCTTTGCTATTCAACACGCCGTTGTTATCTTAGCCGGAAATAATGCCCGGGAGGATTCCGGGGTTGGCTAAATAATAGACGCTTTGCCGCTTCGCTTATATTTCCGCTGTAACGGCTTTTTTGTTTTTTACTTCTCGCTAATGATAGACTGTACATTCATACACCGTTGGGAGGTCGTGTGAAGTACGACAACGATAGTGAGATCCGTGCACTGGTTGGCGCGGTAGTCAGTGATTTAATCAAGGCGGGAGAGCCGGTTAATTTTCACGACATCACGGACGCGCTGTTTCGCCTGAGCGAAGAGACGCGTGACAGCCGGCTGAAAGCACTGTGTCTGGAAGCAATCAGCTTCTTCACCCGCAAAATGCATTAAGGCTGATGGCACCAGTCAGGGGTGCCATCTCCAGTCTCATTTCTATTCTGACCCCGCCACCTTCACCTGGCCTGAGAATATCCAGCAAAGTATTCAGCGTTAAAGCTGAAAGGGCAGTCTGACCGTTCTCGCCTGTTATTAGAAATCTGATTATCACGCTGCGGTAACTTTTGCCTGAGAGAGGCTCTATTGCAGGCTACCTGTTCTCTGCATCATTATATTTGCAGCGCTCATAATCATTCATTCTGCCTTACCGGCTTCACAGGATAGGCGAAAGCGATACGATAATTAATATCAATTGTATTTTCATAAAGTCGTCCGCTCTGACATGCCGTCAAAGGGAGTAATAATGAAAAGCCAGAAATAATCAGTGAAGGGGGAGAATGAGATACCCTGCGCTACCGATGCAGCGCAGGGCGCCTGTCAGATGCCCGCATCGTCAGGTGTGCGGCCTACCACAATTTCCAGTGTCTTACGCAACACATCACCCCTGACTACGTCAGAAGTGCATTCCAGCTCTGCAATCAGATAGAGGATGATGGCTTTATTGGTTACGCGTCCCTGATCAGCCACAATGTCGCGAATGATTGCGCCCAGCAGTTCAGTTTCCTGAGCAAGCAGATCGCCTTCACTACGGAAATACTCAATGATGGATGAATCTGTTGAAGAGTGTTGCATGGTTATTCTTTCTCTAAAGAAAAGGAGTCAGACGCAATGGTTGAAGTCAAAAACGAGTGTAGACGCTGTTTTCGTTTTGCCCAGCCGGCCTAAAATTTTTTTAATGTGGCTGCCGCTTCGCTTAAAGTCAGCCGCGCACATCAAATACGCAACATTTTTCAATCAGTGTTTTTTGGAGCCGTCAGGCGGCCCGTCACTGTTCATACGATGTGCAGTATTTTCACGTTCGGTAACGTCACCCTTCACACGTTTGCGTGCTGCAACCATACCGTTACGGACTTCAATGATAGCTTTGCGAATAATCGAAACCTTCGCGGCATCATCATTGGCAGCAGCGGCCATCACTTCAAGCTGTGCGATCAGGGCATTGCTGGATACCGGTTTGTCTGACTTAAGTAATGTCAGAACGGCTTCGCCGATCATGACATCTGTCAGTTTCTCGTCTTCACTTCTGTACATACTGGCTTCTCTGATTACGAATCAATGGCCATGCTGCGGGCCCGTATCCGTCAGGAGGTGCGATTGCGGGCACCTGATACGGGGAGGCAGTGCTGGGCTTCTTAACTAAACTGAATCTTCCTGAACAAGGGCTGAAAGCAGACGTCCTGAGTTACTCTGCGGGCCGTGGTAGGGCATTAATCTTCGCGGCGAAAAAGCATCGCGATCAATTCATGCAAATGATTCTCTTGTTCTGGTGTGGCGGCGAACTCGAGGCGACGCAGAAGCTTGCTACAGATCGCTTTGCGACTGAGGCTTTGGCCTGCGCGCAGAATTTCAACCACAACCGATCCTAGCGTCTCCTGTTGGGAAGGTGAGCTGGCCTGATTGAAGTAACGGGCAATATCGCTGATCGTTTCCGGGCTTTGACCGTTCTGACGCATGTTGATGTCCTCGAGTGATTAAAAATGCCACGCTCTGGATATGCAAATTATACACCTTTCCAAAACTTGTACAGAATTTTGAATTTTTGGCGTTAATTTTTTTGTGCAAAAAATGCTATCGCTTTTAAAACAGCATGTTACGAGGATGTCAGGCGAGGTAAAAATTGTACCAGAATTTTGTATCGATATCACCCCCGGACGCTCCGACCTGTACAAGCAGGTCGGCAGGGAGATAAGTACTATGCTCAGTGTTTAATGACGATGTCATCCGCCGGGGCGGGAATGGCTGACTCTTTACCGAACGATCGGGAAAGCCAGTTTGCCGCGGCATTGCCGCGCGAACCGATGGTTTTAAAGCCCATCAGCCACTGACGCGCACATTTCAGTTTTTCAAGGCGAATCTCATTAACTTCCGAGTTAGCCATGACCTGTAGCTCATTTATCAGCAGTTCAACGTTGACTTCCTGACCGGCAGTAAACAGGTTCATTGCAGCTTCGCCAATGATGACATTTGCTTTTTCATCGCTGGAAAAATACACAATATCCTCCTGGGTGATTGCGGTAAGTAACTTTAACTGTAGCAAAAAAAATTAAGAAACTTAATCAATTCAGCCTATCGATAAGATAATATTAATTGTCCATTTCCTGAACGGATAACGCGTTCTGACGCTCGTGTTATGACGGGCGATATCCGGCTGAATCGCCTTTTCCGAATCAACTTATTTTTGCCGATTCGCTTAACCCGCTCTCCATTTAAAGCGAAACGGCATAAACAGCCTGTTTTCTGCCCGCGTCATTCTCACTGACTGACCCCGGGGTGCAGAAATAAAGCATTGTGTTTCATTATCTTAATCATAGTGTTTACATAACTTCACATCTGACACCCGCCGCTGAAGAAACTTCACACAGGTGAGCTTTCGCACAGGTATAGCCTGTGCTATAAAAAATAGCTCAGGCTATTTGTGTTCTGTTTTTCACCACCTCCGGAGAGTGCCGTATGGCCCCATTTAAAAAAATCACCGCAATATTACTGAGTGCGCTGCTGACAACACTGATGGCCACCAGCAGTAATGCTGCAGAAAAATTTAAGGTCGTGACGACGTTCACTGTCATCGCGGATATGGCGAAGAACGTGGCGGGTGAGGCTGCGGAGGTGACCTCAATCACTAAACCGGGAGCTGAGATACATGAGTATCAGCCAACCCCGGGCGATATAAAACGCGCGCAGGGCGCACAGCTCATCATGGCGAACGGCCTCAATCTGGAGCGCTGGTTTGAGCGGTTTTATCAGCACCTGGAGGGGGTGCCGGAGGTGATTGTTTCTGCCGGCATCACGCCAATCGGGATCGGCGAGGGGCCTTATAACGGTAAACCGAATCCACACGCCTGGATGTCACCGGACAATGCGCTGATTTACGTCGATAACATTCGCGATGCGCTGGTGAAATATGATCCGGCGAACGCGGAAACCTATCGCCAGAATGCCGCCGCCTATAAGCAGAAAATCAGTGCTGCGATCGCGCCTCTGCGCCAGCAGATAGCCGGGATCCCGGAGAACAAACGCTGGATGGTGACCAGCGAAGGGGCCTTTTCTTACCTGGCTCGCGATCTGGGGATGAAAGAGCTCTACCTGTGGCCGATCAATTCTGACCAGCAGGGGACGCCGCAGCAGGTCAGAAAAGTGATCGATCAGGTCAGGAAGCAGGGCATCCCCGCAGTGTTCAGTGAGAGTACCGTCTCCGACAAGCCTGCCCGTCAGGTCGCCAGAGAAACCGGCGCACATTATGGTGGGGTGCTTTACGTTGACTCCCTGAGTCAGGCTCAGGGGCCGGTGCCAACCTATCTGGATCTGCTCAGCGTGACGACGGAGACGCTGGTGAAAGGCCTTAAAGCCGGGGAGTCCGCGCAATGAAAGAGGCTATCGTGGTGTCCGATGTTACCGTCACCTGGCGCAACGGCCATACCGCGCTGCGGGATGCCAGCTTCAGCGTGCCGGGTGGATCGATTGCGGCGCTGGTGGGTGTGAATGGCTCGGGGAAATCCACCCTGTTTAAAGCGCTGATGGGATTTGTCCGGCTCGCCAGCGGCAGCATCTCGATTCTGGGCATGCCTACCCGCCAGGCGCTGCGTCAGAGTCTGGTGGCCTATGTGCCGCAGTCGGAAGAGGTGGACTGGTCTTTTCCGGTGCTGGTAGAGGATGTGGTGATGATGGGGCGTTACGGTCACATGGGCCTGCTGCGTCGCCCCAAAGCGCACGACCGGCAGAGTGTGACGGAGGCGCTGGCGCGGGTGAATATGCTCGAATACCGGCATCGCCAGATTGGTGAACTTTCCGGTGGCCAGAAGAAGCGGGTCTTTCTGGCGCGTGCCATAGCCCAGCAGGGCAGTGTGATCCTTCTGGACGAGCCTTTTACCGGCGTGGATGTTCAGACCGAGGCCAGAATCATCAGCCTGCTGGGCGAACTGCGCGATGAAGGCAAGACCATGCTGGTTTCCACGCATAATCTGGGGTCGGTGACCGCATTCTGCGACTACACCGTGATGGTAAAAGGCACCATTCTGGCCAGCGGTCCGACGGAGACGACGTTCACGGCTGCTAACCTCGAACGCGCATTCAGCGGCGTGCTGCGTCACGTTATGGTGAAAGGGCTGGATGATCAGATCATCACCGACGATGAGCGTCCCTTTATTGCGCCGCGCGGTGCACATCAGGAGGGGCGCTGACCATGGAACTGTTGCTGGAGCCCTTCAGTTACCACTATATGCTCAATGCGATGTGGGTCTCCGCCATGGTCGGGGGACTCTGCGCTTTTCTCTCCTGTTATCTGATGCTGAAAGGCTGGTCACTGATTGGTGATGCGCTGTCACACTCCATTGTCCCTGGCGTGGCGGGCGCCTATATGCTGGGCCTGCCTTTCGCACTGGGGGCGTTTCTCTCCGGTGGCCTGGCGGCGGGCAGCATGCTGTTGCTGAATCAGCGCACCCGCCTGAAGGAGGATGCGATCATCGGTCTGATCTTCTCCTCCTTTTTTGGTCTTGGCCTGTTTATGGTGTCGCTCAACCCGACAGCGGTAAACATTCAGACCATTGTGCTGGGCAATATTCTGGCCATTGCGCCTGCGGATATCCTGCAGCTGGCGCTGATTGGCGGCATCTCGATCGCGGTTCTGCTGGTTAAATGGAAGGATCTGATGGTGACCTTCTTTGATGAGCAGCACGCCCGGGCGATTGGTCTGCAGCCTGAACGGCTGAAAATCCTTTTCTTTATCCTGCTGGCGGTCTCAACCGTGGCGGCACTGCAGACGGTCGGCGCGTTTCTGGTGATTTGTCTGGTGGTGACGCCGGGTGCGACGGCCTGGCTGCTGACCGACCGCTTCCCGCGTCTGCTGGTTATTGCAGTGGCGATTGGCAGCCTTACCAGTTTCCTCGGCGCATGGGCGAGTTACTACCTGGATGGCGCGACGGGCGGCATTATTGTGGTCGCCCAGACGCTGCTCTTTCTGCTGGCATTCATCTTTGCACCGCGACATGGTCTGCTGGCTAACCGGCGTCGTGGCCGGCATCAGGCTAAAAAGGAGGCAGGCTGATGTGGATAGCTGAACCTTTTCAGTTCGCATTTATGAACAATGCGCTGCTCATCGCGCTAGTGGTGTCCATACCCTGTGCTTTACTGTCGGTGTTTCTGGTGCTGAAGGGCTGGGCGCTGATGGGTGATGCCATGAGTCATGCAGTCTTTCCCGGCATTGTACTGGCCTGGATGGTGGGGGCACCGCTGGCGGCAGGTGCCTTTGTGGCGGGGCTGTTCTGTGCCGTCGCCAGCGGCTTTTTGCAGGATAACAGTCGTATAAAGCAGGATACGGTGCTGGGAATTGTATTCTCAGGCATGTTTGCGGTGGGGCTGATTCTTTATGTCGCGGTGAAACCAGAGGTGCATCTCGACCATATTCTGTTCGGGGACATGCTCGGTATTAACAGAGCGGACCTCATTCAGACGCTGATTATCGCCGTACTTATCGTGCTGGTGATTGTGGTGAAATGGCGCGATTTTATGCTGTTCAGCTTCGACCCGCAGCAGGCACAGGTAAGCGGTCTGCCCGCGCGCTGGCTGCATTACGGCTTACTGTGTATGGTCTCGCTGACCATTGTCGCTACCCTGAAAGCGGTGGGGATTATTCTGTCGATCTCGCTATTGATTGCGCCCGGCGCGATCGCGATTCTGCTGACCCGACGCTTTTCACATGCCCTGCTGGTGGCAACCGGGATATCCGTGCTGGTGTCGCTGAGCGGGGTTTATCTCTCATTCTTCATCGACAGCGCCCCCGCGCCGACCATTGTGGTGCTGTTTGCCGCAGTATTTATCGTGGCGATGGTTGTGACAGGCCGAAAAACACGGCAGCGCGAGCGTCTTAAAGGTCATCATCACGGCAGCGATGCGGAAACGGGCTGAGGCTGAACCGGCTATCATCCGGGAGCGAATCTGTTCGGGAGCGTTGTCGGTTGCAGACGGCAGCAGATCAGTGCAGGTGCCTGTAAACAAAAACGTCGCGCCCGGAGGGGACGCGACGTTTTTTATTGCTGCTTACTGATTCCGGTTTTCAGGGGTGGACTTTGACGGTTCGGGCAACTCTTTGCGTAGTTTTTCGACCTGTTCCGCTTTCACCGGTGGTGCCTGATTACCCCAGCTATTGCGGACAAACGTCACCAGGTCAGCCACCTCCTGGTCGCTGAGACGCCAGGCAAAATCTGGCATCGCCAGCCCGGTTACCGCATCCTTTGTAACCGCCATTTTGCCTCCTCGCAGCACAATGCTGATAACCGACGAAGGGTCATCACTCAGGACCGCAGAGTTACCGGCAAGGGAAGGGAAGGTTTTTGCATACCCCCTGCCATCAAGGCGGTGGCAACCAGAACAGTTATCCATATAGAGTCTGGAACCCGGCATGCTGACATCGCCTCTGATGAGTGCGGCGGTTGTCGCATCTTTGCGGGGTGCAGGAGGCGTTTCAGACACCGATGAGCCGATTGATTTCAGATAGGTTGCGACCGCATTGAGATCGGACTGGCTCCAGTATTGCGTACTGTGCTCAATCACGTCGGTCATCGATCCAAAAGCAGCCGAGGTGTTGGTGCGACCTGTTCTCAGGAATAGCGCGATATCCTCCTTCGACCAGCCGCCCAGCCCCGACTTAACACTTCCCGTCAGGTCGGGCGCGTGCCAGCCTTCCAGTGTTCCGCCGGTCAGATAACTTTTCCCCTGCTGATCCAGCGCTTTCTCCTGAAAAGCAATGCCGCGCGGGGTATGACAGGTGCCACAGTGACCCAATCCCTGAACAAGGTAGGCACCCCGGTTCCACGCGTCGCTTTTCGTGGTGTCAGGGGCGTAAACCTTATCGTCGTGAAAAACGCTGTTCCATATGGCCAGAGGCCAGCGCATATTCAGCGGCCAGGGAATGTCGCTTTTTATGTTCTGCTGGTGGACGGGTTTCACGCCATGCATCATATAGTCATATAACGCATGCATATCCTCATCATTGATTCTGGCATAGGCGGTGTAGGGCATCGCCGGATAGAGATGACGTCCATCTTTCGCAATACCCTCTCGTAAGGCTTTGGCAAAATCGTCGTAGGAATAGTCACCGATGCCGGTCTCTTTTTCGGGGGTGATATTGGTTGAATAGATCGCGCCAATTGGCGTCGACATCTTCAGCCCCCCGGTAAAGCTCGCCCTGCCCGCAATGGAGTGACAGGCAACGCAGTCGCCCGCTGTAGCAATATATTTCCCCTTGCTGATGTTATCCGGTGCAGTCTCTTCCGCAGCAGAGGCGAAGCTTAACAATAAAGTTAATAAGGGCAGTAACTTTACACAGGTTATCTTCATCGTCTTATTCCTTTAAGCCTGAACCATCGGGCCGGGGTTCTTCAGGTAGATCGTTTTTATGGCGTTCGCTGAAAAGAGCGTGGTCGCGCCGACGATTCCGGTTGGGTTATAGGCATGGTTTTGCGGGAAGCAGCTTGCGCCGGCCACGAAAACGTTGGAAACGTCCCAGCACTGAAGATATTTATTCACCACGCTGGTCGCCGGGCTGTCTCCCATGATGGCGCCGCCTGTGGTGTGAGTGGACTGATAAGGGCGAACGTCGTAGTGGGCAGAGAGGGACTTGAACCCCATATCGTAAGCGTCAGGTCCGATCGCTTTGACAATATTTTCCGTTTTGCCCGCCATGAACTGGGTCATCCTGAGTTCATTCTGCTGCCAGTCAAAGGTCATCCTTAACAGCGGCAGTCCGTAACCATCTTTGTAGGTCGGATCGAGGTCGAGATAACACTGTTTATAGGGCATGACGGAGGAGCTGACGCCAATGCTCATGTTATGCAGATAGCTGTCCCGGATGGCCTTTTTCCAGCCCGTTCCCCATTTGGGGGCGCTCTTCGGCGTGACCGTCTGTTCAATCGGCCGGCCACCGGTCACATGGGCAGAGACGGTGCTGCCGCCGATAAAGCCCACTCCGGCGTGATCGAAGTTTTCACTGTTGTAATTGTCTATATAGGCCCCTGAGGCACCGGTAGCGGCAAAGTGGTTAAACCACGTCTTTTCATTGAAGAAGAGTTTGGCGCCACCCAGCATCTGATAGGCATAATTCTTTCCAACCACGCCTTCGCCGGTTTCCGGATTGTAGGGTTGGCCAATCTTAGAGAGCAAAAGCAGCCGGACGTTATGGAGCTGGAAGGCACTGAGAATGACAACGGACGCGGGCTGCTCGACCTCACGGCCATTTTCATCGATATAGGTGACGCCGGTGGCCAGTTTGCCCGAACTGTCTTTGTTGACGCGTAACACATGCGATTTACAGCGCAGCTCAAAGTTGTCGTACTGCCTGAGCGCCGGAATAATCGTGGTTTGCGGTGACGCTTTTGAGTAGTTGTAGCAGCCAAATTTTTCACAAAAACCGCAATAGTTGCAGACGCCCAGTGCGACACCATAGGGGTTGGTGTAGGCTTCGGTGCATATCGCCGCCGGGCCGGGGAAGGGGTTATATCCCATCTCTCTCGCAGTTTTTTCAAACAGCATGGCGGAGTACTGATAAAGCAGCGGTTTGGTCGGGAAAGGATTCGCACGCTGCGCTTCGAACGGGTTACCGCCGTCAATGCGCTCTCCATTAAGATTTCCGGCCTGGCCTGAAGCCCCGCAGATCCGCTCAAACTTATCGAAATAGGGTTCCATTTCACTGTAGGTGAAAGGGTAATCCTGAAGGGTCATATCCCCCGGAATAAAGCTGGCACCATATTTCTCAGTGACGACCGTTTTCAGTCTGAGATCGGCTTCCAGAGGACGCCACAATAATCCATTCCAGTGAACGCCCGCTCCGCCGACACCATCGCCCGGCAGGAAAGAGCCCATACGGCGATAGGGCAGAGCCGTATCTTTAGTGGTATGCCTGACCGTGACACTCTCTTTTGAGATGTTCTGAAAGAGTTTAAGTCTTACGCCGTAGGTTAATTCATCAACGATGCGCGGATAGGCGAAATCAGGATAAGTGTCCCGTTGCTCACCCCGTTCAAGCGCGACAATCTTCAATCCCGTTGATGCCAGTTCCATCGCCATCAGCGAGCCCGCCCAGCCAAAGCCAACAATGACTACATCAACCGGTTCTTTTTTAATTGTCATTTTAATGCACCATACTTACCAGAAATACTGACCGGGCCTAAGGGATAAGGTTTGTCCGGATTCTCCATCACCTGAATAAAATCCGCGCGTGCGCCCGGAAAACCGATCAGTTTCCAGGATGCCATGGTCTGATTACCGCCATGCACGGGATCGGCTAAATAGCCCTCTTTGGTGTTTTGTAATAACTGAGAGAAAAAGAGTTTTCCGGAGAGAGCGTCGAGACTTAATTTGCCGGCATCCAGGTCATGTAAAATGGCTTCCTGTTTGTCTCTGGCTAAATCGGCAAAATTATGCTGGAGATTATCACGGCAATATTTATTCAGGCTGGCGATCCCTCTGCGGTAAATATCGCGCGGCACCAGATTAGTCTGGTAGCCCATTTCCGGAATCGACTCCTGAAAAGGGGGGCTCATATACCAGAGGTAGCCATGACCGTAGGGGAGTTCCATCTGCCTGTCGATGTAGACCGGGATACCTTCACTTACCGCCCCGGGGCCGAACTCATCCTCAGGGATCAGCAGGTCGGTAGCCGCTAAAATGAACCGCCACTCGTCATTATTAAAAAATACCGGGACGTAATGAAACGTTTCCCCTTTTTCTTTGGCCGATGCGACCGCGCTGACTGCTGTTGTTCCCGCGACCGCGGCAATGGGAATGAGTGAAAATGTTTTCCGAAGAAATGATCGTCTGGATGACTTCATCTGGCGCTCTTTTAAAATTTAACCCGATTCTTCCTGAGCACAGAGATATTCCTTTCTGTACCCGTTTCCTTTGCTCGCCCTTATCTGAAAAAGGACATAATTAATAACGTTGCGTAATTTTTGTTGTGCAATCATCAACTTCAGATTGTGTCTGAGCCTTCCTGGCGGACATAAAAATGAATCCCTGCTGTTTCCATTGATTTTATCCAGTAAAACACCGTTTCGCCTAGTGAAACAGGTGAGTTTTGTTATACACAAGTTTAACAAGGATGTTTTTTTGTTATTAATGTTGTCATTTTGTTGCGGAGGCTTGACGGCAGGCGTGATTTTTCACAACACCATCAGCCGCCTGACAGCAAAAGGCCAGGGCAGTAAATCCACCCTGGCCTCTTGGAACATGAACCCAATCCTTATCAACTGTTCTCTCCCACAAGGGCAGATTTGAATGATCGTCATCGCTTACTGATGCTGAGTGATAGTCACTGCCAGTTATTTTGACTATGATATGGCTGACTTTTTTCTGCGTGTTTATCTTCTTCAGGAGAATAGTGCTGATAAACGCATGCCAGCTTATGTCCGTCAGGATCGCGCAGATAGGCAACATAGAAATCGGGTCCGTACGCGGTTCGTGTTCCTGGCTCGCCTTCATCCTTTCCTCCCGCAAGGAGGCCAGCGGCATGAAACCGTCTGACAATGTCGGCATTATCGGCGCTGAAAGCGAACATTGTTCCGTTTCCCGCCGTTGCGGGCTGACCGTCAAAGGGAGGACAGAGGCAGAAGCTGAATCCTTCATCCGGATTATTTCCTTTCCCCCACATTGCCCAGCCTTCTGTCCAGACAGGCTGCCGTTCATAGCCCAGGACGTCGAACAGAGCGTTATAAAATTCAACGGAGCGCTGAAAGTTATTGGTTCCTGTCGTGATATAAGCCAGCATTTTCTTGCCTCCTGTTACCGGTTGTGAGCAGACTTTTTATCTTTCAGAGTAGCAACCAATAATTTCCCCTGATATGCCTGTTAAGGGTTTGGGGTGAGGGCTGCCCTGATATCAGCAGTAATGTCGGCTTTCTTTTATCTGCTTTGCGCATTCCCTTACATTGCTCTCAGATAAAGAGTCTTTCCCTTATAAGATGGCGAATAAAACCTTTCTTTAACATTTGTATTGCACGATATGTGAAATAATTTTATTACTATTTAATCACTTATGCGCTGCTGCGCGCGGGATGCATTCATAAAACAGAATAAGGAGATTTATGACAACTAAACCCGTCGCAGAGGAGGGCGCGGCGCCAGGATTAATTCAGACGCTGAAATCTTTTCCGGCAACAGTTCATGCGCTGCTCTTTTTTACGCTGGTCATCCGCTTCAGCTATTTCATGGCCTGGCCTTTTATCGCCGTGATCATGGCACAGCATTATCATATGTCACCGATTGCGATTGGCGTGGCGATGACCAGCAGCGCACTGTTTTCAGTGGTGCTGGGTATGTATGGCGGGCAGATCTCAGACAGGCTGGGTCGACGCGTTATTCTTCTCATGGGGTGTGGTTTTTCTGCGCTGGGCTACATCATTCTTGCTCAGGCCGCAGGCATCGGGCTGTTTTTCATTGGCCTGATGATCATCGGCATTTCCTTTGCCTGGGTTGACCCTCCTCTGCGTGCACTCATGAGTGATTTGCTGGTGGACCGCCGCCGCCGAGCGCTTGCTCTGCAAATGCGCTACTACCTTATCAACGTCGCCGCGGTATTTGGTCCGCTGACCGGAATTGCGTTCGGGCTTACCTCTCAGAAGGGCACATTCCTGATTACGGGTTTGTCATATATTCCTTTTTTCGTTTACGTCCTGCTATTTGTGCCCGCGGGCAAATTGCTGAAAGCGTCACAGGCTGGCAGTGAGGTTTCGTTAAAACTGCATCAGGTCGTACGTATTATTGCCAGGGACAAAATCTATATTGCCGCGCTGCTGTGCAGCATTTTGTGCAGTATTGTATTCATCCACTACGAAGCCATCCTGCCCCAGTATCTCCTTTTACTGGATGGGGACGCCGCCATAAAACTGGTTACTCTGATACTGGTGACGAATGCCTGCACCGTGCTGCTCTTTCAGACGTTTATCATGCGGTTTCTGGCCCCCGTTTCCCTGCCAAAACGCATTCTTCTGGGCGGGTTAATTTTCGCACTTTCGCAAATCTGCTTTTTTTGTACGCGTTCGACGGAGATCTGGCTCTGGCTGATAGTGACCTGTGTGTTCAGTGTCGGAGAAGCGATCCTGATGCCGAACCTGAACATCCTGCTTGATCAACTGGCACCGGCAGCGCATCGGGGGGCTTATCTGGGTGCCTCAATGCTGTCGTCTCTGGGAATTTCTGTCGGGCCGTTAATCGGTGGGGTAATGCTGGCGATGACTGGCGCGGGTGTCTTTATCTGCACGGCTTTGCTTAGCCTGCTGATATGCGCAATTATTTATACTTACAGAGGCAAAATGCTGGCGCGTCTGACGGAGTGATCTCAACAGGCTTTGCGGCCCGGGGGGCGCCCGGGTTATGCAAAAGCGCAGTGGGGCGGTATCTTCTTATCAGAGTAGAATAACCGGCCACGTTCGGCATCGGGTGAGGTTTTTTATTGCTGACAGGCGCGGTTACAGGCGGGGTGGTGCGGTAAACAAATTCCCCGCCTGAGGTTATTTTCAGTGAAGGTTTTTTTTTCACTTCGGCACAGGCCGGGGGACGCTGAGAATAGAGGTACTCGTATAAGAGCAGCATTCCCACCGGATTATCATCCAGATTTACGAAATCCACATGAAGCTTATCCAGAAGATACTTCCTGAGATCGTCCGGGGTCATGTTTTTATGGGCAGCCAGTGCCCGGCACAACTGGGTCACGATCTCGCACTTCACTGTGTACGGCACATCAGGATTATAAATTTCCGGAACGGAGTGGGTCTGATTCATTTCGATACCCCCTATAAACGCATGGTCTGACTGAGAGGACAGGGTGTCCGCTGATTTGAGATAAGATATAGCAAGGATAAGACCTGGTGTAAATTGAGAACCCTATTGCGGTTATGCACAGGGATTTGAGTTTGGGCAGGCTGCAGAGGACAGCCTGCAGCAATTTTATGTTAAGCCCAACGTACAGAACCTGACATATTCCAAAATGCTCCCGCAGTTCAGGGATTTAAGAGCAAACGTTAAACAGGGGATTTAATTCATGATATTTAACATACGGGATGCGGATCTGACGGATTAAGGAATATTGAATGAGCTCGGCTACAACATTTATCGCTCTCATTTCAGCCACATGTGGATTTCAGAATCTGAAATGAATGTATTTCTAGATGCTGAGTACTCGTATCCTGCGCTTGAAAAAAGTCTTCAAGATCCCAGCACATCGTGGTATCTGGCAGAAGCACATCACCCTATCGGCTTTGCAAAGATCACCTGGGAAAGCTGTATACCAGAGACTTCTATTTCAGGTGTCTTACTTAATAAGCTATATCTGATACCCACAGAGACGGGTAAGAACTACGGAAAGATGATGTTTGAAAGATTCATAGCGATTGCGCAAAACCGTGGAAAAAAGTACCTGTGGTTGGAAGTACTTGAGCAGAATGAGCGTGCTTACAGATTCTATGAAAAACAGGGGATGCTACATGTCAAAGACACAGTTCTCAGCACAGCTTCCCAACAGAGCACACTAAAGATAATGGGGATGCCTATCTGAGTTCGCAGCCGGGTTGTAATCTTTCAATGTGGTGGTAATAATCTGACGTCGAGTTTATGACGTTCGCTTTTCACTTATAGCGGACCTTCAACCTATAAGAATACCATTTTGTGCCAGAAGCGGACTTCTTAATATATTTCTTAAGCGAGATTCCTCGAGTAGCCGCTAACGCGCATGTGTACTCGCATTTATTCCATTGAACCAGCGCGATGACAGTGACAACCGGGCTATTCTGGGCATTAATCCTTACACGACTACAAAGCCAGAGTATGCCGCTTATTCAGGTTGCACAGAGACGAGTCATAAGTCGCTGATGCCTGACTGCATTGAAGCCTGAGAAGTCAGCCGGCGCTGGCCGGCTGATTCGCCCTTTTACAACGCATGAATCACGGCGTTTACTTAAGGTGTTCCTTCAGCTCTGCTGACGCCTGGCTAATCGCCGTTCGCACTGTTGGCTCTTTACTCAGAGCATTCAGCAAACCAAAGTCATGGATCATGCCGTTGTAGCGCGTAACGGTTACCGGCACACCAGCAGCATCCAGTTTTCGGCCAAATGCTTCCCCTTCATCACGCAGTACATCCAGCTCGGCAGTCTGAATCAGCGTTGGCGGTAAACCCGCCAGCTCGGCTTTGGTTGCGCGCAGCGGCGAGGCCAGAATGTTACTCCTCTCCTTTTCTGAGGTGGTGTAGTTGTCCCAGAACCACTTCATCATGTTTCGCGTCAGAAAATAGCCGTTGGCAAATTGCTGGTAAGAGGCATCATCAAAATGAGCATCGGTAACAGGCCACAGCATCACGTCATAGCGAATTGCCGGTGATTTATGTTGTTTTGCCTGTAACGCGACGGCAGCAACCATATTTCCGCCCACGCTGTTCCCCACCAGTGCCAGACGCTTACCGTCCACGCCAATTTCACTGCCATGTTCGGCCACCCATTTTGTTGCCTCGTAAGCCTGGGTAATCGCAACCGGATAACGGGCTTCAGGTGAAGGTGTGTAGTTCACAAATACCGCCGCAGCACCGGACTCATTAACGAGATCGCGAACCAGACGCTCGTGTGTAGGAAAATCACCCAGTACCCAGCCACCGCCGTGGAAAAACATGAACACCGGTAACTCGCCAGAGGCACTGGCAGGTTTCACTATCGTCAGCGTCAGCGGTTTGCCCATTACCGTGATGGTTTTTTCGGCGATTCGGGCGGGCGGCAGTGGGGCCCCTTTCTGCGCTCCGGTCAGTACTGCGCGGGCCTCTTCAGGGGATAAGGTCTCCATGGGCTTCCCGCCACTGCTGTTCAGTGCGTTGAGGAACGTCGCCACGCCAGCGGTAGGTTGCGGCACGTTTTCAGCAGAATCTGCCCAGGCTGACGTCATCTGACTGGCTAACAATAAAGCACCTGCGGTAATTTTCACTTTCATGACGGCTTTCCTTATGCTTGCTATTAAGTAGTGTGCTATTTATTTTGATTACACTGACATCAAATGTCCTTGTTGTAAACTATTAAATAGCGAGCGATGTAAATGGCGATGTTATCGAGACAGAAGGAACACTTCGGACTGATTCCCGTCCGGACAAGACAGGAGAGCGGGGCGACCAGACGTGCGAACCGATTAAACATTACGGCTCAGCTAAGTCGTTGATGAAGGATACGATGTGTCCTTCGATCTGACTCTTCACGCAATTTCTTCCAATACGAATTACAGATCGGCTGCTTAACTGGTCGGGTAAACGGGGATGTTAAGACGATTAGAGGCTTTACATTATGATCGAGTTTTCGAATGGCTTCTTACTGAGCCTTTCATTGTGTCTTGATATCGGGATTGCCAATATTGCGATGATCACCCTTGCCATGCAACGCGGATATTTTCATGGTTTCTGGCTGGGAATGGGGACGTGTGTGGGTGATCTGGCATATGCATTACTGGCGCTGGCGGGCATGGCCGTACTGCTTCAGTATGAAGTCGTTCGCTGGATACTGTGGATCGGGGGTGGCGCGATGCTTCTCTGGTTCGCAGGCAAAATGCTGATAGCCGCTTTCAGAAACGCTTCGGAGCCTGACGTGAGCGAAACGCATCACTCCCGTCCGCTCATACGTGAATTCGGGCGCGGTGTAGTGCTCGCCATGTCGTCTCCCTCGGCCATTCTCTGGTTTGCGACCGTGGGCGGTGCGCTGATCTCCCGGATGGGTCCGCACAATGTTGCCGCTACCTCCTGGTTTCTGGGAGGATTTTTCATTGCGGGCATGTTCTGGACGTGTGTCCTGTGCCTGGTGGGAAGTTTTGGCGGCAAACTGCTGGGTCAACGCCTGCTTAAATATTCCTTTATCGCCTCGGCGATCATATTCGGCTATTTTGCGCTTTACGTGATTGTCTCAGGGTACCGGGAATTTATTGTGGCCTGATCTCACCTGCAAAGCATAGTGATGGGGGGTAATTCCCATCACTTTGCGAAATGCATTAATGAAATGACTCTGATCGTAAAATCCCAGCCTGAGAGCTGCATCAAGCGGATGCACATTTCTGCGAAGCAGGTCGCGGGCATGGTGCAGACGAAGCTGCATGTGATATTGCAGAGGCGGCATACCTGTGTGCCGGGTGAAGGCGCGAACGAGATGATATTTACTCATCCCTGCCAGCTGAGCGAGCATCTCCAGCTGCGGTCTTACGCTAAGGTGCTCCCGCAGGCAGGCAATAACAAGGTTGATTTTCTGCTCATCTCCCTGCTGAAGCAGAGCTGGCGACTCAAGCAGCTCACCACAAAGTAAAATCAGTTCCTGCTCCTCATCCATGCCCCGATCAAGCCGGGCCGATGATGCAAAACGGGTCAGCGCGTCAAACAGGCGAGTGTTATTGATTATGCCTTCGCGCAGAACCGGGGCTTCGTGAGCGCTATTGAGATTCTCCTCCTCAGCCAGCTTTTTTATCAGAGCCTGAGGTATGTGTACGCTGACAAATTCAACTGCGTGAGTATCAAAACGTGAAGCCTGAATCGTTCCCGGATTGTATAAGGTAACCTGCCCACTTTTGACATAAGCGGTTTTTCCCGCCAGCCAGATTTCCTCTACCCCCGTCAGGTTTGCACTGATGACATATTCATCGTGGAGATGTTTCGGAAAGCCAGAGTTACGGGCTCTGACCCGTGAACACTCTATGCCATTCCGGCTAAACCACTCTGCGGATTCTAATGACAATGCTTATGGCCTTATTCAGCAATCATGAATAGTTATTGATAAAACCATTTACTGAGTACCTTAGCAACGGGTGTAATGCCAGTAAAACATTTCCTTCAGGCACGGTCCGCTGGTGTCAGGAGATTGTCAGCTCTGGACGACTGCCCAGAATTAGATACGTCTGTCGATAGTCAGTCCGGGATGGAAGAATGTTTAATGCATCGACGAAGCGGTCATGCCATGAAGAAGGTCTCATTCGTCCTTTTTTGTCGATCTTTTGCCACGCTTTTACCACCTGACCAGACTGCGCATCCCGGTAACGTTGTGATGCGATTCCGGCGCATCATCAGGCAGCGGTAAATCAGAGGGATTCAGGATTTCCACCACCGCGCCCATGCCGTCAGCAGACGACCGGCTTACTCTGCGGCATAGCTGAGCCATAAAAGATCAGGATTGATGGTGGCTCCCGCTTCAGCAATGCGCTGATCAAAGCATTCAGTGTTCAGGGCTGAAAATTGTTCCATTTTCTTCTGCGGAGGAATTGGGTGGTTTTAAACTCAACACATATGAACTAACATATATGTTTTCGAAGGCGCGGAGTGGAAAATGCTACAGCCTGTTCAGCTTTTTAAAATCCTGTCGGATGAAACACGGCTCGCCATTGTGATGCTTCTGCGGGAATCCGGAGAACTGTGCGTATGCGATATCTGTGCAGCCACGGCCGAATCACAGCCCAAAATATCACGCCATATGGCGCTTCTTCGCGAGGCGAAGCTTGTGCTTGATCGTCGTGAAGGTAAGTGGGTCCACTATCGTCTGTCACCGCATATACCAGCGTGGGCCGCTGAGACAATCACGACGTCCTGGCAGTGCCTGCGGGAAGAGGTGCGAGAATGGCTGGCAAAATCGGCCTGCACCTCCTGCTAACGCAGGTAACATATTCACGTAATCATATGTAATGGAGTCTGAAATGTTACTGGCTGGAGGGATATTTTTACTGACGCTGATACTGGTGATCTGGCAACCCAGAGGGCTGAGTATTGGCTGGAGCGCAAGTATCGGAGCTGCGCTGGCGCTCGGAACCGGCGTCATCCATATCGCTGATATTCCCGTCGTCTGGAATATCGTCTGGAATGCGACAGCGGCATTCATTGCGGTCATCATCATCAGCCTGCTGCTCGATGAGTCCGGCTTCTTTGAATGGGCCGCTCTGCATGTCTCCCGCTGGGGTAACGGACGTGGCCGCCTTTTGTTTACCTGGATAGTCCTGCTGGGTGCCGCTGTTGCTGCATTGTTTGCCAATGACGGTGCTGCGCTGATCCTGACGCCAATAGTTATTGCGATGCTGCTCGCACTGGGATTCAGCCAGGGCACAACACTGGCCTTTATCATGGCGGCAGGATTTATTGCAGATACGGCCAGTCTGCCGCTCATTGTTTCTAACCTGGTCAATATCGTCTCGGCAGACTTCTTTGACCTGGGCTTTACGCAGTACGCCGCCGTTATGGTGCCCGTGAATCTGGCAGCGATTGTGGCCACGCTGGTCATGCTGCATCTCTTCTTTCGCAGGGATATTCCGGCGACCTATGACGTTTCGCTGCTGAAGACGCCAGCCAGTGCGATAAAAGATCTGGCAACCTTCAGGGCGGGCTGGATCGTCCTGTTATTGTTGCTTGTCGGTTTCTTTGTTCTGGAACCGCTGGGGATCCCGGTCAGTGCGATAGCAGCGGCTGGCGCAGCAGTGCTGTTTGTGGTGGCGAAAAGAGGCCATGCCATTAACACCGGGAAAGTCCTGCGCGGTGCACCCTGGCAGATCGTAATTTTCTCGCTTGGCATGTATCTGGTCGTCTATGGCCTGCGCAATGCAGGGCTTACGGACTATCTGTCTGGCGTGCTGGATCTGCTGGCAGACAAGGGTTTATGGACAGCGGCGTTCGGTACCGGCTTCCTGACGGCGTTTCTCTCATCAGTGATGAACAATATGCCGACAGTTCTGATTGGCGCGCTGTCGATTGACAGCAGTACGGCGACCGGTGTCGTCAAAGAGGCAATGATTTATGCCAACGTAATTGGCTGCGATTTAGGGCCGAAAATCACCCCGATTGGCAGTCTGGCTACCCTGCTGTGGCTGCACGTGCTTGCCCGGAAAAATATCACGATTACCTGGGGATATTACGTGCGAACCGGCATTGTCATGACTGTGCCCGTCCTGTTTGTCACTCTGGCGGCGCTGGCGTGGCGGCTCTCTGTCACTTTGTAATGAGATACTGATATGAGCAACATAACCATCTATCACAACCCGGCCTGTGGCACCTCACGCAACACGCTGGAAATGATCCGCAACAGCGGCAACGAACCTGCAATAATTTATTATCTCGACACGCCTCCGGCCCGTGATGAGCTGATCAAACTTATTGCAGATATGAGGATTACGGTGCGCGCCTTACTGCGTAAAAACGTTGAGCCTTATGAACGTCTCGGTCTTGATGAAGAGACATTCAGTGATGAGCAGTTGATTGATTTCATGCATCAATATCCGATTCTGATTAATCGACCGATAGTGGTTTCGCCGCTGGGCACTCGTCTTTGCCGCCCTTCAGAGATCGTGCTGGAGATTCTGCCGGAAGGTCAGAAAGGCGCGTTTACAAAAGAGGATGGCGAGAAGGTTATTGACGAAACGGGGAAGCGGGTAAAGTAATCCGTCCACTTCAGGTGAACGGACGCCTGGTGACGCTATAGGGCGTCCGCTTTTCGCTCAAGGCTAAGCTCATTTATATATGGGGCCAAAGAGTCAAGGACTGTGGTTGGGCTAAACCCCGGCTCGACTGTGGCATTTTTTCAGTGACAGGGAGTAAACATGGAAGTAACAGTAGAAATATGTCCGCCAGATGAATGGGAATCCATGGTGAAAATTTTTATCGAGATGGAAGAGCACTACTATGGTAAGGGCATTATTCAGGAAGCACTGTTGAAGCATTATCTCAGTAACCGACTCTTCAGTCCGCTTTCCGCTACGCTGGTGCTCAGGGCGCGTCGCGATGCTGAAATCACTGGGCTGGCGTGTTGCACTATTCTCTATCCCTCGCCCCGGTACAGTGGCGAAATGCACATTAAAGAGCTCTATGTCTCCCGGCGTGAGAGAGGTAAGGGCACGGGTAAATGCCTCATGCGTTTTATGGCGAAACTCGCTCTCAAGAATGAGTGTCGTAACCTCAGCTGGAATGCCGAGAAATCAAACGCTGAAGCAAACGGTTTTTATCAGTCATTAGGGGGCAAAATAAATAGCGATATCGTGAATTATTATCTTCATGGTCACCTCCTCAGTGAACTGGCTTCCGGCAGTCCGGCACTGTCTGGCGACTCTGCCGGTCAGGCTGTCGCACCGATTTGGCCTGCGAGCAGGGCAGAGGGAACTGCGGAATAGTGATGTCAGGTCCGCTGAGTGCCAGAAACGGGCCAGTCACCTGCACGCTGCCTGAGTAAGCATTCACGGCCAGGGGCGTGTATGTATGCTGGCTGAGAAAATCGCGAAGTCAGAAAAGGGTTTCTTTAATGCTGATTTCCTCTACCCGGAGGATTGAGGACATGTCGAAACCTTTCATGTCAGACCTGAAGGCCTCGCTGGTCATATACTCCTGATTTATAGCCTGTATGTCGGCTCCCTCCTGATAGGTCACGGTGGCAATGACCTGACACTCATCACTCAGATAGACATGATTGACATATATATTAAAAGCGGGAAGAGAAATCATATGCCGGGGCCAGTGTGTACGGAAATAAATTTCTGCTGACTGTCTGTCTTTGAGTGTGTAAATCCTGACCTGTTTCATCTCATCCATCCTGTTGTGGTAGTTTTCATAAAAACGACTTGCCAAAGCATACTCACTTTATTTTTTAGTAAATTAGCAAAAGACCACTTTTCGCCAGGATATGACATTTATATCGAGGTTTTATTAAAATCGCGGATGACGTTTCTTCTCTGAGCAATTCTGAAATAACACTCAGTACGAATTCAAGATGCTGACAAGGCCGGCGTAAATGATGGAGTGAGGCGAAGGGGCCGAAGGCAGAATGTTTCATCTGATGCACATCAGTGCAGACACCCCTGCAAGGCGTCTGCACTTTTCAGACGTTATGCGTCGCCATCTCCGCAACCCACACCCAGTGACGGATCGTCACAGCTTTTGTTAATCTCCAGATGATGATGCCAGGCGGCCAGTTTTACCGCGCTTGCATCAACAGAAGCCCCCGGTTTTTTTACAGACACGCTTCCGGCTGAAGCTGAATCAGGGGTTATCTGAGAAGGCTGCTCTTTGGCAAACGAAGCGCCCTGTAAACCGGCCATGACGACTGCTGCTAAAGCTGTCGTTTTAAGCACGTTTTTAATCACAGATGCCGACATAATAAATCCTCTTAGCTTGAGTAATGGGACGCTGTCAGCTCTGAGTTGAGCGCAGCGCGTGGGAAAAACAATCATAAAAATCGGAGCGCAGAACACGCGATATAAGCCATAGCAGGCAGGCGCCGATTAATAAGCATTTCTGCCATAAAATTTTATTACGTCATTTACGATGTACGGTTATTCAGATTATATGACTGGCGCGGCGCGGTTAGGGTCATCACTGACAAAGCGGGCACCTTCCTTTTTCAGAATAATCCCGAGCGCATTAACAGAACCGGGAACGCATTGCGTAAAGCAGGTAATAGTTCGTTGTGACTTAAACTACCGTAAGTCACGTCTGGAAATATACTCACAAAATCTGAGTTTGATGTTTCATTCATTTTTATAGCGTGTAGCGTTATTTCCAGGTGTTACATAAAACACAACCATGATACTTAAATGACAGCCAGCGACTAAATCAGCGGAAAAAATAATGTCTCATATCAATAACCTGATAATAATTAGCCGCTTAATCTTTATAAAAGATATTCTCCATGCGGCATTTATAATTCATCATGTACAAACAACCGCGAAGCTGTCACATAAGCTCAGTCTGGTTTCAGGGGCCAACCCGCGAAGAGCTGGAAAACGTTGCGCATAAAAGCGGTTAAAAGCCTGCTCTGCTTCTATTCCGGCGACAGGCGTTGATGCATACAGGCGCATCATCCCGGAGGTGGAGATAGCGCTGATTCAATACCTGGCGCGGCTGCTGCTCAGGCGTGGAAAAACCGTCGGTGGCGGCATTGACGCCGGTTCATCCGGCACGTTAATCAGCATGCGCAAAAAGGACCCAGCCCAGGCATGGCTGTTATGTATATGCAGGATGTTCATCAGACGGGCATGCAGATTTCGCCGTTCGCGTAACGGCATCTGCAATGCAGTATGTACCGCACTCGCCATGCCGTCAGGATCGTAAGGGTTAACGGTGATGGCACCTTCCAGCTGCTCGGCTGCACCGGCAAACTGGGAGAGGATCAGCACGCCGGGATTATTCGGGTCCTGCAGAGCGACATACATTTTGGCCATCAGGCTCATGCCCGCCATTAATGGCGTCACCAGCGCCACGCGTGAGGCACGATAGATCCCGGCCTGTTCCTCGCGGCTGTAAGCCTGCGTCAGATAGTTCACCGGATACCAGTTCATGGCGCCATGTACCCCGTTAAACTCTCCGCAGCGAGCCTCCAGTGCCTGGCCCACTGCGGACGCATCATGTTCGTGTCCGGCTGCCGGTGAGGCCAGCTGCAGCAGCGTAATGTTTTTCTGATAGCAGTCATGTCTGCGCAGCAACACTTCAAGGGTGCTGATTCGGTAAGGCAGGCCTGAACTCTCATCAAGATGGCCGCCGCTGAGCACCCTGTTTTCCGGCAGGCTGTCGCGGCACTGCATCTCCATAAAGGCACAGCTATTGCTCTCGCGCAGAGCCTGAACATCATCCAGGTCAATCCCCACCGGAAATACGCCCACCCTGATAATCCGGCCGTGAACACGAAAACAGTGCGACTCCAGGCGTTCAGTCCGGAATTCCCCCTCCAGCCAGACGATGAAGTTATTCATATCCTGCACGGTCTGAAAGCCAATCAGATCGCAACACAACAGCGACTCCGTCAGCCAGCGCCATTCAGGAATGGTTTCAAATATTCTGCCCGCGGGGAAAGGCTGATGCAGGAAAAAACCCACGGGCTGGGTCAGCCCCTCTTCACGGAGAAAAGCGGCACAGCCAAGCAGGTGATAATCCTGAATCCAGATAACATCATCGGGCGTGATGTTTTCACAAATCGCGCGCGCAAAGGCTTTGTTAAGACTTTTATACGCCTGGAAGCCGCTGGTGGAAAACCGGGCCATGTCGGGGCGCTGATGAAAAACGGGCCAGAGCCCTTTGTGAATATAATGGCGATACCCTTCATTCAGCTCGCCCGGCGTCATCGGGAAGGTAACGGTTTCATACTGGCCTGTCTGCTGCACGGCGCAGGGTCTTGGTGCATCGTCAGGGATGACGCTGCTTTTGCCATCCCAGCTAATCCAGAGTCCTCCCTGTCGGGAGAGAATGCCGTCATAGATAGCTGTAAGCGTCGAACGTTGACACTGATTATGAGAAACAAGGATCAGGCCTGACATGATGTATTCCTTAAGGGCCGGCTGCAGGCAGGCAAAAGCGCCGCGCAGCCTGTCGCTGTTAATCGGAGGTCGGAGAATAAACTGAAGAAAACCGCTCATGCGTGTGCGCCCCGACGGCCTAATGCCTGCTGGCGCTGTTTGTGCAAATCGGGGTGTGATTCCCGTCATGCAGCGTCGTCACGTAGACGCCGGGTAATGATGGAAAAGCCATAAAACCGTTGCGTTCGAAAAAGTCCGGAACGGGCTCGCCCATGGCGATGATATTACGGCAGCCTCTGGCACCGGGATGCGACAGGCAACAGTGCAGCAGCCATGAGCCGAGCCCGACGAAACGATACTCGGGCGAAATGAACAGATTCCTGATCACCCAGGTTTCCGCCATGTCGGTCACGACCCGGGCAAAACCGATTTGCCGGCCATTGCGGTAAAGACCAAAACAGAGGCTGCTGTTCAGCGCCAGCGTCAGTGAGCGGGCATCCGGGAGGGTTGCGCCCAGCCAATGCGCAATCAGGCGCGTGTTCAGCAGCGCCGGATCCGTATTGACCTCAATGGCATCTCTGAACCATTTGCGGGGTGAGATAAGACGCAGGCGCTGTTGTTCAGCAAGCTCAGCCACGGCAGCATCGCTGCCTCCCGCTATGGAATAGGGCTTAGTAAAACATTTCATCCACGACTTCCCTGAACATGGGCGCAGAGGCGCCCGGAGTCGCTAATTAAAACGTTCAGCCCGTAAAAAAGGCGTAAAAAGAACCGGATGAAGTGTAAAAACGCTGCAAATCAGTCATCAGACTTTTAAGGAATCGAAAATCGGGCGTGCAATAGCGACCTCTGATCCTGGCCTTATCACCTCATGCGCCTGGCGACGAACGCCGCGTGACCTTGCCCTGGAAAATGACCGGCCCGGACGGTCCGCTTAACGTTGATCCCCCAACCGGTTCCAGGCTTATCGCCAGGACCGTCTGATGATCTAACGTACCAGGAGGAAGCGGGAAAACGTTATGGTCAGGGTGCGTAATGAGGCCCAGCGATCGCGGCGGGGCACTGCCTCTGATCAGCCACAGCTGCAGGTTCTTGTTTTGCGGCAGCGTAATGTTAAGCGCAGAAAGCTGAAGGTGCGAAGCGGCCCTGTCCAGCGTCACCACAAATTGTGCATCGGGCTGCGTGCCACTGAGAACCGCAATCGGCTGCTGCGCCTCGGAGATCTCCGGCTTGTTCAGGTAAGTAAAAAGGAGCAGACCCGAGAGTGCCGCGGCAAGGCCCCAGCCCAGCCAGAAGCCGGGATGGCGGAGCGGCAGTTTTGTGGTGGCAGCGTGCCGGTTAATATCCCGCTCAATCTGCCGCCAGACAGCCGCGCGAGGTGTGGCCTCCGGGGTGATCAGATCGATACCGCTGAACGCTTTCTGCCAGTGCAGCACCTCCGCGGCAAAGGCGTCATCTTCAGTCAGGCGTTTATCCAGCCTGAGACGGGTTTCCGGGTCGCTGAGTCCCAGGACATATTCTGCCGCCATCAGATCGTCGTGTTCGGGACCATTCATAGGCCTATGCACTCCCGAAGGTGAGTTAACGCGCGTCGGATCCAGCTTTTTACCGTTCCTTCAGGCTGCCTCATGGAGAGGGCAATCTCACTCTGGGACAGGCCACGGTAGTAGGCGAGCGAGAGGCTTTGTCGCTCTTCAGCAGGTAAGTGTGCCATACAGTGCTGAAGCCGCCGCGCCTCTGCATGACTCTCATCGGCGGGAAGAGATGTCTGAAAACCCGCTTCCGCTTCGCCGATCTCTTCCATGGAGCAGCACCGGTTCTCATGTTTACGCAGGAAATCGATCGCCCGATTACGGGCAATGTGGCTCAGCCAGATGTGCGGTTCACTGCGCCGCTCATCGTAATAGGTTGCTGACTGCCAGATTTGAATAAAGGTATCGTGCAGGATCTCTTCTGCCCAGTCCCGCCGTCTGACCATCCGCAGAATAATGCCGTAAAGTCGGGGCGAGAGGACGCGGTAAAGCTGCGCGAGTGCCGCTTTGTCGCCGCAGGCTATCCGGTTCATTAATTCGCCCTGAATCGGGGGCACATTTTTTGTCATCGGCTTCCCTGTGAAAGGTGTGGCCACCGTGCTGGTGGCCACACACAGTATAGGTAATGCGTTATGGCATCAGCACGGTGTCGATCACATCGATAACGCCGTTACTCTGGTTAACATCATACGTTGTAATGCTGGCAATATTGCCCTGCGCATCTTTGAGCTGGATGTTATGCGGGCCATTTGCCATCACCCACAGCGACGCACCATTCACCGTTTTCAGCTCGGCCTTGCCGCCACCCGCTTTGATCTTCTTCTCCAGCGCTTGCATATCCAGTTTTCCTGAGACCACATGGTAGGTCAGGATGCTGGTGAGTTTCTCTTTGTTCTCAGGTTTCAGCAGAGAGTCGACCGTGCCCTGCGGCAGTTTTTCAAACGCCTCATTGGTGGGTGCAAAAACAGTGAACGGGCCTTTGCCTTCGAGCGTCGGGACCAGCCCGGCGGCTTTAACGGCGGCCACCAAGGTGGTGTGGTCCTTTGAGTTAACGGCATTCTGTACGATATTTTTCGACGGGTACATGGCGGCACCGCCGACCATCACCGTGTTGCTGCTCATGCTCGCCGCGTAAGTGGCACTGCTGAAAACTAAAGCTGAAAAAATCAGAGTTGGCAGGAATGCTTTCATTTTCACTTCCCTCATTGAGTTTGCAGACAGGGCCAGAGTGCCCCTGTCTGTTAATACGAATGAGCAGGGAAAACGGATGAAAGAAATTTAAAATATTTTTCTGTCATCCCATCTGCCTGAACCCAAAGCCAGCCCCACACAGGCAGATTGTTCAGGTGGGGTGCAACGTCGCTTTGCAGCCTGCCACTACACCTGAAAATCGCCGCGGGATAGATGTTACCGGAAAATCTTAGCGAAAAAGTCACACAGGCCGCCGTTAGGGTTGTATTCAAAAGACGTCCTGATAAAAAATTAAAAATCAATGCGTTAGCAGATTGTAAGCCATGCGGCCATGCCCGTTTCTCTCGCTCAGCGCTTCAGATAACGCTGACTTTCCCCAATCCTTGCGCCAGATTGCGAAAAAGCTGCTAAACCTTAAGTCAGAGATACGCGCGTAAAGATTAGGGTTATCACGCTATTCCCCGATTCAGATCCCGTCAGCAGTAAGCCAATAAAAACTATATCTTTCAGCCCGCCAACAATGGGAAGCAGACAATGTCGGAAAAAATATCGCTAACAATGCAGGTCAATGGCCAGCCGCAACAGATGCAGGTCGACCCGCGGGTCACGCTACTCGACGCACTGCGCGAGCATCTTAATCTGACCGGCACGAAAAAAGGGTGCGACCAGGGACAGTGCGGAGCCTGCACGGTGCTGATAAATGGTGAAAGAGTGCTGAGTTGTCTGACCCTGGCGGTTCAGGCGAACAACGCGCAGGTGACCAGCATCGAAGGGCTGGCCTCCGCCGAAGGTGAACTGCACCCGGTGCAGCGCTGCTTTATGGAAAATGATGCCTTTCAGTGTGGCTACTGCACGCCGGGCCAGATTATGTCTGCCGTCGCCTGTATTAAAGAGGGCCATGCCGGGTCAGAGGATGAGATCCGTGAATATATGAGCGGCAACCTCTGCCGCTGCGGCGCCTATCCCCACATCGTGGATGCGATTAAACAGGCCGCCGCCGAAATGGCGAAGGAGTCGGCATGAATGAATTCAGCTGGAAAGTAGCGCAGTCGCCTGAAGATGCCGCTGCACTTAAACAGCAGGCTGGCAGCCAGTTGCTGGCGGGGGGCACCACGCAGCTCGATCTGATGAAGTGTGGGGTTTTCACGCCACCGCAGTTAATTGGCATTACCGGACTGACCACGCTTAAAACCCTGCAGTTTGATGAAAACCGCATCACGGCGGGTGCGCTGGTCACCATGAGCCAGCTGGCCGACCATCCTGAGTGTCAGCAAAGGGCACCAGCCATCTACGGCAGCCTCTGGCAGGCCGCATCGCCGCAGATCCGCAACATGGCGACGCTGGGAGGCAATCTGCGTCAGCGCACCCGCTGCGCCTACTACCGCGACCCGGCAACCTTCTCTGCCTGTAATAAGCGCAACCCCGGCTCCGGCTGTGCCGCACGGGATGGCGTCAACAGCAACCACGCTATTCTGGGTGCCAGTGACAGCTGTATTGCCGTCTATCCGGGCGATCTGGCGGTCGCGCTGGTGGCGTTTGACGCCATTGTGGTGGTGCAGAATCAGCAGGGTGAGACCCGCCGCATCGCGATTGATGACTTCTTCCTGCTGCCTGGCGATTTGCCCGATCGTGAGCATGACCTGCGCGAGGATGAGATCATTGTGGCGATTGAAGTGCCGCAGACCACGTCCCTTCGTCACTCACACTACCTGAAAGTCCGGGATCGCAGCTCCTACGAATTTGCCGCCGCCAGTGCCGCCGCGGGCTTTACGCTGGAGAACGGGGTCATGCGCCAGGTGCATATCGCGCTGGGTGGCGTGGCGACCAAACCCTGGCGGGTCAGGTCGGTTGAGCAGGCGCTGGAGGGACAGCCGTTCAATGAAGAGACGGTGTTCCAGGCCGCAGAGCTGATTACGCAGGAGACGCAGGCGCTGGCTCACAACGCCTATAAAGTAAAACTGGCGCCGCGGGTCATTGCCCGCGCGCTGATGGCAGCAGGAGAAACCGCATGAGTGACGTGAATGACAAGGTGCGTCGGGATTTATTAAAGGCCACGGCGGCGATCTCAGCGGCGGGCAGCCTGGGGCTGCACATGCAGAGTGTCAGTGCCAGCGACAGCGCCACGGCTATGCCAGAAACGGCCAGTCCGGTTCAGGGATTAGGCGCAGCACGCTCCCGGGGTGACGGCAAAGTGAAAGTCACCGGTGAAGCGCGCTACGCGGTCGAGCATCAGCCGGAAAATCCGCTCTATGGTGTGGTCATCCAGTCCACCGTCGCCAGCGGTCGTATCAGCCGGATGTCCGTGGAAAAAGCGCAGCAGGCCACAGGCGTGCTGGCGGTCTACACCCACCTGAACCCCCTGAAGATTAACAAGCCTACCGCCATCGCAGACGGTGGCGCAGCGCAGTCAACCTACACCCCGATTCAGGACGATAAGATCATTCACAATGGTCAGAACATCGGGCTGGTGGTGGCAGAAACCTTTGAACAGGCTACCTGGGCCGCCTCGCTGGTTGAGATTGAGTATGAAACCTCCAGAGGCCTGATTTTCGCCACCGATGAGGGCGTGGAGCCGAAACCGGTGTCGAAGCAGGATATCGATATGGGTGACGCAGAGCAGGCGATGCAGCAGGCCGACGTGCGCCTGAGCGAGCGTTACACCACCCCGCGCGAATACAACATGCCGATGGAGCCGCACGCCTGCGTGGCACACTGGCAGGAGGGCAGGATCACCGTCTGGGAGCCCAGTCAGTGGGTGGCGGGCGCGCAGGTGGAGATCGGCGAGTGGATGGGCATTGACACCGAAGCCGTGCGGATTATCTCGCCTTACGTCGGCGGCGGCTTTGGTTCAAAACCGGTGCCTTACACCCACGTTGCACTGGCGTGCGTGGCGTCACGCGCGCTGAAGCGTCCGATCAAAGTGTCGCTGACCCGCCCGCAGACCTTTACCGGCCTGGGCGGTCGTCCGGCTACCTCGCAGCAGCTGGAGCTGGGCGCCTCGCGTGACGGTAAAATTCAGGCGATTATCCAGCGCAGCTTCAGTGAAACGTCACTGATTGACGTCTTCGCCGAGAACTGCAGCAAGGTGACCGCCCGCATGTATGCGGTGGAGAACGTCTCCGCTCAGCATCAGGCGCGCCCGATCAACACCGTCACGCCTGGCTGGATGCGCGCGCCGGGTGAAAATCCCAGCGCCTTTGGCCTTGAAGTGGCCATGGATGAGATGGCCTATGCCCTGAACATCGACCCGCTGGAACTGCGGCTGCGCAACTGGGCCGATAAAGATTACCAGCTGGATCTCCCCTGGAGTTCGCGCCGTCTGAAAGAGGCGTATCAGAAAGGGGCAGAGGCGTTTGGCTGGGACAGGCGGATTATGACGCCGCGCTCAATGCGGGAAGGACGCGAACTGATTGGCTGGGGCATGGCCTCCGGCACCTATCCGGTCAACAAACTGCCGGCGGAGGCGAAAATCATCCTGACGCCGCACGGCCGGTTTGTGGTGCAGTGTGCAGGCGCAGATATCGGTACCGGCACCTACACGATTCTGGCGCAGACCGCCGCCGACATTCTGGGCGTCGACTCCACCACCATTGAGGTTGAGCTGGGTGACACCCGCTTACCGCGCGCCGGCGTCGCGGGCGGTTCGCAGTTGGCAGGTAACGTCACCGCCGCAGTGAACGACACCGCTAAAAGAATGCGCGCGCAGCTGCTGAAGCTGGCCAGCGAGCTGCCACAGTCGCCGCTCAATGGCACCCCCGCCTCTCAGCTCACGCTGAAAGGCGACGGCGTGCAGCACACTCTGCGCAGCGGGCTGGCGGTTTCACTGGCACAGCTGGCGACGCTGGCACCGGCAGAGAGTCTCACGGTCACTGGCGGCACCTTCCCGGATGACATGTCGCAAAGCGAGCGCGACAAAATGGTGCGCAACCTGAACGACATGAGCCGTCCCGAAGCGTTTTCGGCGCACAGCTGGAGCGCGCAGTTTGTGGAAGTGCGGGTTGATGAGGATTTCGGCACTATCCGGGTAAAACGCATGGTGGCCGCGCTCGACAGTGGCCGTCTCTACAATCCGAAACTGGCACGCAGCCAGTGGATTGGCGGCATGATCATGGGGGTCGGTCAGGCGCTGATGGAAGAGGGCATTATCGATCCGCGCAATGGCCGGGTGATCAATAACAACCTGGCGGACTACCTGGTGCCGGTCAACGGCGACATCCCGAGCATTACCACGATCAACGTGGGGGAGCCCGATTTTGAGGCGACCACGATGGGCGGGAAAGCTGTCGGTGAGCTGGGGATTGTCGGCGTGGCGGCGGCAATCAGTAATGCCGTGTTCCACGCGACCGGCAAGCGCGTGCGCGATCTGCCGATTACGCTCGACAAGATCATCTGAGACGGTTCCTGACCTGCTCCGGCAGGCCGGACAGAGGTCAGGCGGGCGCAGGCTGAGGGCTGCGCCCGCTTTTACGCTGCAGGGAGAGAGTGTGAAGATAGCGTTAATTGTGCTGGCTGCCGGACTGAGCCGCCGTTTTCGTCAGCAGGCGGGCGAGCATAAGTTACTGGCCCGCCTTGATGGCAAACCGCTGCTGCAACATACGCTGGAGCAGGCCGCGGCCAGTGGACTTGACCTGTTCGTGGTGACGCGTCCCGACGCCCCTGCGCTTCAGGCGCTCTGCACCTCCGCCACGCTGGTATTGTGTGACAGCGGCGGACTGGGGGAGTCGATCGCGGCAGGCGTTAACGCCACGCGCGACTATGACGGCTGGCTGATTGCGCTGGGGGATATGCCGTTTGTGTCAGCCGCGAGTTACCGCGCCGTCAGCACGGCGCTGGCAGACGCGCCTGTCGTCCGACCCTGGGTGACGGGCAGGCCGGGGCATCCGGTGGGCTTTCAGCGTCACTGTTATCCGGTCCTGAGCAGCCTGCAGGGCGACAGCGGACCGCAGGCGCTGGTGAACGCGTCTGCCGTCCGCCTGCCGCTGCACGATCGCGGCTGTCTGTGTGACATCGATTTTCCTGCCGATCTGCAGTTAATAAAGGAATTTTCATGATAACGCTGGATCAACGCGTCATTAATGCCGCCCTCCGCCACTCTCAGGCGGGGCGGGCAGTGTGGCTCTGCACGGTGCTGCGCACCTACGGCTCCTCCCCGCGCGCACCGGGAACACTCATGACGGTCAGTGAGACCGGAGAGAGTTGCGGCTCGCTGTCGGGCGGCTGTATCGAAGAGGATTTTCTGGCGCAGCTGGCTACCGGGGCTTACCGCAATAGCAGTCAGCGGGTGCGTTACGGCGAGGGCGGGATGCGGCCTGATGTCAGCCTGCCCTGTGGCGGCAGTCTGGAGATCGTTATTGAGTTTCTGCCGCCCGATGAGGCCACGCTGGCCCTGCTGACGGCGATGCAGCGGGCGCTGAGCGGGCAGCAGCCGCTGGTGAAAATGATACGCCCCGGTGAACGGGCGCAGTGGGAGGCCATCGCCGCCAGTCGGGTATTACCCGCACTGGATGCCAGCGAGCAGCAGATCGTGCTGCCGGTGGGGGCGATTCCGGAACTGCTGGTCGCGGGCTATTCCAGCGTAGCCTATGAGTGCATCCGGCTCGGCCAGATACTGGGTTTTCATGTGCGGGTCTGTGAGCACCGTCCGGAGATGCTGACGGAGCTGGAGAGCCATTTCGGCGGCGCAGACAACGTGACGCTGGTGTCACAGCATCCGGCGCGCTGGCTGGAACTCAACGGGGCGCATGCGGCGGTGGCGATTGTGGCGCTGACCCACGATCCGCGCATCGACGATTTGACCATGATGGAGGCGATCGCCACCCCTGCCTTCTACATCGGCATTATGGGCTCAGCAAAAAACAGTGAGAAGCGGCGGGCGCGTCTGCAACAGATCGGCGGTATGGATCGTGCCGAACTGGATCGCATCCATGCGCCCATCGGTCTGCCTATCGGCAGCAAAACCCCGGCAGAGATTGCGCTGTCGGTAATGGCCGATATTGTCTGCATCAAAAACGGCGGCCAGTCAGCCGCCTGACCGCGCCGTGTCCGGTGCCAGCCGGTAGAGGTAAGTGCCGGAGAAGGGGATCGGCAGAAATCGCTGGAACAGTTCACGCAACGTCTGCTCCGGGTCAACATCGCTGAACAGCTGCGGATAGAGCGTGGTGGCAAAGAACTCGGTTGCCACCACGTGCCACGGACTGAGGTAAAAGTTGTGCCAGATCGCCCCGGTGTGGCCGTCCCGCAGTGCGGTCAGCTGCTTCAGGGCGTGCTGCTGACCGGTCAGTGCCAGCAGGCTCTGCCGGGTCTGCGCGGCGGAGACGTCGGGTCCGAGTTGAAGTGCCCCAGCCTCATCCGCGCTGCCGGTGCCGGTGGCAAAGTAGAAGTCGGGCCGGGCGGCGATGACGCTCTCCTCGCTCAGTCGCCCGAACACCCCGTTGACCTGCTGGCTGGCGATGTTATCCCCGCCGGCAAAGCGCAGCAGGTCGCCCAGATTACCCTTTACCGAGGTCACGCAGCATTCATTTCGTCGGCCAAGATGCAACTGCAACAGCACGCGGGGCCGGGGGCCAGGATAATCAGCCAGCCGCGTTTCAATGCGCTGCATATGGGTGCGGTAAAAATGATTAAACTCAGCAGCCCGCTGAGGCTGATTCAGCACGTCCCCCAGCAGCGTCATGCTGCGTTCCGTATTGTTCAGCAGGTCAACCCGCAGGTCGATCTTCACCACCGGGATATGCGCCGCGCTGAGCATCTTCTCCAGCAGGGCGCCGTTTTCACCGTCACGCGCCAGCTGCGGCAGGACAACCACGTCGGGTCTGAGTGCAATCACCTGTTCAGGGTTCATGTCATTGACCCCATCCAGCCCCAGGGGTGTAATCTCGCGCATCTGCGGAAACTGGCGGGCAAAAGCCTGCCAGGTCTGAGGATCATACTTTTTCAGGTCGAGCGGCCACCCCACGATATGCTGCAGCGGATTGCCTGGGGTCAGCAGCGCGACGCTGTAGAGCATCCGGCTTTCACCCAGCACGATGCGTTGCGGATGATCGGGCAGCGTCACCTGGCGACCGGTGATGTCGGTCAGCGTCCGCGCGCCTGCGCCGACGCTGATGCAGAGCAGGCCGAGCAGCAGCCCGGCACGCAGCGATTTAAAATTCCACACGGGCCTGTACCATCAGGTTACGGGTTTCACCTTCACGGACGCGCAGATTGCCGCCGCTTGAACTGTAGTAGTGCTGGTTGAACAGGTTATTCAGGTTCAGACGCAGCTGGGTTTTTTCACCAAACAGGTGATTGTTCCACGCCACAAAGGTGTCTGCCACCACATAGTCGGGCAGGGTAAAGCTGTTATCAGGATCGCCTGCACGGGTGCCGACATAGCGGGCACCGCCGCCGAGTCGCAGTGAGCCTGGCAACCCGCTGACCTGCATCTCATGACTCAGATAGAGCGCACCGGACTGGCGAGGCGCATTCTGCAGCCGGTTGCCGTTGTTGTCCGGATTAACCCGGTCGCTGACGATCTCCGCCTGGTCATAGCTGTAGCTGGCGCTGAGATCCCAGCCGGGAGAAATCTCGCCGTTCAGTTCAAACTCCGCGCCGGTAGATCGCGCCTTATCAATCGCCCGCGTGCTGCCATTGATATTCAGCGACATCGCCTTTTCATCAATGCGATAGAGAGCCACGGTCGCCAGGAGTGTCGGCGACAGCTGCCATTTACTGCCGACCTCCCAGCTGGTGCCCTGTTCCGGCCTGCCGACGTTGCCATTGTCATCCACGTCGGTGGAAGGGGTAAACGACTTGCTCACGCTGGTGTAGAACGAGAGATCGGGCGTCAGTTTGTAGATCACCCCTGCCTGCGGCAGAAATTTATTTCCCTCATCGTTCAGGGTTTCCACCTGCGGATTCACACCGCGTGAGGCCCGCTGTTCGTAGTGCTGATAACGGCCGCCCAGCACCACAATCCAGTCGGATGAGAGCGAAATGCTGTCCTTAAGATAGAGTGAACGGCTGTGAATGCGGTTCAGGTTATTGGCCGCGGTTCTGTTTTCCGTGCTGGCATCGGTCACCGGAGAGAGCAGGTCATAGTCGGGACTGAAGTAGCTGAACTGACGGTTGACCCTGCCCTGATACTGATGCGCGCGGTAGGTCTGGTTCATCTCATAATCTGTCCCCGCCACCAGCGCGTGCGACATACCGAGGATTTCTGTATTCCCCAGCAGATCCCAGCTGACATATTTGGTTTTATGGTTAAAACCACGATTGGCATCGGCACGGCGCGTGACCACGCCGCTGCTGGCATTCACCGCCGTCACCCGCACTTCATTGTTGTCATAGCGCCGCTGGTTCCAGCCCAGGGTCAGACGGGTGGTCCACTCGTCGTTAAACTGCCAGTCGTAGTGCGCGTTCAGGGTTTTGTTATGTCCCCAGGCGTGATTGGCTTTGTCATCCAGACGATCTTTATAGCCGATATCAATCGGCCGGCCATTGATAAAGGCGGTGCCGCGATCGTAGGGGATATCATAACGGTAGTCGGCATAGCTGATCAGAAAGCTGGCCTGCTCACCGAACCATTGCAGTGAGGGGGCCACCAGCGTGTGCTCCTCACGGCCGAAGTTGCGCCAGTAATCCTGATTCTGTTTCTCGGCAATCAGCCGGAAGGCGAAACCCTTGCCCAGCGGCCCGGTGACGTCCAGCGTACCTGCTCCGCCGCCTTCGCTGGCGTAGCGTCCGCTGACGCTGGAGTGCCAGTTGTACTGCGGCTTTTTGCTGACCACATTGATGATGCCGCCCGGATTCTGAATGCCATAGAGCAGGGAGGAGGAGCCTTTCAGCACCTCCACCCGCTCCGTGGTGGCATCGACGTTAAGGCCCTGACTGCTGCGGATCCCATCGCGGTAGATCGACCCGTCGGCATTGCTGCCGAAGCCGCGTCGCACAAAGCCATCCTCGGTTCCGGCCAGGGTGTTCGCTTCGCTCACCCCGCTGACAAAACGCATCGCTTCTGCCAGCGAGCTGACCTGATAATCCTCCAGCTGCTGCTGTGTTACCACGCTGACCGACTGTGCTTCATCAAGCCGGGCAGTGGGCATTTTGCTGGCAACGCTGCTCTGGCTGGCGCTGTAATTTCCCTCCGGATTCGCCTCTGCGGTGACGGTGATATCCGGTGCGCTGTCGGTTGCTGCTTCAGCCTGCGGCAGCAGGATGCTGCCGCAGATCGCCACGACCAGAGCAGAGTGCCGGGCCGGATAACGGGAGTCTGAACTGTTTTTCATTTTTCTTTTCGTTTCTGAAGCTGAGGTCAATAACGCCCGGCATGACCTTCTGTCGGTCACACAGGGCTTCCCTGGAGGTCTTCTGCAACATGCAGTGTGTTAAACAGCGAAGCGTTAAGCCGGAAGGGGGGAAGAACCTCTCACCGCCCCGACGACAATGCTTCTCATCTGTAATTGAGAATCATTCAATCATCAGCCGGTGTAGTAGTAAATATAATTTAATCGTAAAATACTACATTTCGCCTGAGGCAAATTTTCAGCGGAAGGCTAAGTGAAGCTATGTTTATCTGTCTGTAATATAATTAAATTATTTATTTTTAGTCTGAATGTTGACGCTTAATCCACAGTGTTAACAGGTGAATAATCAGACACCCCGACTCTTTCACTACATCTTTTTCGCCGATCGAGTCGTGAAAATGAGAGCAAGAGAGAGACGAAAAATTAATTTCCCCTCAATCAGGTTAAGCATGAAATCGATCCGGACAGTAAAGAACAGAACCGATGTGCTGGCAGAGCGCCTGCGCGCCAGGGAAAAGCAGCTTTCGCCGCGTCTGCTTGCCGTAGCCCGTTACCTCGATCAACAGCGCGAAACGGTGCTGGAGAGCACGGCAATGGAGATCGCCCTGGCAAATCAGACCTCAGATGCCACCGTCATCCGCGCGATTCAGGCCCTGGGTTTTAGCGGCCTGCGCGACCTGAAAGAGACGCTGAAAGTCTGGTTCGGCCCGGCGCTGACCTCCGAAGATAAGATGGTGACGACCGTCAGTGAGGTGACCAGCGACGTGAGCAGCGCCATCGACTTTGTGCTGTCGGGCCACCGCCACGCCTGTGAGGTGCTCTCTCAGCCGCAGAACCGCGTGGCGGTCGCGGATGCGGTCACACTGCTGAGCGAAGCGCGCGCCGTCGCGATTTTTGGCATCAACGCATCGGGCATTCTGGCGGACTATAGCGTGCGGCTGCTTAACCGCATCGGCCTGCCAGCCTTTTCACTGAACCGTTCCGGTGTGGCGCTGGCTGAACAGATGCTGGCGATGCAGCGGGGCGATGTGCTGGTGATGATGGCGCAGCAGTCGGCGCACCGGGAGGGGACAACGGTCGTGCGTGAGGCGAAACGGCTCGGCATTCCGCTTGTCCTGCTGACCAACGCCACCGACTCCTTTTTTGCCCGCGAAGCCGATGTGGTGATCAACGTGCCTCGCGGCGGTGAAAAAGGACGCATTCCGCTGCATGGCACCATCATGGTCTGTCTGGAGATGCTGATCCTGTCGGTGGCTTCTGCGATGCCGCAGCGCACGGTCAAAACCATGAAACGTCTGCAGGATTTCTATCGTGGCCTGAAGCCCGCCACTAAAAAGTAGCCGCGCTGACTCCGTTGTAGCTGGTGCGGCCGCAGACCGCTTTCACGCCAGATTTTTCCCGCTTTGCGAGCCAGGTCTCGCCTTTTTCTCAGCCTCTTTCGCCGGACGACTACGCTTACTGCTAACCGCGCCATCGGGTGCGGTTCGTCCTCCTTTACCCCTGTGCGGAGCTGCTGATGAAACCCCTTCACGCGCAAACCCTTTTCTGCTGTGCGATCCTGAGTCTGCTGTCACCGTTGCCCGCCGCGGCATGGAGCCACCTCACCGTCTTTGGCGACAGCCTGAGCGATGGGGGGAACGTAGGGCGCTTTACCTATGATGGCGCAACCCACCCGCTCTATGACGAGATCGTCGCGCAGTCGCTGGGCGATACCTTACGTCCTTCATCGCAGGGCGGAAACAACTATGCCGAGGGCGGCGCCGTCGCGGTACCGGCGATCAATCCCCTGTTTAACACCCAGGATCAGCTGCAAAGTTATCTGGCAGCCCGCGGCGGGCGGGCCGATCCCGATGGCCTCTATATCCACTGGATCGGCGGCAATGACTTAGCGGCGGCGGCGCTCTCCCCCCTGACTGCCCGGCAGCTGGTCGATAACAGCGCCGGTGCGGCGGCCTCACAGGTTAGCCGGTTGCTGGATGCCGGCGCCGGAACGGTGATTGTGCCGACGGTGCCCAACGTGGGGGCCACCCCCGCGCTGTTGCAGGCGATTCTGCAGACGCTCGGACCTGCCGCGCAACCGGCCACGGCGGCGCTGTTTCAGTCGCTGAGCACCCGCACCACGCCAGACCGGGCCGCGCGCGAGCAGGCGATTGAAACGGCCCTGGGTGAGGCGGCGGGGCAGCTTTCTGCGATTCCGCCGATCCGTGAGGCGCTCGCGCAGCAGCTGATTGCTGCCTGGCGGTTGCTGAGTGAGGCCGCCTCGGCGCTGACCGACCGTTACAATCAGGCCGAAGAGGAGGGGCTGCTGGCTGCCCGCGGCAACATCGCACGGGTAGATATCAATGGCCTGTTTAATGAGGTGATCGATAATCCGGGCCGTTATGGACTCACCAACACCGCCGGCATGGCCTGCCCGCCCGGCGTGTCGTCAATGGACTGCACCACTTCCACGCCGGGATTTTCATCCTCGCAGCAGTATCTGTTTGCCGACCGGCTGCATCCCAGCCCGGCCGTCCATGCGCTGATCGCCGATTACATTCAGTCAGTGCTTAACGCACCGCTGCAGGTGGCGGCGCTGAGCCGTGCCCCCTCAATGCTGGTGGGCGATGCGCAGAATACGCTGGATGGTCATCTGCAGCAGCAGCGTCAGCAGCCCGCAGAGGCGGGCACGTTAACCGTTTTTGGCGGTTACGCCGGGCAGCAGCGGGATTTTCGAGGCGACAGTCTGCTGGATGGGGATGCCACCAGCGCCACCGGCACCGTGGGGGTGGGCTATCAGCTGACCGATGCGTGGCAGGCCGGCGCGATGCTCTCCACCACCTCGCAGCGCCAGCAGCCCTCGTCGCGCTTCGATTACCGCTTGCGAGGTAATCTGGTGGCGATCTGGAGCCAGCTGAACTACCTCGACCACGGCTGGATAAACGCGGACGCCCACTATGCCGATCTGAATTTCGACGATATTAAACGCCAGGTGAAACTGGGGCCTGCGACCCGTACCGAACAGGGTAACAGTGGCGGGAAAGTGCTGGGGATGCGGGTGCAGACCGGCTGGGATCTTCCCGTTGGCCGTTACGTCACGACCGGGCCGGTGGCGAGCTATGCGCTCGACTACACGCGGGTCGGCGGCTATCAGGAAGAGGGCAACAGCAGCACCTCTATGCGCTTTGGCGACCAGACGCTGCACGCACAGGTCGGCTCCCTGGGCTGGCGTATCGACAGCAAAGATTTGCCGGTCAATCCCTGGGCGCAGATCAGTTACAACCATCAGTTTGGTAACAGTGATTCCGCGGTAACGGCCGGACTGAAATCGACCCGCACCGCCTTTACCCGCAGCAGTGATGGCAGGGATGACAACTGGATCAACATGGCCGTGGGAGCCAGCGTGCCGCTGGGTGCCGCAGTGAATGCCTTTGCGGGCGTTTCGGCCGTGGCGGGTAACAGTGAGACGCATCAGGTGACGTGGAACGTGGGAGTGAATGCCCGTTTTTAACCGGGCAGATCAAAGGCGCTGACGTCCTGAACCTGCTGCCCCGCCAGCGCGGAGCGGCAGATAACCTGCAGCACAGCCAGCAAAGAAAGCGGCAGCTATGCGCGAACCAGCGCTTCCTGCGCCTCCAGCTCACGCACCCGGGGTATGACCTCGCGTCCGAAGAATTCGACTTCTTCATGAAAGTGCAGAAACGCCAGTAGCAGAAGATCCACACCGGCCCGCTTCAGCGCGATAATCCGTTCGGCAATCTGCTGCGGTGTACCGATCAGATTGGTTTTAAAGCCATCGTTATACTGCACCAGATCCTCAAACGACGATTTCGCCCAGTTTCCCTCGCCCTCCGGTGATGCGCTGCCCGCATTTCTGACCTCATGCTGAAAGCCTTTGACCGCATCCGGGTTAGCTTTGCGGATGATCTCCTGCAGCACCGCCTGCGCCTCCTGCTCACTGTCACGGGCAATCACAAAACCGTTCAGGCCGATCCGCACCTTGTGCTGGTTGACGCTGGCTTTCGCCCTGATGTCGGCCACCTGCTGACGCACCCCCTCCGGGGTATTGCCGTTGGTGAAGTACCAGTCTGACACCCGGGCGGCCATATCCCGCGCCGCCCGTGAACTGCCGCCCTGAAAAATTTCCGGCAGCGGTGACAGCGGTTTCGGTTTCATGGCGTAGTCGCGAAAGCGATAAAAATCCCCGGCAAAGGTAAAGCTCTCTTCGCTCCAGATGCCGCGCAGGCAGCGGATAAACTCTTCCGAGCGCAGGTAACGCTCTTCATGATCGAGCCAGGGTTCGCCGATCGCCTTAAATTCGCCCCGGAACCAGCCGCTGACAATATTCACGGCGATGCGCGGCCCATAGAGATGACTGATGGTGGCGATCTGCTTCGCCGCGAGCACCGGATTCCACGGGCCGGGCAGCAGAGCCGCAATTACTTTCAATCGCGACGTCTGGCTGAGCAGATCCTGAGAAAAGGTGACCGACTCATGCTGATTGTCCGCGCCGTAACCGGCGGTAAAACGGATCTGCGTCAGCGCGTAGTCAAAGCCCGCCTCTTCGGCAATCTGTGCCAGTTTCCGGTTATATCCGGCATCCCAGCGGGTACGCTGCTCTATCTGACTGATCACCAGTCCGCCTGAGACATTCGGCACCCAGTAGGCGAACTGCAGGGGTTGAGTTTCTGACATCGTTGCTCTCCTGATATAGCTGAATCACTGGTAACGTAAATTCATCCAAACTTTCAGATATAAAAGAAAGGGCTAAGCAGTAACCATGCCAGTCAGTAAGCCGCTGTTTTAACAACAGTGAATCCGGATTGACGCCGCCGGTACTGTTGCAGATGCAGCAGGATGAAAACAGCCGGTTTGCCGATGCAACAGCTCTCTTCAGTCGCTAGCCGAGCGCGCCGCAACGTGGTGTGATAGCGAACCGGGTGTTCAGCAAAAGGAGGGCAGTATGATAGTCAGAGAAGCCTCGCCTGAAGAGGCGCATCGTTTATGGGAGATCAGAAATCGGGCGATCCGCCACGGCTGCCAGCATGTCTACCCGCCAGAGATGCTGACCGCCTGGACGCCAGACCGGATGCCCGCCAGCTTTACGGCGATGATCCGCGAGAACCCCTTTTTTGTGATTGATGGCCCGGACGGCGAGCCGGTTGCGACCGGGTTACTGGATCTCAGCGCGGCCAGCGTGGAGGCGATTTTTACGCTGCCTGAATTTACCGGACAGGGCCTGGCGGGCCGGATTATCGACAGAATCAAAGCGGAGGCGCTACAGCGTGGCTATCACCGTCTGACGCTGGCTTCGACGCCCAACGCCGCCGGCTTTTATCAGCAGCATGGCTTCCGGGTTCTGGGCGAAAGCCTCTATCCTTCGAAGCTGGCGGGCTGTGCGTTACGCTGTGTGGAGATGGCGATTACGCTCTGACGCTCTGCTGCGCGGGGCGCGCCACAAGTTTCCCGCGCAAAGACTTCGCAAGCTCACGCCGGTAAGGTATAGTCCGCGTTTTTTGGAGGAACCATGCTGACTGACTCATCAACTCGTCTCAATAAATACATCAGCGAGAGCGGTATCTGCTCCCGCCGCGACGCCGATCGATACATCGAGCAGGGCAACGTTTTCATTAACGGCAAACGCGCCACTGTGGGCGCGCAGGTATTTGCAGGCGATGTGGTGAAGGTGAATGGTCAGCTGATCGAGCCGCGTGATGAAGAGGATCTGGTGCTGATCGCGCTGAACAAGCCGGTGGGGATTATCACCACGATGGAAGAGGGCGAGCGCGATAACATCAGCGACTTCGTTAATCACAGTAAGCGCGTCTTCCCGATTGGCCGTCTCGACAAAGATTCTCAGGGCCTGATTTTCCTGACCAACCACGGCGATCTGGTAAATAAAATCCTGCGCGCCGGTAACAACCACGAGAAAGAGTATGTGGTGACCGTCGACAAACCGATCACCGATGAGTTTATTGCCGGTATGGGCGCGGGCGTGCCCATGCTCGGCACCGTCACTAAAAAGTGCAAAGTGAAAAAGGAAGCGCCGTTTGTCTTCCGTATCACGCTGGTGCAGGGGCTGAATCGCCAGATCCGCCGTATGTGTAAGCACTTTGGCTATGAAGTGACGAAGCTTGAGCGTACCCGCATCATGAATGTCAATCTCAAAGGCATACCGCTGGGCGAGTGGCGCGATCTGACTGACGACGAACTCATTGAGCTGTTTAAACTGCTGGAAAATTCTTCGTCGGAAGAAAAACCGGCAAAGAAAGCCAAAGCGCCTGCTAAACCTGCGGCGGGAAAAAAAGCGCAGAAAGGCCCGGCGAAACCGGCTGAAAAAGCGGATGCCGGTGGTGCCTCACGCAAGCGCTTTACCCAGCCGGGCCGCAAGAAGAAAGGGCGCTGAGGCCTTGCCCTCGCAGAGCGCCACCCCTGCGCGCTCTGCCTCACGTCTCTGATCCGGGCTTCACGGAATGAGGCGGGCCGCTCTGAAGCGACTGAACAGATCGCAAAACATCTGATCCGTCGCGCGATAGTGGTGAAACCCCGCCCGCCGCAGCTTGCTGCCATCACCAAACATGTCGTAATCCCAGCCAAAGACAAAATCCGCAAATGTTCCATCACTCAGGGCCAGAATGTCGGGCTGCACCAGGGCGTTCTCTTGCGCAATCTTCCGCCAGAGCCCACGGTAATCCTGAAAAAGCTGCCGGAAGGAGAGAGCAACTGGCGGCGCGATCGCCAGTTCAAACCAGGCGGCGATGACCGGCCACAGTTCACTCCAGCGCCAGAGATCGCCATTGTTGATATTGAAGGCCTGGTTGGCCGCCGCGGGCGCACGTGCGGCCCAGAGCGTCGCATCGGCAAGCAGTGAGGCGTCGGTAAAGTCGACCATACTGTGCCAGGTTGCCAGCGAACCCGGAAAGCGTAACGGCAGCCGCGCCGCCCGGCATAGCGAAGCATACAGCGCCAGACTCAGGGCCAGATTCATGCTGTTGCCCGGCCGGTCGCTGCCCACCACGCCGGGTCGCAGGGCGCTCCAGTGCCAGGCTTTACCCTGCTGCTGTGCGCTCAGCCAGGCCAGCTGTGCGGCGTTAAATTCGGCACCCGGCACACCGGGGTCGCTCTCCCGCGCCGGGGTTTTGAACCGGCCGAGATGCGCGCCGTAGACTTTGTATCCCTGCATCAGGCTGACATGCTCAAGCGGCGCGATAGCCTCAATGACCCGCACCAGATTCTGCAGCATCACCAGATTAGGCTCCACCATCGCCTGCCAGTCAGCGGCGCTGAGCCAGGCACTGTAGAAGAGATGCGTGACGTCAGTCAGCGAAGCGAGCTGCTGCGCACTCTGCTCCGGATCCCGCAAATCGACCCGGAAGGTTTCCATCCCGCTCCCGGCAGCGGCAGCGCGGTGGGTCAGCGCCCTGACCTGCCAGTGATTGTCAGCCAGCGCCTGACAGAGTTGCTGCCCGACAATCCCGCTGGCGCCTGCCACTAATGCCACCCTGTTTTTCTGCGTCATGCTTACCTCCACTCTCTTGTTGAGTAACGGAACGCATTCTCACCTGCCAAAGATTCTGATTAAATCCCACCAACCGGATATCACTTATCAGGAAAATCATTGAATGCAGAACAAACTTAACGCCATTTGGACCTTCATCCGGGTGGCGGAAGCGGGCTCCTTCTCGGCGGCGGCACGACAGAACGGCATGAGACAATCGGCCGTGAGTCAGCAGATTGCAGCGCTTGAGGAGGCGCTGGGCGTCGTGCTGCTGCACCGCACTACCCGCAGCATGGCGCTGACGGAGCAGGGGCAGCGTTATCTGCAGCAGGTCAGACACCTGCTCAATGCGATGGAGGAGCTGGAGCAGCAACTGCGGCCCGACTCGCAACCGCTGAGCGGGAGGGTGCACATCCAGTTACCGAGCGGCATCGGCCAGCGGTTGATGCCGTCTCTGATTGCGTTCCAGCAGGCGCATCCGGCCCTGCAGTTAACCCTTGCGCTGGAAGATCGTCTGTCAGACCTGATTGCGGAGGGCGTTGACCTGGCAATTCGCCTGAGTGAGTCGCCGCCCCCCACGCTGGCGGCCCGGGTACTGACCACCGTTGAAACCGTGCTGGTGGCGTCCCCTGACTGGATTGCCCGTCACGGTACTCTCCAGACACCGGCTGAGCTGGCGCATCATCCCCATGTCCGTTTCAGCGGCGTTTCCCCGGACGCCCCGCTGCAGTTGCTCTCGGCGACAGATAGGATCTCTGTTCCGGTGAAAAGCGTGTTTCGCGCCAATAACAGCGATGCCCTGCGGCAGGCTCTGGAGGCCGGGCTGGGGATTGGCGGATTGCAGACCCCGATTGGCGCGGAGGCGCTGGCATCCGGCAGGCTGGTACGGCTGTTACCGGACTGGCGGCTTCCCGACCGCTATCTCTACGCCATTTTCCCTGATGCCCGTTTTATTCCTCACCGGGTACGCACGCTGGTGGCGCGGTTGAGTGAAGTGCTCAAAACCCTCGCGCAGTTGTGATCTCATAAGCCGGACATCGCGCGTCATCAGGACGCGCCTCTCAGCTGCCTGCTCTGTGCGGTGAAAGATCCCAAACCTCCCCGGTCGTTCCGCCGGACCCCATCCGCCACAGCCATAAAGCGGTCACATTCAGAACAGCGACACTTTTCACTCTGATCAGAGCGTGGCAGGATAAGCGCAAACTATCATGGAGTGAGCCTGATGTTACTGAAAGGTATGAACGATCCGCTGCTGAAAGCGTATCAGCATCCGAAGTCACGGATGATGATCAGCCGTTTCAGGGGACTGGCGGGCGATCGACGCATCAGTGACTGGCAGGCGTTCACTGTTCTGGTGACAGGCTTTACCAACTACTGGTTTGTGCAGGCCGGTCACTACTCAATTAATGTCACCCTGACCAAAACCCGCCAGTTCGATTTTCTGCAGGACTTTCTGCATTTTACCGTGACGCTGGATGGCCTGATTGCAGATGAGCATTTTCGCAGCCCGGACTTTGTGCTGCCCCATTACGACGTGCCCTACGAATTCTGCCGCTGGCGCAACAAACGCGGCTACGACGCCTTAACCACCTATGTCAGTAAACAGGGCGTGAAATCCCACAAGGGGATCTTTACCGTCTCGGAAGGCCTCTCCCCGGAGGAGCAGGTGATGAAATGGGAAGGGGTGGTAAATGTCTACGACAAAACCTTTTTCAGCGTGACGAACTTCAACACCACGCAGGAATTTCTGATCAAAGATATCAGCCGATCGATTCAGGAAGGTCTGCTGAAACACCTGAGTTTTTACCGCGAGCTGTTTCACTACATCTTCCCCACACCCGCTGAGGCGCGATTGCAGGCGCGGGATGACAGACGCTATCTGGCTAAAAAATAGCGCCCTGATGCACCCCGCGTTGTGCCGCAAAGTCAGCCGTTTCTCTGCGGGTTTACCACTTCATCTCGCCGGTGTTCACTTTCGCGCTGAGCTCCAGCGAACCCGGCTCGGCCAGTCCTGGCCAGGCGGCCGTCATGGCGTCAATCACCTCTGCTGAGGTTTTGTGCTGCGACAGCGCCTGCTCAAAGGACTTCAGGTAGTTGAGGGTAAAATCCACGGCCTGCGATCCGGCGGGGCGCGCACCCAGATAGTGACCCGGGATGACGTTCTGCGGATGCAGCGTCTGCATCTCTGTCAGGATATGACGCCACGCCGCACGGCTTTCAGGGGTCTGGGTATCTGCTGTCCAGACATGAATGCCGGAAGAGAGGGCCGTCCCACCCAGAATGGTGCTGGCGGAGGGGATCCAGACGTAAGCGGCATACTGATCCGGATGACGCAGCTCCAGCACTTCACCGTCTACGCTAAACCGTGTCTCATGCGTCACCTCTGGCACGGTCAGCGCGTCAGGCGCGCCCTGCTTCATCTGCGGACCCCAGTATTTCAGCTTCGCCTCATGCGTCTCCTGAATATGTTTTACCACAGCAGGTGAGGCCACCACCTTCACATCCGGCCAGGCTTTAACAATCGGTTCCAGGCCAAAATAGAAGTCGGGATCGCCGGAGGTTATCACGATTTCTTTCAGTTTTTTGCCGCTCTGTTTAATCTTCGCCACCAGCTTCTCACCATCCTGCGTGCTGAACTGCGCATCAAACAGAATGGCTTCGGTGGGGCCGGAGACCAGCGTAGATGAAACGGCAAACAGGCCCTTTTCCTGCGGATTATAGGTTTCAAGTTTCAGGGTCGTGGCGCTGGCAGAGGCTGAAGCCAGCATCATAATTAAAGCGTGAGCGGCAATTTTCATGTTTATCCTCAGAGGGTAATCGCCGCACAGAGCAGCGCAAATGATCATGTTTTGTGTCAGTGGCGCTATTTTACGCATTCTGATATCTGTTAGAATTCCCGAAATCAGAGATGCTGAGTTTCATAATCCGAACAGGTAAAACAGATGGACAGAGTGACTGCGGCGGCCGTTTTTAACCGGATCTGTGAACTGGGAAGCCTGAGTGCGGCATCACGCGCACTGGGGATCTCCCGTCCCATGGTGAGCCGTTATCTGGAAGAGATGGAGAGCTGGGCCGGAACGCGTCTGCTGCATCGCTCGTCACGTCGTCTGACGATCACCCCTGCAGGCGAGGCGATTCTGGAAAAGACCCGCCAGCTGGCACGCCTTTCGGAGGAGATCCGCCAGGAGACCCCGCAGGGAATACCCGCCGGGACATTGCGCATCGCCTGCGCGCACTTCACGGCTGTCCACCTTGTCGGTCCGGTGATCCCTGACTTTCTGGCGCGCTATCCGGCCCTGCGCATCGAGCTGGAGATCAATAATCAGCCTGTCAGCCTGATTGGTGAACGAATCGATCTCGCCATCCGCATTACTGATACGCCGGAGCCGGGCACTATCGCCCGCCGCCTGGGTGACTGCTGCTCTGTCCTCTGCGCCTCACCGGCCTATCTGCAGCAGCACGGGATGCCGCAAACGCCTGACGATCTGGCGCACCATAACTGCCTCTGTTACAGCCATTTCGCCGGACAGAGCTGGCACTTTACCTCCCCGCAGGGTGAGAAAATGGCGGTGGCGGTCAAAGGAAATTTCAGCGCCGGGATCTCCTCCCTGTTGTGTGATGCGGCCAGTGCAGATTGTGGAATTGCGATGGTGCCCGAGCAGGAGGCGCGTCACGCTCTGGAAAGCGGAAAACTGGTCACCTTACTGCCCGATTATGAGCCGGGACGCATTGGCATCTGGGGACTTTACCTGTCGCGGGAACATCAGCCTGCAGCACTGCGGCTGATACTCGATGAACTGCAGCGCAACCTTTTGAGTCATGCCTGAGCCAGTCTCACAACAGACAACAGGGAAGAACAAATGAGTGACAATCAACCCCTTTACTGGAACCGCATGGTGCCAGAACTCACCGTAACTGATTTTGCCGCCTCACTGCATTTTTACACGACGGTACTGGGATTCAGCGTGAGAATACAGCGGCAGCAGCCGGACTTCGCTTACCTGTGCTATGGCGAGGCGCAACTGATGATTGAGCAGTTTCATCCTCAGGGCTGGAACACGGCAGAGCTTCACTGGCCGCTGGGACGGGGCATCAATTTTCAGATTGAAGTGGATGATATCCAGGTCGTACTGGCTCGGGTGCAAAAGCAGGGTATTCCGCTCTATCGCCCGCTGCGGGATACGGTGTATGACACCGGCGGGACAACCGCCTGTCAGCGCGAGTTTCTTCTGCAGGATCCGGATGGTTATCTGCTGCGGTTCAGCCAGTATCTGGAATGAGCTGAAAACATTTTGGGTGAATTTCGCCGGGCAGCGCGGATATATCTCATCCAAGAATGCCTGAGTCAGGTTTTATATTGAACAGGCAGTCAGAATAAAAATCAGCATGCCCATTTCTGTCACTGCAGAAAGTGCCTCAGCTTATTTAAGCTTTCCTCCTGGACGTCTTTGCATTTAAATCCTGTTCTTCTGTGTTGATGTTATTTATACCGTTAACGCCAAAAATTCTTTTTTTACTATCGATGTTAAAAAATCGAGGGCGATGAAAAGTCCGGCTGGCGAAGATTTACATTTAATTCCCTTTTCAGTGCTTAATCTTTTGCGATCTGCGCCGATAACTCCTGACACACATTCAGGAGGATGCAGGATGAAATCATTTTTACTCGCTGGCTTTACCACGCTCTTAATGACAATCGCCGGGGCAGCAAGTGCTGGTTCGGATTCAGGCACGATTACCTTTCGCGGCATGGTGACGAATGATTCATGTGATATGAACACCGGAAAGAATCAGGTCGTGTTCAGTTGTTATGATTCTGGCAGGGGAAAGACTACGCTGACGACGGCTGATCTCAGAAATCTCCACGCCCTTGACAGGTTACCTGCAGAAGTGAAAATGCACTGGTTAAACGCCGAAAAAACCAGAGGGATTCTGTCCCTCACTTATCTTTAATTTTTTCTGCCATTCTGACGAAAATTGATTGCGCCCGGGGTGAAACAGGAATAAAAGTAATGTTACCAAACCCACAGCGAAAAAGTGGGTATCAGAGAAAACCTTATATCGCCAGACCCTTTTTGTCAGCACCAGGGAACCAGATGCAAAAAAAAGCCCACCTTATAAAAGGTGGGCTTTTTCACTGTTAATGCGCTTCAGTTAATTATGACGGGTCAGAGGAGCGCTGCACAAAATAGCGCGTGCTTTTCTGTTCTGCCTTTTTACGGCGCAGCAGCAGGCTGGTCGCAATAATAACCAGCGTTAAACCACCCGTCGCCACTAATTCTGTCTGGTGTTTAGGATCAAACAGCATGATCACCAGCACCGTGATGATAAACAGAATCGTGACCCAGGTCAGACCGGGAAACAGCCACATGCGGTAAGTCAGGACTTCACCCGCCTGCTCGCGTTTTTTGCGCAGCACCAGATGGGATGCGGCAATCACCAGGTAGACCAGCAGCGCAATGGCACCCGAGGTGGCGAGTAAAAATTCAAAGACCGCGCTGGGCGCCAGGTAGTTGGCGATCACCGCCAGAAACGCCGCCGCAGTCGAGAGCAGCACCGCAACCCAGGGTGTGCCGCTGCGATTGGTGCGTGAGGCCGCAGCGGGCGCATCCTTGCGGCGTGACAGCGAGTAGAGCATGCGCGAGGAGGTGTAGAGCGCCGAATTCAGACAGCTGCACACCGCCATCAGCACCACCAGATCGACGATCAGCCGGGCATGAGGAATGCTCATCGCCTGCAGAGTGGTCTGCCAGGAACCCTGTTCAACCAGGCCTGGCGTATTCCACGGAACCAGCGCCACCACGAAGAAAATCGACAGCAGGTAGAACAGCGCGATACGCCAGATCACCGAGTTGGTGGCTTTCGTAATCTGCCGGCCGGGATTTTTCGACTCTGCGGCGGCGATAGTGACAATCTCGGTGCCCATAAAAGAGAACATCGTGGTCAGGATAGCCGCGACCACCGCGCCGAGGCCATTTGGCATGAAGCCGTTGGTGTCATAAAGATGCGACAGGCCGCTGGTGTGACTGTCAGGCAGCAGACCAAACACGGCGGCACCTGCGACGGCCAGGAACAGGATGATCGCCACGACCTTGATCAGGGCAAACCAGAATTCAAACTCACCGTAGTTTTTCACGCTCAGCAGGTTGGTAATGGTCAGTAAGAGTGTGATGGCAAAGGTGAACTGCCAGATGGCCACCTCGGGGAACCAGGCGTGCAGGATCGTGCCTGCCGCATTGGCTTCCAGCGGGATCACCAGCACCCAGAACCACCAGTAGAGCCAGCCGATGGTAAACCCGGCCCAGCGTCCCAGCGCTTTCTCCGCATAGGTGGAGAATGACCCGGAATCGGGTGAGGCCACCGCCATCTCCGCCAGCATCCGCATGATCAGCACAACCAGCAACCCGGCGGCTGCATAGGAGATCAGCACGGCGGGGCCCGCTTCAGAAATAGCATGGCCGGAGCCAACAAACAGCCCGGCGCCAATTACGCCGGCAATCGAGAGCATGCGCACGTGGCGCGGTTTCAGGTTCTGAGCCAGCGAATCTTCATTCGCACTCTGAGTCATCGTCATGTCAACGTCTCCGGGGAACGCCCGGCCATGCTGGCCGGACGAACAGGAAAGGGGCTTGTGATTAACGAGCCAGTGAAATCATGCCGGGACGACAGGGTGTCCGGCAGAGGCAACACAGCGATCGATCACCGTGGAGAGAAGGGTCAGCGCCTGGCTGAACTGGGCATCCGGAATGGTAAGCGGGTAGAGGAAGCGGATAACGTTGCCTTTCGCGCCGCAGGTCAGCAGCAGCAGGCCCTGTTCCATCGCCATCTTCTGAACGGCCTGCGCGGTGCTGGCCTGATAGAACTCCATTGCCACCATCGAACCCAGCGCCCGCACTTCGGCGATATCAGGGTGTTTGCGCTGCTGCGCCTCCAGTTCAGCGACAAGCCGGCCACCGAGATCCACGGCGCGCTGACAGAGCTGCTCCTCCTCGATCACATCCAGCACCGCGTGAGCCGCCGCGATAGCTAACGGATTTCCGGCATAGGTACCGCCCAGTCCGCCAGGGGCAGGCGCGTCCATCACCTCGGCGCGACCGGCCACGGCGGAGAGGGGCATCCCGCCCGCCAGGCTTTTCGCCATGGTGATGATGTCGGCTTTCACCGGGTAGTGTTCCATGGCAAACAGCCTGCCGGTGCGGGCAAATCCGCTCTGTACTTCATCTGCAATCAGCAGGATGCCGTGACGGTCAGCCAGTTCACGCAGCTGAACCATAAATTCTGCCGGAGCCGCATGGAATCCGCCTTCACCCTGCACCGGTTCCAGTACGATTGCCGCAACATCATGGGGCGCAATGTCCTGTGTGAAAATCTCATCCAGGCTGGTCAGTGCCGCCTCAACGCTGATCCCCTGCACCGCGCTGGGGTAGCGGGCGTGGAAAACGGAAGGGGGCATCGGGCCGAAATCGCGCTTGTAGGGGGCGACTTTGCCGGTCATGGCCATGGTCATAAAGGTGCGGCCATGAAACGCGTTGCCAAAGGTGATGATGCCGTGACGACGGGTATAGGCACGCGCCACTTTAACCGCATTTTCTACCGCTTCGGCACCGGTGGTAAAGAAGGCGGTTTTCGCTGCACCGGCAATCGGCACCCGCTGATTGATGCGTTCAGCCAGTACGATATAGCTTTCGTAAGGGGTGATCTGGAACGCCGTATGGGTAAACTTTGTTAACTGTTCGGCCACCGCCTGCTCGATGCGTGGATGACGATGACCGGTGTTCAGCACGGCGATGCCGCCTGCGAAGTCGATCCAGCTGTTACCAGCCTGATCCCATAAGGTGGCGTTTTCTGCCCGGGCAACGTACCAGTCGCACAGCGTACCGATGCCCTTAGGCAGAGCCTGTGCTTTACGTTCCTGCATCAGGTTATTTTTTTCGCTCATTTGATCCACCTCATTGATATGCGTGTTTACAATTCCCGACAAACACGTTTATTTATGCCTGAGGCGTGGTGAGTTGCCAGAGCCAATTATCAGAGGAAGGATGGAGCCAATTGCGACTCTTGTACGCCGATCATCTATTAGCACGGTTACAGTTTATGAAAACCGGTTCCCTGCATCAGCGACTGCTCAACTGTATGCAGGCCGCGATCACGGAAGCGGTCTTTCCGCGCGGCAGTCGTTTGCCGCCCACCCGCGATCTGGCGCGTGAGCTCGGCGTGTCGCGAAACACGGTCATGCATGTGTATGAAAGTCTGATGGCGCAGGGCTACGTGACCGCGCGCACCGGCAGCGGAACGTGGATTGCCGAGACGCTGCCGGAGAGTTCGCTGCAGAGTGATGCGATTGCCGACCTGGCCGCCGTGAAGGCGCAGCGACCGGCCACCCTGTCGAAGCGCGGTGCCACACTGCTGGGGCACGCCACCGCATCCCCTTATCAGTGGGGAGCATTTGTGCCTGGCGCGCCCGACGTGACCGAATTTCCCCATAAGCTGTTCAGTCAGATTCAGGCGCGCCTGAACCGGGAGCCTGACGTCCATCGGCTGGTTTACAGCAGCGGCGGCGGCTGCCCCGATCTGCGTCATGCGCTGGTCGATTATCTGCGGGTGGCGCGTTCCGTGCAGGCCGATGCGGATCAGATTCTGATCACCGAGGGCGTTCATCAGGCGGTCGATCTGGTCACGCGGGTATTGTGCGACCCAGGCGATCGGGTCTGGATGGAAGAGCCGGGCTACTGGGGAACCCGCAATCTGCTGCGGATGAATGGCCTGAAAATCCGGGCCATGCCGGTGGATGAGCAGGGCCTGGTGCCCGACAGCGGGCCGCCACCCAAAATGGTGTTTGTCACACCTTCCCATCAGTACCCGCTGGGGGTGCATCTGAGCCTGGCACGTCGTCAGGCGTTGCTCACACTGGCGCGCCGTCATCAGAGCTGGATTGTCGAAGATGACTACGACAGCGAATTTCGTTTCTCCGGACAGCCGCATCCCTCGCTGCAGGGGCTGGAAGCCGATGCGCCGGTGATTTACATGGGCACGTTCAGTAAAACGCTCTATCCCGCCCTGCGCATTGGCTATCTGGTGGTGCCAAAACCGCTGGCTCAGCCGATGCGCATCGCGGCAGCGGAACTCTATCGCGGCGGACATCTGCTGATTCAGCGGGCGCTGGCGGAGTTCATCCGGCTGGGTCATTACATGGAGCATATCCGGCGGATGCGGCTGCTCTATCGACAGCGGCGGCAGTTTCTCTGTCGGCTGATCGAGCGCTATCTGGGGCCCGCCTTCTTACCGGCTTTTAACCATGAAGCCGGTCTGCATCTGGTGATGCCGCTGCCGGCAGGCAGTGATGATGTCGCCATTGCCGCCGAGGCGCTGAAGCGCGGCGTCAAGGTGCGGCCACTTTCACAATATTATATGCATCCTCAGGAGACGCGAGGCCTGCTGCTGGGGTATGCCTGCGTTAATGAACGGCAGTGTCAGGATGCCTTTGGCACCCTCAAAGCCTGTCTGGCGGCGGCTGGTATTGTATTCAGTCCCCAGCGCTAACGCATTGACATTTAATCAGAGTCACCGAGAATACTCCTCTTTGCGTCCCGACCAGATAAAACTGGAGTTTATCATCGCACTGAATCTTATTCCTGCCGCAGCCAGCGTGGCGTTAAGGCGCGGGGCCGCACTGGCTGCGGCACTGTTGCTCGTCAGCTGCGCCTCTGAGCCGCCGCGGTCGCTGGTGACGCCTTTTCCACCGGTCACGAAACAGCCGTTACCGCCAGCCAGCCAGCCGGTGCAGCCTCAGGTCCGGCAACCGATGCGCGGCGTCTGGTTAGCTACCGTGTCCCGTCTTGACTGGCCTCCCGTCGCATCGGTCAATGGTGCCAGCCCGGCAGAGCGCATCCGGATGCAGCAGCAGTCGCTTATCGACAAGCTGGATAAACTGAAAAGCCTGGGGATTAACACGGTCTTTTTCCAAGTGAAGCCCGATGCCACGGCGCTCTGGTCCTCTAAAATTCTGCCCTGGTCCGATATGCTGACCGGCAGAATCGGCGAAGATCCCGGTTACGATCCGCTGCAGTTTATGCTGGATGAGGCGCATAAACGCGGTATGAAAGTCCACGCGTGGTTCAACCCCTATCGGGTTTCGGTCAACATCAAACCCTCTACCGCCAGTGAGCTGAACCGCACGCTCTCTCTTCATCCGGCCAGTGTATTTGTGCTGCACCGTGACTGGATTCGTACCGCGGGCGACCGCTACGTGCTTGATCCTGGCATCCCGGAGGCACGCGACTGGATCACCAGTATTGTGGCCGAGGTGGTGGCGCACTATCCGATCGACGGTGTGCAGTTCGATGACTATTTCTACGCGGAATCGGCAAGCTCCCTGCTCAACGACAGTCAGACCTTCAGCCGTTACGGGCAGGGCTTCGCCAGCAAAGCGGACTGGCGGCGTCACAATACGCAACAGCTTATTGAGCAGGTCTCCCGTACCATTAAACAGCTGAAGCCGGAGGTGGAATTTGGTGTCAGCCCGGCGGGTGTCTGGCGCAACCTGTCGCACGATCCGGCGGGTTCAGATACCCGAGGCGCAGCGGCCTACGATGAAGCCTATGCGGATACCCGTCGCTGGGTTCAGCAGGGTCTGCTGGATTATATCGCGCCACAGCTCTACTGGCCGTTCTCCCGTCAGGCTGCCCGTTATGACGTGCTGGCAAAGTGGTGGGCAGAGGTGGTGAAGCCGACCAGAACCCGGCTTTACATCGGTCTGGCGCTCTACAAGGTGGGCGAGCCTTCGCGGATTGAGCCTGACTGGACGCTGCAGGGCGGAGTGCCGGAGCTGAGAAAGCAGCTCGACCTCAATGAGTCCTGGCCCCATATCGATGGCACCATTCTTTTCAGAGAGAACTATCTCAATCAGCCGCAGACTCAGCAGGCGGTGAGTTATCTGAAAAGTCGCTGGGGCGGCTGACATCGACACGGCAGCATAGTTATGGCTTCTGCGCTCAACGCATACCCGACGAAACGAATGTCGGTGAAGCTGGCGTGATGCATGCTCGCGGTTGCTGCCTTCTCCCTGCGACAGGTGTAACGGTAACGGACTCTCCATTTCGTTACACCTGCTCACAGGACGGCAGTAATGCAACAGCAGCAGATAACCGGATTGGAAATATTCCGAGGTGACAAAAATTCGCGGGGTGACTTAACTGTGTTATCTATTAATTTCAGAAGTTGATTGGTGAAGTCAGTCAGGAGCACTTATGATCTCGCGTAGTTATTCCACTTATCACGATATACGATATTGCCATCCGTATATTTCCATGTGATTGCCTCATAGCGTAATTCCAGCGTTTCGAGATGCGTACTGCTCATCCCGCCAGGGGCAAGGTAGGGTGCGACTGTCGTAAATTTGACATTTTCCAGAATGATATTGAAATATTCGGCTTCGATTCCGGATTCCAGAATGCGATACATTCGGATAGTGCCTTTCTTCATTATCCGGCCTTCACAGACTGCTCTGTAGAGTAGCGGCGTTGTTTGATCAAATTCTTTGACTATCGTTACAGGGCTATGGACTCGCGTTCCCGTGAGCTTTCCCCTGCTGGGATCGACAGGTATGGTTACGCCGTGAGAGAACGATTTTAATTCGATGGAGCCCAACCGCAGTGGCATCTGACAGCTGCCTGTGACGGGAGAACCGTTTTCATCTTCAAGCCATAAATGGGCGGGTGTAGACATAATTTTTTCAATTCCTTGTGAGGTTAAAAAACTAATGGCACTTCACCACTTCACATAGCGACTAAATATATATATCACTATCAGGGCAAATATTGGCACAAACCAGAGTGGGGCTGAAGGAAATAGTATTATCTGGAATAAGGCATAGGCAATTATTATAGCCTGTGGAGCATATAACCCTATCAGGGAAGTGAAAATCCGCTTCAGAAGTCGTTTAATAATATTGAGCAGCATTATCTTATCATCCTGGTGATGATGTTTGCTATATTTTCGTCTGACGCTACGTGCTGAAATACCTCAGCACGTTTAAATAGTGGTTCTATTAAAAAATACATCATTTCAAGCTCATGCGTGTATAAAGCCTGATAATAGGCGGGAGATTCAATATGTAAGCTTTGAGCACTATCAGCGGCTTTTTGCACTATGCCATAAAAACCCGTTGCCATTACAATGCCCCCTCCCATACGTCCTGCAAGAGCTGCTATGTTTTGATGAATATTTAAACCTAATGAAACTGCAGTTGCCGTCGCTGATGCAAACCCTAAATTAGTCAATGAACTTGCTGCGATATGAATATTTGTTGCCATAAGCAAATGCTTAATATGTTGTAGTTGCTCAGATGTTTTATAGCGCAATATCTCATTAAAATAGATATTAAGCATTTCATAAATAATATCTTCATGTCGCAATAGGTGGTAAATACCTTTCGCAAAGCGAATATCTTCGGTCTTTTGCTGCTGGCAAACATCTTTATATTCATCGGTAAAGCAGGAGGTGTAATAGAGCAAGCGCCTGGCGCCAGCGCCTGTCATCTCAATCTGATTTAATACGGCTTCCTTTACGCCTGAGACAGCGTGATCGAGTTGATTAGCTAAAATTTTATTTTGCTGTAAATATCTTATCACCTGATGGCTGTATGACATTGCTCATTCCCTCGAACCATTCATCCCTGTTTTATGTCTCACATTATCTGGCCGTTCTTTTTATGTAAATATGGTTAACGCTTCAGTAATGCGCTTGATCAATATAATCTGAAAGATGTCCCGCAATTGTGTGATCGGTTTATTCACAAAGCGCTTAAAAGATGTCCGGTAAAGGGACTGACTAAATAGCGCACCGGCGGTGAGTGATTCGGTGACTTTAACTCCGGCGTTTTAAACGTGTACACAGACGCAGACGTGTTCAAAAACGGTTACAAAAGGGTGCTCAAAAACCCTCGAAATACCAAGCATGCGAATACGTTACTGTTATAGTTGCTTTTTGAATGGGAGGAACTATGAGCGATCTGATTGATATTTTCACAAGTCACAAAAGTGAACGCAGTTTCACTGAGCAACCCGTTGATGAGGCTGTACTGGATCGGATTATCAGTACCGCTTACCGTGCGCCAACATCGGTCAACTCGCAGCAGGTTTCTGTTGTTATCACGCGTGATGCAGGCCGTCGCGCGGAGATCGCCGCGATTGCGGGTGGTCAGCCGTGGATTGCTAAAGCACCGGTGTTCATCACCTTTGTACTTGATATGCATAAATCTGCCGTAGCGATGTCTGCGGTTGATCAGCAGCAAATCGCGCATCAGAGCATCGAAAGCATCGTCTCTGGCTCAACCGATATCGGTATTGCGCTGGGCTCTGTGATGGCTGCCGCGCGCGCAGAAGGATTAGGCATTGTGCCAATTGGCGGGATCCGTCGCGATCCACAGGCGATGATTTCATTGCTGGATCTGCCGCCGCTGACGTTCCCTGTGGCAGGTGTGGTCATTGGTCATGTTGATGAACCCGCTCATCAGAAACCCCGTCTGCCGCTGGCGACCTTCCGCCATGACGAGACCTATAAAACCCAGGGGCTGGAGCAGCAGATTGCCGCTTATAATGATGAGATGGTGCAGCACTGGAAAAACATCGGCCGCGAGGATGGCGAAAGCTGGAGTGCAAGCGTCGGTGGTTATTACAAAAACATCTACTTCCCGGCTGTGCTGCCTGCACTGCTGAAGCAGGGTTTCGGCACCGATAAATAAGCCGCGCATTTAACGCGAAACACGTCAGGGCCATCCGTATCCAGATACGGGTGGCCTTTTTCATTTTGTTACTATAACGAAATGTGACTTTCCTCGTTGTAACACATAATTTCCTTTTTAACCGAAGCGCAATTGCCTTTAACACTTACCTTCCAGGGAAATAACATGTCACAGCGTTCTCTCTACGCGCTCTGTTTGATGAGCTTTTTTCTGGCCGATGTTCGCGATGGGCTGGGGCCATTTCTGGGCATCTTTCTGACGGAGCGACACTGGCGTCCCGACGAAATCGGTCTGGTCATGACCTGCGGCGGCATCGCCGGGTTACTGGCCACGCTGCCTGCCGGGATCGCGGCCGACGCCACCCGACACAAGAAAATGATTGTGCTGCTGGGTTGTCTGGTGATCACGGTCGCCACGCTGTTGCTCTGGTACAGCAATCAGACCTGGACCGCCATGGTCTCACAAATCGTGGCGGGAATAGCGGCGGCCTTTATCGGCCCGACCGTGGCGGGCATCACCCTGGGACTGACCGGCCAGCGCGGCTTTAACCATCAGATGGGTCGCAATGAGGCCTTTAACCACGGCGGGAATACCATCGCCGCACTGCTGGCGGGATTTTCAGCCTGGTACTGGGGAATGGGCGCGGTCTTTATTCTGATGACGGTGATGGCGCTCTTCGCTGCTGTTGCCACGATAGCGATTCGCGGCGATGAGATCGATAACGACGTTGCCCGCGGTTACGAACAGAATGAAGAGCGTGAACCCGCACCGCGCTTATCGATGTTGATACGCAAACCGGCCCTGCTGGTGGCCGGTGTGACGCTGCTGCTGTTTCATCTTGCCAATGCCGCGCTGCTGCCGATGCTGAGCATGCGCGTCGCCTCAGCAGGCGGGCAGGCGGCGGTCAGCCCTGGCCTCTTTGCTGCGGCAACGGTGGTGATCTCGCAGCTGGTGATGATTCCGGTGGCGCTATGGGTCTCAAAACGGGTCGAAACGCACGGCTACCGACTCTTTATTATGATCGCCCTGATGATCTTACCGCTGCGCGCGGTGATTGCGGCGGGCTTTGCCGCTCCCCTCTTTGTTATACCGGTTCAGGTACTGGATGGGGTGGCAGCCGGGATCCTGGGGGTGGCGGTGCCGGGTTATATTGTATCTCTGCTGCGTGGCTCCGGCCATGTTAACGCCGGGCAAAGCGTGATTATGCTGATGCAGGGAGCGGGCGCTGCGTTGAGTCCGGCCATGACGGGCATGATCGCCGCGCGTTACTCCTACAGCACCGCTTTTGCTGTTCTGGGCGTGATCGCCCTGGCGGCGCTGATTTTATGGTGGCGCACCGGCAGCGCACCAGCCGCACGCCTCGCCTGACCGACACAAAAAAGGCTGCCCGTTGGGCAGCCTCTTCTGGCAATTCCGTTTGCGACCATCCGTTATTTATACAGTTCTGCGGTCATATGAACACGGTTGTTGGTGTTCGCTTCGGTGATTTTGTATTGCGCGCCCTGTTCCTGCGCCTGAGCAGCGATTTTTGACTCTGCGCCATCCAGTGTTGAGGAGGTCACAGACACGCTCTGCGCGAAGCTGCCAAATGAGATCAGTGAAAGGGTGGCGAGAGCGGCAATTGAAAGTGCTTTTACGTTTTTCATGGTCATATTCCTGTTTATCAATGAGGAGGATGTGTGCCTCCGATGGGAATAATAATAACCATAGTTACCATATCTATATTAACTATTAGTGCGGTAATCGTGATCATGCTAATTAGTTGTGCCGGATTGTGCTCATCTCAGGCTGGTGAGAGAACCTTTCCAGAGAGTCTGACACGCCTATCCGGCAGAAAAACGAAAAGAATAGTGATGAACTATAATGGGTTGCGGATCACCGAATATTAAGCGGTAAATTTCAGTGATTCCTCAGAGTCCGTCACGACTGACGGACAAAACAGAAGAAGGCGCGATTAACATCGGGTATGACGCGCCTGAACTCTTAACCTGCAACGCTTACAGGGAGCGGACATGAAGATTCTGATGGTTTTGACCTCACATGATGAGCTGGGTAATACCGGCAAGAAAACCGGTTTCTGGCTGGAAGAGTTTGCCGCACCTTACTATGCCTTTCTTGACGCGGGCGCAGACGTAACCCTGGCATCACCACAGGGAGGACAACCTCCGCTCGATCCTAAAAGTGATGAAGCCGACTCTCAGACCGCGGATACCCGTCGTTTCCATAGCGATTCGGCTGCGCAGGCGGTGCTGGCTTCTACCCACAAACTGGACAGCGTGAGCCCGAATGCCTTTGACGCTGTGTTCTATCCGGGCGGCCATGGCCCGCTATGGGATCTGGCAAATGACAAACACTCCATTGCACTGATTGAGCAGACCCTGCAGGCTGGCAAACCGGTAGCACTGGTCTGCCACGCACCAGGCGTATTGCGCGATGTGAAAAATCCGGATGGCACGCCTCTGGTTAAGGGAAAGAAAGTCACGGGATTCACTAACAGTGAAGAGGAGGGCGTTGGCCTGACCGACATCGTGCCATTCCTCGTGGAAGACGCGCTGAAACAGAATGGCGGTCTCTATTCACGGGGAGAGGACTGGCAGTCCTATACTGTCCAGGATGGTCTGCTCATTACCGGGCAGAATCCGGGCTCCTCTTCTGAGACCGCGAAGGTTCTGCTGGCGAGTCTGAAAAAATAGCGTCGGGTCTTTCACAGGGGCGTCTGTCGGCGCCCTTGTAATCGCCTTTAATCCTCTCTGTCAAAATAGTTACCTGCCGAATTATTCAGGATCAATATATCGATTATTACTCCCTGCTTAATTTCCGGAACACTGAAGATATAAACATGGGTTAAATTCCAGTGTTGACATTATTTATATCAGAGGTAGATTAAGAATTATCAGCGGCATGAAAGTGCCCTGACACACCGGGAATTAACGGTGTTACCGGTGTCGATGGACTTATTCGCTTAAGCTGTCGGCGGTTCTGTTAAACATTGTTGTCATCAGCTCTTTTGAGTTAATCACAATCCTGTTAAATCGAGTCGTAGTAACGCACTGAGAGATAAGCAGTATTGCATCGCGATGATGTAAGGCCTCGTAGTTCTGAACGTGACTTTACGACGGTTACGGTTTACACGTCGTAATGAATGTAAGGCAACGCATCAAAGAGTATATATCGCGATGGGGGTGTGCAGATTTATACGGGCCTGACCTGTCTTTGTCTCACGAAAGACTCTCAGGTGGTTGAGACCGTTAATAATAGTGACATTCTGTAACCGTGTTCATTATTATCCTCAGAATCTGTTCATAAATAGCTATACCAAAGTTGTTCCTGTTAATTAAGTTAGTTAATGGTAAATGTTAAATCAGTAGTAACCTAAAAGCCCTGGCTGTCTCAGTCAGGGCTTTTATCTTTCTTTCAGGCATTTAATCGACTCTTGCTCAGTGACCCTTCTCTTTCAATGTGACCGTTCCGGCTCTGTGACAATCCGATGACAATTTCCGGCTATGGATGGCAATTCAGCCAGTCTGGTCCATAGTGAGTATTTGCCGGCTGGTTTATACGTTTATCTGCGCCCGGTCCGGGTGCCTGTCCAGAGAGGGTAACATGTCTGCAGAATCTCCAGAGGATATTGCAAGCGATCTAACTAAGTTCGTGGGTACGCACTTTGTCTATACCTATGATAATGGCTGGAAATATGAGTGGTACGCGCGTAACGAAACGACCTGTGACTACCGCATTCATCAGGGGCTGGTGGGCGGCCGCTGGGTGACCAACCAGAAGATGCACGCGGTTCAGTTTGCCCCAGGCATCTACAAAGTAGACTGGCATGAGCCGACCGGAACCTGCGTCAGCCTGCTGTTCGATCTTAATCGCACTCTGCTGCACGGGACCATCTTCTTCCCGCAGTGGATCGCCGGAGAAGGTCAGCATCCTGAAAAAACTATCTGCTATCAGAATGACTTTATTGAGGATATGCATCGCTTCCGCGACGAAGGTCCCGCTTACCCCTACGTGATTATTCCTGAGTTCGCTAAGGTCACCTACATGAAAAATGAGGGGCCGGATAATGATGAAGTGATCAATCTGGCACCCGGCCAGATGCCTGCGGACTATTTTGATGACAAGTAAGTGACCGGGCTACCCGCCCTGAGAGGCGGGTAGCCGGTTGGGATGAGAACCTTTATCCCGCGGCGTGAATGTCCGCCTAGGGAGGCGTCACGGCCGACTGCCGGGCCAGCGTGCGGGCCAGAATAGATGAATAGAGCGGTTTGCCCCCCAGGAACTGCGCCAGCAGCGTCGCGCCCAGACAGGTGATAATCATCGGTAAGATCAACTGATAGTTGTCGGTCATCTCCAGCACCAGCACGATGCCGGTGAGAGGTGCTCTGACCGAGGCCGCAAACAGTGCACCCATCCCTGCGATAGCGAACGTACCGGGCTCCAGCTGATAGAACGGAAAGAGATCGGTCATCGCCACACCAAACGCGGTACCCAGCAGGGTTCCCAGCGCCAGCATCGGCGCAAAAATACCGCCCGGCGCACCTGAACTGAAACAGAGCAGGGTGGTAATCAGCCTGACCAGAAAGATCAGCAGCAGCAGCGCGAAGGGGAAGACGCCATGCACAGCCTGGGGGATCAGTTCTGAACCGCCACCCGCTCCTGGGGCGAACAGCAGCGCCAGAATGCCACAGCCGCCCCCTAACAAGCCCCCCGCCAGTACAACCCGTGCGGTTTTACCGGCGTAGAAGCGGGCAAACATATCCTGTGTCAGAAAAATCAGGCGATTAAACAGTACACCAACCATCCCGATAATCATGCCCAGCACCAGGTAGAGCCACAGCGTCTGCACCGGCGCATCCGCCAGTTTGCCTACGGAGATGACCGCCTGTTCGCCGTTAAAGCAGCGAAAGACGATGCTGGCCATAATTACGCCGGTAAATACGGCCTTAATGGATATCAGGTTATAGCGGAATTGCGGACGCATCTCTTCAATAATGAACAGAATGCCCGCCAGCGGCGCGTTAAACGCCGCTGCCAGACCGGCCGCCGCACCGGTTGCCAGCAGCGTATGCCGCGCCTCATTGCTGCGCATGCCGAGAATATCAATCACCATCCGGCCGATATTGCCGCCCAGCTGCACCGTCGGGCCTTCCCGGCCAAGTACCATTCCGGCACCCAGCGTGCCCATACCACCAAAAAATTTTACCGGAATCACCCGCCACCAGCGCACCGGCCTCAGCTCCTCCAGTGCCCCTTCAATTTCCGGAATACCGGAGCCACCGGCTTCGGGGGCGAAGCGTCTGACCAGAAAATAGCCGACCATCGCCAGTAACGCCGAGATGGCAAAGGCGGCCACATAGAGTGTCCAGCCCTGAAAGTGGGCGGGTATCAGTGTGTCGGCGCGCCATTGCTGAATAGCCTCAACGGCGCGGGCAAAGGCTACCCCGGCCAGGCCAACCAGCGAACCGACCAGCGCAGCGCAAAACAGCATCGCCAGCGGCGTCTTATCACGGTGGAGCAGGGCGCGGAACATCCGGCTGCGTGCCGCGATGGAGCGGGGAACATAAACCGGTTGCGGTATTTCTTCATTCATTGAGAGGGATTCTTGTTCAACCAGACCAGCGCTCCAGTGTACTGAGAGATAAGGTGAAAACAAACGTCAGGATCAATTTCAGCTGAGGAAAGCGGCTATTTCACCTGCGGTGGACAAACCACTTGCGCCATGCGTTCGCGGTAGGCTGGCGTATCCTGATTTTTCAGTGTCTGAGCCACGCACTATCGACCGACTGTGGCGTTGTCGCCACGGTTGACGCAATAATCATAGCAATACTGGCGTGACAGGGAGCCGACATGCAGCCACATTCTACTGAAATCCTTACCGCTGACTGTTGTATTGTCGGGGGCGGCCCGGCTGGCCTGATGCTGGGCTATCTGCTCGTCCGGGCAGGCGTGCGCGTGGTGGTCATCGAAAAGCACGCCGATTTTCTGCACGATTTTCGTGGTGACACCATTCACCCCTCTACGCTGGAAACGATGCACCAGCTCGGCCTGCTGGAGGCATTTCTCACGCTGCCGCATCAGCGGGTCGAAAAGCTGGAGGCGGAGATTGCCGGCCAGAAAGTCACCATGGCCGACTTTTCCCGCCTGCCGGTTCAGTGCCGCTTTATCGCTTTTATGCCGCAGTGGGATTTCCTGAATTTTATTGCCGATCACAGCGCCCGATATCCGGGCTACACTCTCCTGCGGTCAACCGCCTTTGCGTCGCTTAATGAGGAAAATGGCACGGTCAGTGGCGTCACGGCTCTGCGCGGAAATCAGCGCATTCATGTCCGCTGCAAAGTGGTGGTGGGTGCGGATGGCCGACATTCTCAGGTACGCGCAGCGGCAGGGTTGACCAGTCAGGCTTTTGGCGCGGCACGGGATGTCATCTGGTTCCGTCTCAGCAGGCAGCCGCACGACCCTGATATGGGCGTGGGGCATACGGGACCGCGACGAAACTTTATCGTTATCGATCGCGGTGACTACTGGCAGTGCGGGCTGACTATCCCCAAGGGGGAGTTTGACGCGAAACAGGCCGCCGGACTTGATGCGTTTAAAGCGGAGATTGCGGCCCTGTCACCTTTTGAACCCGCGCGAATGGCGGAAATCAAGGACTGGACGGCGTTTAAGCTGCTCTCTATCCGCATTGACCGGCTCGATAAGTGGGCGAAGCCTGGCGTGCTCTGCATTGGCGATGCGGCGCATGCAATGTCGCCCATAGGTGGGGTGGGTGTGAATCTGGCGATCCAGGATGCGGTGGCGACGGCGAATATCCTGACTGCGCCGCTTAAAGCCGGTGAGCTGCAGCTACGCGACCTGGAAAAAGTGCAGAAGCGCCGTCAGTTTCCTACCGTAGCCACGCAGTTTTTGCAAATCAAAATGAGCCTCAAAAAGAGCAAAAAGAAAACCGGTGGCAGCAGTCGCATCCCCGGGATGATCGGTCGGCTGCCCTTTCTGAAGTTTATGGCCGGTCGCCTCATCGGACTCGGGTTCCGGCCGGAATCGCCGCAGGTTGCACGTGGTAAGGACAATAAATGATTTCGACAGCGTTCAGATATCGTGCGACACTGTTTCGCTGTGGAATTACTGTCAGATTGAGCCGCTATTTATCTGATAATTGGGCGCTAATTGAGCATTAAGCAGCGAAATTATTTCGAATTTTGCGCCTGCATAGGAGAGGTTTCGTGCATAACGAGCAAAATGGCAGTGACGTAAAACGACTGAGTGCTATCAAGGCACTGCTGTCACCGGATGAAACCCGGGATGAGGTGCTGGAGAGATTTGTGAATCTTGCCAGTGAGGTCCTGGGTATCTCAGGCAGCTTCATTTCGATTATTGACGACCATAATCAGTATATTAAAGCCTCTCGCAACTTCGATCTTCAGCAATCGACCCGGGATGAGTCGCTTTGCCGCCATGTGATTGATGGCGAAGGCCATCTGGTGGTGGTGGACACCCTGCTGGATGAGCGCTTCGTCACCCACCCGTTTGTGAAAGGCGATCCGCATATCCGTTTCTACGCCGGTGTCTCGCTGCAGAATCTTGAAGGTTCGGTACTGGGAACGCTCTGCGTCACGGATACCGAGCCTCACCCCTTTACCGACGAGAAACTGACGGTTCTGCGCTCACTGGCAACGCTGGTCACCTCGTTTCTGGATGCCTGGAACAATGCGGGCTTTGCCGATGTCATCACGCATCTGCCGAATCGTCCCCGCCTGCTGCGCGATATACAGCAGCTGACCCTGACCGCACCGCACAGCCGCTTTCGTCTGATCTTAATCGACTGCATCGACATTATTCGCGCGTATGAGCTTTCACGTGCCGTCGGGATCGCCCCGATGGAGAAACTGCTGAAGCAGATGGCGGAAGATGTCGCTCACCGACTCAATCTGGCTGAAAACGAAACGCTCTACAGCTTTGCACCGGGCCGCTTCGCCATCATTCAGCCCTGGTCTGGTCGCTACACTGCGCAGAATATGGTTGAGCTGTTCACAGGCCTCAAGGCCGATCTGGCCGAGAACATTACGCTCGATCTGGATGTTCACACCGGCGAAACCGAATTTGTGCCGTCGCAGATGGATGCCAATGAAACGGTGCGTCAGGCAGTGAGCGCGCTGCACGAAGCGATTGATGAGAACATCAGCGCGATGGTGTTTGATGAGAGCTACGATACACGTCGCACCGATGACTTTATGATCATGAACGATCTGGCGCAGGCGCTGCATAAAGATGAAGAGCTTTATCTCGCCTGGCAGCCCAAAGTCTGCCTGAGAACCGGCAAAACCGTCGGGCTGGAGGCACTCATCCGCTGGAATCACCCTGAGCGGGGTGAACTTTTTCCTTCAGAATTTATTCCGTTAGCGGGTAAAACGAATCTGATTTCCGACCTCACCAACTGGGTCATCGATCACACGATAGAGCAACTGGCGCGCTGGAATCGCGAATACGATCTGATTCCGGTCTCCATTAACGTCAGTGAACGTGATTTCTCAAAAGCAGATTTTGCCGACAACCTGCTGGCGAAACTGACGGCCGCGCAGCTCCCCGCCTCAATTATGGGTATCGAATGTCTGGAGAATGAACTGATCACCAAAAGCGATGTGGGGATCAAGGGGCTGGAGGCACTGAAATCGCACGGCTTTGTCATTTCACTGGATGATTTCGGCGTAGGCTACAGCAACATCAGCTACCTGCAGGATATCCCGCTGGATGTGATCAAAATTGATCGCTCCCTGATCTCGCGCATGGGTGAGGATGAGGCGTCTAAAATCATCGTCAGGTGCATTATTCAGATGCTGAAAGAGCTGAACTACACCGTTCTGGCGGAAGGGGTCGAGACCGAGTCGACGCTGGCACTGCTGAAAAGTTACGGCTGTGACGAAATTCAGGGTTACTTCTTCTCAAAACCGCTGCCCGCCAGTGACATCGAACACTGGCTCTATCAGAAGGTCCGCTAGGGAATCGGCCCGCAGCGCACGCTGCGGGCCGGTCTCTTATTCGCTGTCAGTGGCGTAGCGATCAACCGGGGTCATGCGTTTAATCAGCTGGTTATCGAAGAGAAATTGTTCATAAGCCTGATAGCGTGCGCGATCCAGTTTTGCCGGATCGGCGGCGAACAGCGGCAGCGTCGCCATCCATGACTGGTGATTCAACGGCGTATTCAGTTCCGGATGGGCGCGGGCAAACCGTTGCCAGCTCGCTTCAGGCTGGGCCTGTAACGTCCCATTTCCCTTCTTCAGTGCCCGCAGAAATTTTCTGATCTTTTCTGAATGCGCCTCATCCCGATGGGCCACGATGATCAGCTCGTCATAAGCCGGAACGCCGTAATCTTCAACGTTAAACACCAGCGGATCTTTCCCCTTATCTTTCATCTCCAGCGCTTCGATGTTGCGATAGCCACCGATCACCGCATCCACTTTTCCGGTCAGCAGGGCGCTGGTGAGCTGAAAGTTGACGTTAATCAGCGTCACCTGATCGGCCTTTACTCCCTCATGGCTCAGCATGGTCGCCAGCGTCGCCTGCTCAATACCGCTGACGGAATAGCCGATGCGTTTGCCTTTTAACGCCCCCGGACTCTTCATCGACCTGTCGAGTGTGATCAGCGTATTCAGCGGCGTATTGATCAGGGTGCCGACCCGCATCAGGGGCAGGCCCTGGTCGGCGAAGAAATGCAGCTGAGGCTGGTAAGTGATGGCTAAGTCTGCCTGCTTTGCGGCCACCAGGCGCGGCGGCAGCGCCGGATCGGAAGGGGGAATGATGCTGACCTCCAGTCCCTCTGCGGCAAAGGCGCCGGTCTGTTGTGCCACCATGATCGGCGCGTGATCGGGATTGATATACCAGTCGAGCATCAGCGTCAGTTTTTCCATTGCCTGAAGGGGGGTGGCGAAGGCGGCACCCAGCAGCAGGGTAAAGAGCGGTATTTTCGTCATACTTTTTCTCGTCAGTTAAGGTCATTAATCCGTTTCGGGGGCCCAGCTAATCAGGCGACGGAGCAGGAAATCGATGAACAGCCACAGCAGCAGCGTCATCAGCACCAGAATGAACAGGGCGGCAAAGCAGAGATCACTCTGCATCCGGGCATTGGCATTCAGCATGACGTAGCCCAGTCCTTCCGCTGAACCGACCCACTCTCCGATAATGGCGCCAATCGGGGCCACCGCGGCCGCCATCCGTAAACCGGATCCCAGCGCGGGCAGTGCCGCCAGCAGCCGGACATGACGCAGCTGAGCCGCGCGGGAGGCGCCCAGCGTGCGGGCCAGATCGAGATAGCCGGGCGGGACGCGACGCAGGCCATCAAAAAAGGCGGAGGTCACCGGGAAAAAGATCACCAGCACCGCCATTGCGACTTTGGCGCTCATCCCGAAGCCGAACCAGAGCACCAGCAGGGGCGCCAGCGCAAACACCGGGATCGCCTGGCTGGTAATGACCAGCGGCATCATCCAGCGCTGCAACCGCGGCGAAAAGGACATCCCCAGCGCGAGCAGGGCGCCCAGCAGCACGCCCAGCGCCATGCCGCTGAGGATCTCCGTCAGGGTGGTGAGGCTGTGCTGGCTGAGATAGCGGGCGTTCTGCCAGAGCGCGGTGGCGACCGCCGGGGGTGAGGGCAGCAAAAAAGCGGGGACGGAAAGGGAAACGAGCCACCACAATCCGATGAGGCCCGTAAAAAGCGTCACACCCCGGCGTAGTCCGCCAGATCGTTGTCCTGACGTCATCCAGCTAACCTGCTCAGCTGATTCAGCAGGGCAGCCTGACTCCGGATGACGCTGACATCCTCTGCCGCCCGTGGAGGCTGCCCCTGGAGGGAGGGAGAGGCTTCGATACCCGTCGGGCCGATTACCAGCAGATGATGACTCAATCGACAGGCTTCTGCGGCATCATGCGTTATCAGCAACACGGTGTGCCCGGCCAGCACTTCCGCGGCCAGCGTCTGAATCTGACTGCGGGTCAGGGCATCCAGCGCAGAGAAGGGTTCATCCATCAGCACCACGGGCTGGCGGGTGTAGAGGGTGCGAGCCAGTGCGGCGCGCTGACGCATCCCGCCGGAGAGCGTCGCGGGCCGTGCGGTGGCATAACGACTCAGACCGACACGCGCCAGCAGGTGCTGTGCCCGCTCACGATCCGGCTTCTCCCCGTTCAGGCGGCTGGCCAGACAAACGTTCTGCTCCACTGTCAGCCACGGATAGAGCAAGTCCTGTTGTCCCATCCAGGCGATGCGTCCGGTCAGTGGCAGGCCATCACTGCCGCTGACCTGGCCGGAGGAAGGCGGTAACAGACCGGCAATCACCCGCATCAGACTGCTTTTACCCACGCCGCTCGCCCCCAGCAACGCTGTAAACTGGCCACCCGCAATCTCCAGAGTGAGCTGGCTGAAGAGCTGCTGCTGACCCAACCTGAGTGACAGCTGACGGATTGCGATACCGGGCGGCGCCGAACAGGCTGACGCAATCATGGGCGGACCTGCAGACTGGCCGCATGATTCAGTCCCATCTGCCAGAACGCGGATTCCAGCCGTGTGGCAGTAGTAAAAATCTGCGCCAGTGAGGCAAAACGCTGCTCAGCCGCACGCTCGCCCGCCAGGGTTTCAAACAACGAAAGGGCGTTGCGAACGCCGTTCAGATAGGACTCATCGCCGTAGTTTTCTATCCACGCCGCATAAGGATTATCGCTGAAGCGGGTTGCAGGATCCTGTAGCAGGGTCAGACCCGTTTCAGCGTACCCGGCGACACAGGGCATCAGCGCGGTCAGCAACTCCAGCGCATCGCCGCTGTGGCCCACATCCAGCACATAGCGGGTGTAGTTGAGCGTTTCCACTGCCTCCGGTTCGCTCGCCATTGCCGCTTCGCTGATGCCCCACTGCTGGCAGTAGTCCAGATGCAGCGGCAGTTCGCTGACGATGGCGTTGAGCGACGCCGTCGCGCTGCGCAGGGCATCCGGCGCGGAGAGCTTGCTTATCAGCAGGCCCCAGGCGCGGGCGAAGTGCAGCAGAAACAGATAATCCTGGGTGAGATAATGGCGAAACGCGGCGGGGGGCAGCGTACCCTGACCGAGCTGCTGTACAAAGTCATGTGCCACATAGGCGTGCCAGTGAGGGCCAGCCTGCTGACGCAGACGACCGTAAAAGCCGGTTTCGAAAAGCGGATGTGTCATCAGATCTCCTGTCACAATGGAGATCCGGGCATACGGGCTGGAACAGGGAGTGATGCAGGAGATGACGCAGAAATATCTGCCGACCCGTCCCTTCGCTGGCATGACCCAGATCAGGTTCAAAGGGTTCGGCTTTCGCCATCTCAGCCCATGACAGGACACCCCTCGGAGACATCGGTTATACGATAATTACCGGCAGAGTACAACGGCAGGTTGACTGCATACCTGCGGCGTCGCTGACAGGCGTAGCACCGCAGACACAATACTTAATAAGTGACGTTGTCACTCAAGATCGGCTCCGTTGCTGGCAATGACCTTCTTATACCACCAGAATGACTTCTTACGCGTGCGGGCCAGCGTACCACGCCCGAGATCGTCGCGGTCAACATAGACAAAACCGTAGCGTTTACTCATCTCACCGGTTGAGGCCGCCACCAGATCGATGCAGCCCCAGCTGGTGTAGCCCATGACCGGCACGCCATCTTCAATCGCGTCACCCATCGCGCGGATGTGTTCACGCAGATAGCTGATGCGGTAGTCGTCATGGATTTCGCCACTGGCATCGGGTTCATCGCGTGCGCCCAGACCATTTTCGACCAGGAAAAGCGGCTTCTGATAGCGGTCATACATCATGTTCATTGTGATCCGTAATCCGAGTGGATCGATGCCCCAGCCCCATTCACTGCGCGGCACATGGGGATTCGTCAGAGACTTCACCACATTGGCGGCGCTGCTGTTCTGCTCGTTCATCTCCGCCGAGGCGCAGCGTGAGGCGTAGTAGCTGAACGAAACAAAATCGACGCTGTTTTTCAGAATCTCCGCGTCACCTTCCTCGATCTTCAGCGTTACGCCTTTCTCCCGAAACAGCCGGGCCGCGTAGGCGGGATAGGCGCCGCGTGCCTGCACATCGATAAAGAAGAGGTTTTCACGATCTTTCTCCAGCGCGGCCCAGACATCCTCCGGTTTACTCGACCAGGGGTAGAAGTTGCCGCCCGCCAGCATGCAGCCAACCTGGTTAGCCGGATTGACCTCATGCGCAATGCGGGTCACCTGCGCGCTGGCGACCAGTTCATGATGCGCCGCCTGATATTTCACCTGCTCCGGATTTTCGTCGGGTTCAAACACCAGTCCGGCACCGGAGAAGGGGCTGTGGAGCAGGATATTAATCTCGTTAAAGGTCAGCCAGTATTTCACCAGACCATCAAACGCCTCGAAACAGCTGCGGGCATAGCGGGCAAAAAAGTCGATCATTTTGCGGTTACGCCACGAGCCATACTCCGTCACCAGATGCATCGGCACATCGAAATGGCAGAGGGTGACCAGCGGTTCGATCTGATGTTTCCGGCACTCTTCAAACACTGAACGGTAAAAAGCAATGCCTTCCGGGCAAGGTGTCAGCTCATCGCCGTTGGGATAGAGACGGCTCCAGGCAATTGATGTGCGGAACACGCTGAAACCCATCTCCGCCATCAGCGCGATGTCCTCCCGGTAGCGATGATAAAAATCGATCGCATTATGGCTGGGGTAGAACTCGTCGTCGCGAAGCGCAAACCGTTTTTCAAGACCAAGTTTGACCGGCATCCGGTGCGGGCCATGCGGGATCATATCGACGGTGGTTAACCCTTTTCCGCCTTCGCGAAAACCGCCTTCGCTCTGGTTGGCGGCCAGTGCACCGCCCCATAAAAACCCTTGCGGAAACCTTGATTCAGACATGCATTCCTCTTTTCCGGGTCGGTAAGACCCTTTTTTCTAGTGGCTGTTAATGGCGTTGACGCGTTCGGGTACGGCTGCCGGTTGTGCCGTGGTGGTGGCGTCGGTTTCAGGGATATCTTCAAAGCCTAACAGCAGCGTCAGCACAAACGACAGCACCACAGACAACACCATCACCGCACCGACCCAGACAATACTCATCGGGTTGGTGGGATCAAAAAACTGCACGCTGGTAAACAGGCCAGGCGACGCCATTGAGTGGCTGGCCAGACCGCCAATGCCTGCTACCGCGCCGCAGATAAAACCGCTGATCAGACAGGCGACCAGCGGGCGTTTCAGGCGGACGGCCACACCATACAGCGCAGGTTCTGAAATGCCGGCAACGATAGCGGAGGCCGCCGCCGCGAGCGCGGTCTGACGCAGTTCCCGGTTTTTGGTGCGGAAGGCTACCGCCAGAGACGATCCCCCCAGCGACAGGTTGGCACCAATCTCGGAGGGCATCACCATGCCCTCTTTGCCGGTTTCAGCAATGGTCTGAATGATGGTCGGGGTAAACACGCGGTGCATACCGGTCATCACCAGCAGGGGCCAGATCGCGCCCATAATCGCGACCGAGAGCCAGCCGAGATAGCCATGGACGGTGTAGACCAGCGCAGAGATGCCGCTGCCGATCCAGATGCCAATCGGACCAATCAGCACGATCGCGATGGGTGCGGCAATCAGCACAATCAGCATCGGTTTCAGGAAGTTCTTGGTGACGGCCGGGGTAATGCGGTCCACGCCGCGCTCAATGTGTGACAGGATCCAGGTCATCACCAGCGCCGGAATCACCGTGTAGGTATATTTCACCGCCGTGACCGGAATGAAGGCAAATTCCACGGCCTGACCCTGCGCCGCTTTCGCCATCAGATCGATAAAGTTAGGGTGCACCAGCACGCCAGCAATGGCGATCGCCAGCGACATATTGGTTTTAAACTTCAGCGCGGCAGAGGCGGCTACCATCACCGGCAGGAAGAAAAAGGCCCCGTCGCCAATCACGTTGAGGATCACCAGCGTAGAGGAGCCTTTTTCAAACACACCGGCCATATCCAGTATCATCGCCAGCAGCTTAACCATCGACCCACCGATGATGGCCGGGATCAGCGGTGACATCGTGCCGACCAGCGCATCCAGAATGCCTGCGCCGATGCTTTTCAGCGTGATTTTGCGTTTTACCGGCGTGGATGAGGCGGCAGGGGAACCCATCGCCTGCAGCGCCTGAAAGGCCTGAGAGACGTTATTGCCAATGATCACCTGACACTGGGTGTCGTTGTGAACCACGCCCATCACGCCATCGATCGCTTTCAGCCGGGGATAGTCCACCTGGGTTTCATCTTTCACCACAAACCGCAGTCGGGTCATGCAGTGCGTTACGGCTTCGATATTGTTGAGGCCGCCTAGCGCATCGACGATGGCGCGTGACACCTCGGCATAGTTTCTGGGCATGATCGCTCTTCTCTGTAGGGTAAATCGGTCAATGTTGTTATGTTTTTGCGCCTGCATGCAGGCAGATAGGAAACCGGTTTCATAAAATCATGAAGGGCTTTTATGACCGGGACAAGCCCAAAAATCAGCCAGATTTTCGTTTTGTGACCGGCGTCACCTGCCATTAGCTCAAAGGCCGGCTGAGCGCGAGGGTAAATATTTCCAATATTGAGAGGCTTAGGTAGACTGCAGAACGACGCAGTAAAGGAGCATCAGCATGGCAACGATTCAGGAAGTGGCGAACAGGGCGGGCGTCTCAAAAGCGACAGTGTCACGCGTGCTCTCCGGCAACGGGTATGTCGGTCAGGAAAAGCGTCAGAGAGTTCTTGATGCGATTGCCGAAACCGGCTACCGGCCTAATCTGCTGGCGCGCAATCTGGCAACGAAAACCTCTCAGACTATCGGGCTGGTGATCACCAACACCCTCTACAGCGGAAGCTACTTTACGGAACTGATGGCGCACTCGGCGCGCATACTGGAGCAGCAGGGCCGCCAGCTGATTCTGGCCGATGGCAAACATACGGCGGAGCAGGAGCAGGCGGCAATTCAGTTTCTGCTCGATCTGCGCTGCGACGGCATCATCATCTATCCGCGCTTTCTGTCCATTGATGCGCTGGATGCCATTATCTCCCGTCACAAACAGCCGATCCTGGTCATTAACCGGCGGCTGCGTGTCAATCAAAGCTACTGCATCTACAGCGATCAGCACGCCGGCAGCGTCACGGCGGTGAGTCATCTGCTGAATCAGGGGCATCGCGACATCGCCTTTATTACCGGCTCGCTCGATTCCCCGACCGGGGTGGAACGCCTCTCCGGCTATCGTGCCGCGCTGGCAGCACAGGGTATCGACGCCGATCCGGCGCGTATTGTGTCAGGCCGCTGGACGGCTCAGAGCGGGGTGGAGGCCGTGGATACGCTGCTGGCACGCGGAGTCGCCTTCAGCGCGCTGGTGGCGAGTAATGATGAGATGGCGATCGGGGCGATCAAACGGCTTACAGCGTGCCGGATAGCCGTGCCGGATCAGGTTTCAGTAATCGGTTTCGATGATATCCCGCTGGCACCCTACATCACGCCGTCATTATCCAGCATGAAACTGCCGGTGACGGAGATGATCAATGAGACGATTCATCGCCTGCTGACCATGCTGGATGGCGGTGACTGGTCTGCCCATCCCCCCTTTACCGCCAGCCTGATGCTGCGCGATTCGGTCACGCAGGGACCGGGCGCGGTTTAACCCGTGGCGACCGTTATCACGTTAACTGCGCGCGCCTTAAGCTGCTCTGCCGTGACGGCATCCAGCGTTTCATCGGTAATCACATGCCCGACCTGATAACCGGATGAGAGCGGATAGGGATGGATCTGGCCAAATTTAGAGGCATCGGTCAGGGCGTAGTTTTCCGCCCCTTTTGCCAGAACGGCATCCACCACATCACAGCGCAGCATGTTGCGACCGGTAAAGCCGGTTTCCGGATGCCAGCCATCCACGCCGACAAATGCCCGGTGAAAGTGAACCTGCTGAATGGAGTAGCGGGTCAGCGGGCCGACAACCGACTCACTGCTTTTCTGCAGCATCCCACCCAGCACAATCACTTCGCAGGCCGCCTCACGCAGAAGCTGGGCAATATAGTGGCTGACGGTAATCAGGGTCAGATCGGCACGGTCGGCCAGCGCGCGCGCCAGCAGAGCGTTGGTGCTGCCGCCTTCAATAAATACGGACTCCCCCGGCTCAACCAGACGGGCGGCGTGATGCGCCAGCGCCTGCTTGATGGGATAGCGGGTGTTCAGGCGGGTACCGACATTATCGCTGTCCAGCGCCAGCGCAGAGCCGTGAACCCGCCGCAGCAGACGGTCACGCTCCAGCAGCGTGAGATCCTGACGCACGGTAACTTCAGAAACTCCGGTGAGCTGTGCCAGTTCACTGACCGTCACGCTGCCCCGGCTATTAACCAGTTGAATAATCTGATGATGTCGCGGATTCATAATGGGATGTCGCAGAAAAACAGGAGTGGCAGTGTATCAGGGTTTTCCCCGCGCCGGTGCAGCGCGGGGGCAGATCAGGCTAAATCCAGCGAGCGACGTCCGTTAAGATTGAGATCTTCCGGCCTGAAACGTTGATCCCACGCCGCTTCATAATGCTCCGGAGGAAAATCGCCTGGCGAATGGCCCTGCGCCAGCGCCTGTGCGACATGGCGGGCATAGAGGCGGTTTTTTTCACACAGCGGGGCGGCCGGAATGTACATCACATTGCTCCAGCCCTGCTGATCCCTGACCGGCGCCACGGCGTGAATCACATCACAGTGCCACCACACCGAATCCCCGGCCTCTAAGGCCGGTATCGGACAGAGTCCGGCCATCAGATGCGGATGCCACTGCTCGTTAACCGGCAAGACCCGGCCTGGGGCAACGCCGCAGAGCTCATCCTCCGGTACATCCGAAAGCAGTGGACGCAGCAGCACATAAGCCATCGCCTGCGGCACCGGCACGACGTGCAGCAGGCCCTGACCGGGGATCATATCAGAGAGGGCAGTCCAGCCCTGAAAGGTGCGGAACACAGAACATTTGGTGGTGCCAGGCAGATCATACTCATCCACTTCAGTGCGGTGTGCCGCGTCCCAGGGGTCATAAGCATCAAAGTCACCGTGAAACAGCTTACTGAAAACCTGCTGATAAGCCGGGAGCAGCCAGCGTTCCAGCGCGCCGGAATCGGTATGAGCCCCTAATCCGCCGGAGGTGGTGCCAGGCAGGCGACGGCGAATGCGATCGGGATAGATGATGCTGACATCCGGGTCAAACCACTCTTTGCCCTGTGAATCAAAGGTCCATAACCTGTTCAGGAAAGATTGCGCGTGCGCCATTGCCGGGCTTTGTCGCGCCTGCATTTGCGCCTGCGACCAGTAAACAGGATAAATTTCAGGACGCGAGGCGGCCAGCGTGCCAAAAAAATCATCGCCCGGCCCGCGATACTGTTCGTCAAACCGGTTGAGCTCCAGATAGTCGAGCATCGACTTATCCCAGGCCAGCGCCTGGTCCCGGGGAAAGTGCTGCTTAATCACGACACAGCCGCGCCGTTTAATCCGCGCCCGGGTTTCATCTGAAACCTGTCCCTCAGCGATATCCTGCATCGGCACCACTGGCCAGGCGCTGCCCGTCCATTCCTCATCCGCTTTTGCCTCCGCAATCGCCGCTTCGATGCTGTCACACACCTGCCGGAACAGGCCTTCAACGTCACCTATCTGCTGCCGCAACTGCTGTTTCACTGCGCGTATTGCCGCTTTGACGTCTTCCGGCAATGGGGTCGATCGGGTCTCATCACGCATCTCATGCTCCTCACTATTCGGGTTGAGTTACGAATGTAATTAAAATAACCTTCATTCGTAATTTGCGACTGAGATTAACATCTTTTTAACGCTCCGAAACGTGCGTAATAACACAACTCCGGAACCGGAAGGCTCCGAAAGCCGTTAGCAACGTCACTATTTGCATTCTCATTAATCCACACAGCGAGTAAGCTTTATGAATCAAATCAATCAGCCGAAAGGACAGAACGGCGACTCTATAGGGGCAGGTGAGATGGCGGTTAAGATGATTGCGGTGGATATGGATGGCACCTTTCTGGACGACAATAAAGCGTACAACGTTCAGCGGTTTTCACGGCAGTATGCGCTGCTGAAGCAGAAGGGCATCCGTTTTGTGGTCGCCAGCGGAAACCAGTATTACCAGTTACAGCGCTATTTTCCCGACATCAAAGATGAGATTGCGTTCGTCGCAGAGAATGGCGCGTGGGTTTCAGACTGCAACGAAGAGATCTTTTGTGGCGAGCTGGCCCGCGAGAAGGTGCACAAGATTCTGGATATCCTGGCGCATGAACCCGATATTGCGGTGGTGGTGTGCGGGCGTAATGGCGCTTACATGCACGCATCGGCTTCTGACGAGGTGATGGCAAAGCTCTCAAATCACTATCACCGGCTGGAAAAACGCGATGACCTCTATGCCATTGACGATACAATTTTTAAATTCTCGCTGAATCTGGAGCATGAAGGGGTGGATGCCCTGCTGCAACGACTGCATGCCCGACTCGGCGAGCTGGAAAACATCATGCATCCGGTCTCCAGCGGGTTTGGCTTTATCGACCTGATCATTCCTGGCTGCCACAAGGCGCATGGCATTGCGCTGCTGCAGGAGAAGTGGGGCATCAGCGACTGCGAAGTGCTGGCCATCGGTGACAGCGCCAACGACATTGAGATGCTGCGTCAGGCCTGTTTCAGTTTCTCAATGGCGAATGCCGCCGCTTCTGTCGCCGCCGTGGCGCGATATCAGACTCAGAGCAACAATGAAGAGGGGGCGCTGAATGTGATCTCCCGCGTGCTGGCGCGCGAATTTCCCTTTGAGTGAGGCCGGGCCGGGCTGACTGGCGCACCTGGTTCTCCTCACACCTCCCGATGGCTGCGCGCGTGATCCTCCATTTCATCCAGCGCAGCCTGATTTTCCAGGCCCCACTGATACATCTGCTCAATCGGCCCGGCAAATGTCATGCCCAGCGCGGTCAGGCTGTACTCCACTTTCGGCGGTACCACCTGCCAGACATGGCGTGCAACCAGCCCGCGCTGCTCCAGCTCGCGCAGCGTCTGAATCAGCATCTTCTTTGAAATTCCCTGCAGGCTCCGCTCCAGTTCACCCGTGCGCGCACGGTGTTCCGGCCAGTGATAAAGCGCATGCAGCACCATCGTGCTCCACTTGACGGAAAAGAGTTCCAGCAGGCGGCGCGGCGGTGAATCAGCATAAAACAAAAGTTTTCCATCAACCCAGGCTGGCATTATTGTCTCCTTAGCAGGGTGGTAACCAAAAGGTAACTACTACCAAAACCGATCCCATGTGTCTATAGTGTGCCGCTTTCTTTACGACCATCAGGTGAGAAGAGGCAACAGATGAAGATTAATGCACTGGTCGCCAGTCAGGCAGATCGACCGCTGCGAGCGGGTCAGGTGGAGTTACGCGAGCTTCAGGCTGACGATGTTAAACTCGAGATCCTTTACTGCGGCGTCTGCCACTCCGATTTGCATATGGCGCGCAATGAGTGGGGCATAAGCCGCTATCCCCTTGTGCCGGGTCACGAAATTGTCGGCCGGGTGGTGGCAGTGGGTGAAAACGTCACTCAGTTTGCGGTCGGAGAGATTGCCGGGGTCGGCGTGATGGTTGACGCCTGTCGCGAGTGCCATTTCTGCCAGCAGCATGAAGAGCAGTATTGTGAGGCAGGCTTTACGCCGACCTATAACGGAACCGATAAGTACACCGGTAACACGACCTTTGGCGGCTATGCCCAGCATGTGATTGCCGATCACCATTTTGTCGTGCGGGTGCCTGATAACCTGGCGCTGAACGCGGTGGCACCACTGCTCTGCGCGGGCGTCACCGTCTGGTCACCGCTGCGCCACTTTAATGTCAAAGCGGGGGATCGCGTCGGGGTAGTAGGCCTGGGCGGCCTGGGCCATATGGCGGTTAAGCTGGCCAGTGCGCTGGGCGCAGAGGTCACCTTGTTTACTACCTCGCCGGAGAAAGGGGCGGATGCCCGCCGGCTGGGCGCCAAAAACGTGGTGGTTTCCCGTGACGCGGCCCAGATGGCGGCCTGTCAGGCGTCGCTGGATATCATTCTGGACTGCGTGGCTGCGCCACACGATCTCGATCCCTATCTGAATGCGCTGAAAACCAACGGTCAGCTGGTGCTGGTGGGTATCCCCGATCAGCCTCATCCGTCACCGAATGTGACACCGATGGTGTTCCGCCGTCTGAGTATTACCGGCACCTCAATTGGCAGTATTCAGGAGACGCAGGAGATGCTCGACTTCTGTGGGCAGCACAACATCACGGCGGATGTTGAGATGATTACCGGTGAAGAGGTCGAAACGGCCTTTGAACGTATGCTGACCAGCGATGTGAAATATCGGTTTGTGATTGATATGCAGAAAACGCGCTGGTAACGCCAGGGGCACGCTGTGAAGGCGTGCCCTTCACGATGCCCGCGTTGTTGAATGAGCGATGATAGTTACAACATACTTTTGCATTTCTGAATCAGGTTTCAGATAGCTGGGTGCGAAAGGGCTGAGCAGCCAGACCGGGCCTGTTGCAGCAAAAAATACCCGGCTTGCGGGCCGGGTATCCTCTCGATTCTGGCGTTTTAGTTACGCCTGCGCGTCATCCGCTTTATCCTTCGCCGCTTCCTCTTTCTCTGCAGCATGAGTGAAAGGTTTGAGCAGCTGTATATCCAGAATCACATAGACCATGGTGCTGATGAACAGCGAAATCACACTACCGAAGACGCCGCTGGTGGTGAAGGTCAGATAGTTATAGGTGACCAGCCAGGTCAGACAGATAAACAGCGCGAGAGAAATGTAGAGATTGGGCACGGAGTAGTTACTGGTGCCGCCCCCCTGGGTATGGGTAGCTTTAAACAGATTGCCGATGGAATATTTTTCCAGCACCAGGATGGCATTTTCCCAGTTGCGCTGTTTACGCGCGCTGGCGCGTGTCAGAAACAGATAGAGAATAGAGACAAAAAAACCGGAGAAGGCGATCAGCACCGGAATCGCCTCCAGCGCATATTCGATGCTCTTATGGCCGGTGGTGGTGCTGAGATCCAGCGTCAGCGAGGCACCGAGCGCAGCATATAAAAACAGGAACAGCAGCATAAATGTCAGAGTGCGTTTCCAGTCACCGTCGATCTCTGCTTCTTTTTGCTGGATAGCCAGCTGAAGCGATTGCTGAATCTGTCGTGCCTGAGGTGAATCTGTGTCGAGCGTGTCGCAGGGCGCAGCAAAGAAGTTATGCATAAACAGCGCATCTTCTTTCTGAATAGTGATTTTCATCATAAACCTGTGTGCGGAAAAATTTCCTTTATTCTAATCGGCACGACATGAATTAACAGTCACTTTGCCTTTTAATCCCGCATTAATGGGAAATATACCTTCCCCCGCTTGTCCTTATGGGTGAGATTAACGGCCATGATTTCACGGCCTTTCTGAAGCACGCAGTAATCGGGCATGACTATTTCTCCACAGGTGTGTCGAGCGCCTTAAACTGCTTGATGGCGTCATGAATGTTATTGGTTTCCACGGTCGCAATGCAGCGGTCACCGTTGAAAACATCATAACGGGCATTGCGCAGCTGAAACAGCAGATCGCGTCCCCGAAAGTGGATGCGTTTCTGTCTGACGCCAATGCCATGCCGCCGTAACAGGGCCTGTGACAGGCGATCGGTCTCTTTAGTCATTCCGTTAGCCTCCCGGCAGTACGTGGTCACTGCCAGTAAACCTGATAAACATTAGTTTTATATTAAGAGACAACCCTGTTTTTCGCATGGCCATCCGATGAAGCGGGATGGATGCGCTGCAAAGTGAAGAAGATGCAGGACAGAGGCGGTTTCTGACTTAATAAACCGTAAATGCGGTACACTCATCTCACCCTTCGCCACGAGACAGAGTGCTATGAACGACAAGAAGATGATTTCCATTGATCGGTTCAACGCTGATGAACGACTGGCCGTCGAACAGACCGTTAAAGGGCTGATGGAAAAGTATCGTCAGCGCACCGGTAAAGAGCCGGATAGTAAAAAAGAAAAAGAATTCAGCAGTGAAGCGCGTCGGATCGTTATGACGGCAAAGCAGGAAAAAGAGAAAGCGCAGGCGCTGAAGGCGAAAAAACCTCTCCGCAAAAAGAAACCCTCCTCACTGACAGCCAGTGAAGTCAGCGACTTCAGCTGGTCCGCCTCGGTTGCTAAGGGCCGCAGATAAAAACCTAGCCTTCGTGCTGGCAGGCGACAGCAGTCATCTGTCAGCCGAACAATACCGGCTTTAACGCGTAGTCGATCAGTCTTAACCCGGCAATAAGAATATTCTGCAAACATATTACTTTTATTCACCAGTTTGGATAAACTGACGTAACCTTTCGCTGCTTCAGTCTGCATATGAACTATTACACACCTGACGATGCTCAACTGAGGCGGCGCGCCAGCCGATTCGTGCGCCGTATGTTTATGATGCGTCAGCTCGGTACGCTGCTCTGCTTTTTGCCCATCCTGTCAGTGCTGGTGGAGCGGGGGAAATGCGCGGAACTCTGCCTGCTGCTGTTCATCAACGCGTTTATCTGGCCCTATGCCGCCTACAGGCTGGCCTTACGATCGCGCGACCCCACAGGATTTGAACGCAAGAGTCTGACGCTGGATGCGGCTTTTGGCGGCGTCTGGGTGGGGATGATGGCGCTGAGTCCTTTCCCCTCACTGGTTATCATGGCCGTACTGATTTCTGACCGCTATTCCGCGGGCGGCTGGGTACAGCTGAAATCTGCGCTGCAGGCCTTTTTGCTCACTTTTGTGCTGGTATGGTCAGTCACGGGTGCACCGATCATGCTGAACTTCTCTACCCGTACCGCCTGGCTGACTCTGCCACTGGCCAGCGTTTATCTGCTGGCGCTCAGTGTGGTTTCGCACAATCTGACGCTGAGCCTGCGTAAAAAGAATCGCGAGCTGGAGCGCATCGCGCTGATGGACCCCGGCCTGAAAATCCCGAACCGTCGTCTGTTTGAGCAGCGACTGGAAAGCGAATTTCTGCGCACTCAGCGAGGCGAGGGCAACGCCTGGCTCATGCTGCTGGATGTGGATCACTTCAAACAGGTTAATGACACGTTTGGCCATGAGGCGGGCGACTTTCTGCTGACAGAGATTTCGGCACTGTTACGAAACAGCGTCGGTCTGAAAGATATTCCCGCCCGATTTGGCGGGGATGAGCTGTGCGTCATTGTGCGTGAGGCCGATGAAGCCAGCATCCTGCGACTGGCTAAAAAGATCCAGGAAGGCATTACCTTGCTGCGGTTGCCTGCTTCGTCCACTTTTCAGAGTTCGGTGAGTATCGGGATTGCTTCAGCGCGCGAAGCGGCTTCGATTCATGAATGGCTGCGACGCGCTGATGAGGCGCTTTATCAGGTGAAGCGCGCCGGACGCAATGATGTGCATGTCTGGCGGGCTTCCTCCCTCAACACACTTAGTGAAGTTCGCGACTGAAAAAGTCCAGAGCCTGAGACACTCTCAGGCCACTGGATTAAATTGCCGGGTAATCACCGGTGCCTTCCGGCCAGGGCGTCAGCAGATCGAAGCCGCTTTCCGTCACGGCGACCGTGTGCTCCCACTGCGCCGAGAGTGAACGATCTTTCGTCACCACCGTCCAGCCATCAGACAGCACGCTGGTGCCCGCTTTACCGGCATTGATCATCGGTTCGATAGTGAAGATCATGCCCGCCTTGAGTGGCATACCCTGGCCCGGTGTGCCGTAGTGCAGCACCTGCGGTTCGGTGTGGTAAATCTCACCCACCCCGTGACCGCAATATTCACGCACCACGGAGAAACCGGCCGCTTCTGCCACACGCTGTATTGCGGCGCCGATATCGCCCAGCGTTGCGCCCGGACGGACCGTTTTGATCCCGGCCACCAGCGACTGATAGGTGATCTCAACCAGCCGTTTCGCCCGGACTGATGGCGTGCCGACGAAGTACATGCGGCTGGTGTCGCCGTACCAGCCATCCTTGATGACCGCTACATCGATATTAACGATATCGCCATCCTTGAGCTTTTTCCCGGCCGGAATACCGTGGCAGACCACATGATTGACCGAGGTGCAGGTAGTGCGGGTATAGCCTTGATAGCCGATGTTGGCTGGCGTCACCTTCAGTTCGTTCACAATAAAGTCGTGACAGATATCATCCAGCTCTTCGGTGGTGATGCCAGGCCGGACGTGTGGCGTGATCATGGCCAGCACCTGCGCGGCAGCCTGTCCCGCTGCCCGGGCCATCTCGATTTCTGCTGCGGTATGAATTTTAACGCTGTTCATGACACATCTCCTTGTGTGGCGAGGATCTCTTCAGGAAGCATATTCCGGATATCGGTGCGGCCTTCCACCTCCAGCCGGATCAGCATCTGCGCCAGTTGGTGTTGGGTCTGCTGGGGATAGAGTTCCGCCAGCATGCCGATTTTAAGCCAGTGTTCAGCCTGTGCATTGATGGAGCGGCTCATCGCCTGACTGGCGATGCGCAGATTCTCATGCATCAAATCCGAGATTTTAACGATACCCATGCTAATCCTATATAAAACGTATATGTTTCGTATATAGCATATCTGTTATGGCATGGGTTGCAAGGGTAAATTTATGCGCGCAGGAAAATGTCTGAAATTACACAGACATCATACGAGTAGATATGTATCGCCACGTGAAGGGAGGTCCTTCTGAGGGAGTGTGAGATCGCTGCGTGCAACCGGAACACATTGCTTTCAGCTGCAGCCATGCTTGCAGGTTAGTGAATCGCCCGGCGCCAGATTGCTGGCCCGGGCAGTAATGCTGGATCAGTTTACGGGCTCATCGCTGCTAATCCTGATTTGCACTATCCGTTAACCACTTTGAATGCGGATATTTCCTGTGCGAGCTGTGCTGCCTCGTCTCGCAGAACCTGAGTGTTTTCTGCAGTCTGGTTGATGAGCGACAGGTTTTGCTGAATACCGCGCTCCATCTGTGTAACAGCCAGCGTCATTTCAGAAATGCCTTTGCTCTGCTCATCACCGGCGACCCGCATCTCCCCAACAACCTGTCTGACGCGATGTACGTCGTTAACCAGTTGTTTCAGTTGCTCACCAGCACCTTTCACCAGCTTGCTGCCAGCAATGACCGTGCTGTCGGAATCGGAAATGAGGAGTTTGATTTCCTGTGCTGCGTTTGCGCTACGCTGCGCCAGCGCACGGACTTCTGCTGCGACAACGGCAAATCCTTTTCCCTGCTCGCCGGCGCGCGCCGCTTCTACTGCCGCATTCAGCGCCAGTATATTGGTCTGAAAGGCAATGCTGTCAATCAGTCCCAGGATTTCAGCGACGCGTTGTGAGGAGTTCTGAATGGCTGCCATAGTGTGCACCATTTCCTCCATTGTTCCTGAACTGGTCTTCGCAATCTGTGAAGTTTTCTCCGCGACCGTATCAGCCAGCCGGGTGTTTTCAGCATTCTGCTGTACTGTTGCGTTAAGTTGTTCCATCGCAGCAGCACTCTGCTCAAGTGCAGCGGCCTGCTCCGCAATCTTGTCTGAAAATGACTGATTGCTTTGAGCCAGCCCGGATGCATTGATCGCTACCGTTTCGCTGCTGCCTTGAACTCGGGTGATTACACCCGCAATCTTATCGACGAAAATGTTGAAGGCTCCGGCAATGTCGGCAAGTTCGTCGCGCCCATTGCGCTCAAGACGGCGCGTCAGATCGCCATCTCCTGTCGCAATCTCGTTCAGAGCATCATAGGTATGACGCAGGCGCTGACCAATACGCTGTGTAAACCACCAGGTGAGAATAAGCAGAATAATCATGGCAGGCACAAGGAATATGAAAATATCCCACATGATCGTGCGGGCCATGCCACTGACCACTTTCTCCGGCGTAACAAGACCTATGATCCAGCCAGTTCCCGGCATGCGGAACAGGGTAAACTGTGCCGATTGATTCAGGTGTGCATCATTAATACGATCGACTGTGGCCAGGGTTACATCAGGCCCGAGGCTTTTTAATTTTGACACAACGGGCTGCAGCCAGCTCTCTTTCTGAGCAACAGTGGATAAGGTATTCAGCACTTTGTTATCCACGCCAGGGTAGTAGAGCAGCGTACCGGTCTTGTCTGCCGCAAGGGCATAACCGCCCGTCACATTACCCTGAGTTTTCACAAACTGTGCCAGGTTATCCAGCGTCACATCCAGTGTAGCGACACCCGCGAAACGGTCACCGGCATAGTAGGGTACGCTGCAGGTCACCATTTTGACGCCTGAAACCTGATCCTGATAAACATCGGACCAGGTACAGCGATCGCGTGGCGCATTGCGTGCCTGTGTATACCAGCTTTCCTTGTGATAATCGCCGGTAGCGGGCTGATTATATCCGTCAGAGTAAGCGAGTTTGCCACTCTCTTCACGCGCCCAGAAGAAGCTGCGCAGTGCAGTGCCTGCAACAAACGCATCCGGCTCAGGCCAGATGCCTCCACCGGCGATAGTATGATTACCATTACTGTCGATCATTTGCGGAAAACTGTTCTGCCACAGCGAAACATCGTGTGGCAGCACTTCTGCCAGACGCGCCATGCTGACTGCCTCTCCCTGAATGCCCGCCAGCTGCTGGTCCAGCCTGCTGACCAGGTTTCCACCGGCTTGCTCAATTAATTTATTGCTGGCTTCAATAATGCGTGGCTGACCACGTAACAACAGTACAAGACAGACAATTGCGGTCGTCACGCTTAACAGCAGGACGCCACCCAATGTCATTTTTGTAGCAATACGTGAAGGAAACATATTTATCCTTATTTATCAGGAAATTATTTTCTTTATGTGACGAGCTTTCTCTGGAAAGCAACCTGGTGATATACCCCTTATTGATTATCGGCAGGCGCCTGAGGATGTTCAGAAAATGTCCAGTTTATTTAGCTGGTCAGAGGAGAGCCGCCCGTTCTCCGGTATTTGGCCTGTCTGCTTCTGGCACGAAAAAGCGCTGAGTGTGAGAACATCGATAACTTCCGGAGATCCAGTGGTGCCTCAGAATTGTCAGTCTCTGATGCAAATTAACGGGCAGGCAGGGTGTCATCAGACGCAGTCGGACAATGAGGACAGTCGCTGAATGGATGATATATGTCTGGGCGGGGCAACGTAACAATAGTCACGATATGAACGAACCGCATCCATTTGTCGCGCTTAACTGCCCCCGGCCTGCATATCAGTGCGCTTTGTGTCAGAAGCGGACATAATGGTGCTGATTATCGAGTTTTCCATGTATTATTAAAAGCCAGAACCTGACTGAGAAGGAATGAGCATTGTCACGCGATATCGTTATTTAAAATTTACCTTCTATCAGGATCCTCAGGGATTTAATTATTTGTGCAGGATTTTCGTAAGTACTGAATGACTAATTTAATTCATTAACATTAAGTAATTTATTACCTTACCATGTAAATGGTTCAATTTGAGGCTTTGAATATTATGTACATGAAGTGGATTATGATGAAATTAATGAGTTAAATGCCACCTTCAAAACGAACCTATCTATTGTTTTATCAACAGGCAGATGTGAACCTGAGTGGATATCGGCCGTAGCGACAGCATCCTGTATTGCAAGTCTTTCAGGAGGGCTTGTAGTTGAATATTCAACCGGCAATCAATACTTTGCTGACGATGCTGTTAAATTGGCTAAAGCTGGGGCGTCGAAAATAGAATGAGAGATTGTCAGGGTTCAGGTTTCTTAAGAATCTCATGCCAGTCAATTGCATCTTTCATATGCGGCAATCCACGTGGATGCTTTTGAATATGAATAAGAGTACAAAATCTACTCTCCGCCTGTAGCAGACACCGGCGTACACACATGCGCATTGCCGGCTGTAACGACTTATACTCATCACAGGAGTCATAAATGTGTATGCCTGTTGGATGCAGACAGGCAGCAATGCTGGTCAGAATGGAGCATTTTAATGGCCTTTCAGAATCCTGCTCAGAACTACACCGAAACGCGCCTTAACCTGGGCGATCTCGTTCATCTTTCCCCTTACTCAACCTATTTGATGCGCAGCGAAAGCGACTGCCCCGATGCCGGTATTGTGAAAGGATCCGTGCTGGCTATCGATCGTGCACTGACGCCTGTACACCGCCAGCTAATCGTTGCTGAGGTTGACGGGGAGCTGACGCTGAGGCGACTGCTGCTCAATCCGGTTCCCGCCCTGCAGGCGCTGGACGAGGACGAAACGGTAACAGTGCTGGATGTGAACCAGACGTTGCCCGTCTGGGGTGTGGTTGCCTATGCGCTCACTGATGTGGCCGGGGTGGGATTCAACGGGCCGGCAGGAGAATAGGGATGTTTGCGCTGGCCGATGCCAATAATTTTTACGCCTCCTGTGAAACGGTATTCCGGCCCGACCTGCGCGGAAGGCCCATTGTGGTCGTGTCGAATAACGATGGCTGCGTTATTGCCCGCTCGGCTGAAGCAAAGCGAATGGGCATAAAGATGGCGGCCCCGCTGTTTAAGAATGAGCGTTTCTTCAGGGAGAACGGGGTTCACGTATTCAGCTCCAACTACGAGCTGTATGGCGACATGTCGGCACGCATGATGGCGATACTGGGGGAGATGGCTGCGGGGCAGGAAGTTTACTCAATTGACGAGTGTTTTCTGGACGTTACAGGGATTAACAGCCTTATCCCGCTTGAGACCTTCGGACAGCAGATGCGCGAGCGTATCCGCAGGGAAACGGGACTCATCATTGGCGTGGGGTTTGCGCCGACGAAAACGCTGGCGAAACTGGCCAACCATGCGGCCAAGAAATGGACACAGACTAATGGCGTCGTGGACCTGTCCGACAGACACCGGCAGCGAAAGCTCCTGCACCTGACCGACGTCAGCGATATCTGGGGCATTGGTCAGCGCATCAGTAAACGCATGAATCAGCTGGGAATAACAACGGCTCTGCAGCTGGCAGACAGCAACATCAGCATGATACGGAAAAATTTTGACGTCATCGTTGAGCGTATCACCCGTGAGCTGAATGGTGAGTCCTGCATTGCGCTTGAGGATGCACCGCCGCCAAAAGAGCACATACTGAACTCGCGGTCGTTTGGTGAAAGAGTCACAAAACTGGAAGAGATGCAGCAGGCAATCGTGCTGTATGCCACGCGTGCGGCAGAAAAGCTCAGAGAGCAGAATTCACGCTGCAGGCATATCAGTGTCTCAGTTGCCACCGGCAGACATGGCGATGAGCCGCGATATTCCAACACGGCATCCTGCATGTGCGATTATCCGACCAGTGATACGCGGGACATTATAGAATCAGCGCTTCGCGGTCTTAGCACTATCTGGCGGGAGGGCTTCCGCTATGCCAAAGCTGGGGTGATGTTGGGTGATTTTTACCCGTCCGGCATGACGCAGTTTGACCTGTTCAGTGAGCAGCAGCCCCGTGCAAACGCAGATGCTTTAATGGCGGCACTGGACGGCATTAATCGTTCAGGGAAAGGAAAGGTCTGGTTTGCGGGGCAGGGAGCGCGCGACAGCTCATGGCAGATGAAGCGTGAAAGGTTGTCGCCACGCTATACAACGCGGCTGAAAGATATTCCGGGAATAAAATAATTTCACCTGATGATGCGAAGGCAGATCGCGAGAGCCTCTCCGGATTAAAGATGTTCAGGGAAGAATAGCCTTATCCGAAGGCTGCCAGAAAATACAAATGCCTCATACCTGTAATGTTGCAAAAATGGTATTACGGCTTCAACGTTTGCTTCTGACACAAAGCGGACTGACGTCAGGCCAGCTTCCGCGATGATCGAAAAGCGCCGGGCGGATAAACCTTTTCTGGGCCAGCACATTATGTTTTTCTTCGCCTGGCAATCGTAACAAGGACAGTATCGTGAAAATCTACTGAACACAAAAGAGTATTCCCGAACTAAAAGACCTATCTTTTCGGGAGCGGGGAAGTCGTTGGCGTAGAGCATATAAATCGGCCTTCCGGCACTGGCAGACCTGGGTGGGACTCATGCTCTGCGGGGCCCTCGGTGGCGCGGGAGCATACTGTGGCGGCATAACCGGCGCCGTAATATGTGGCGGGCTGGGCGGCTTTATTTACGGTCAGATCGTGACACACGTTGTCCTGAAACATTATCGCCACCGGCTGCAGGACGAAGCCCGCTGATCTTTTAAGATATTAAGGCTTGCAGGCTCAGTAAGCTGTTGGTGCAGCTCTTGATTTATGCGTCTCAGTGAATGCCACCTGGGAGCTACTGATAGTCAGCCAACTGCGCCGCTGTAGTCTCCCTGAACTGTGGGGGCAAAAGGCCTGAGGCATGCTGATAACGCTGGCGTCGCTTAGCCATATTTCTATTTTTCCGGTTGCTGAAATGAGCAGTGGTGTCAAAACGCCCATGCACAGCACATTATTGATGTGAACAAACATTACCCGACTGATGCTGGGCGACTTCGCGTTTTTGAGTTTGAAGTGCCCAGGCAGGTTGCCATTTATGGCAGGCAGAAGACCGACAGCATCAGCTGAGCGGGTTCTGTCTCAGTAACCGGTGATCGGCCGGGCCATGCTTATTTCGCTGCCGCTGATGTTGAGTGCCTCTATGGAGACATGGCCAGAGGGCTGGCCGCTGGCGGCATCGCCTCCTAAGGACAGTTACAGTTGCTGCAGCCGTTGCTGGGTCTCGGAATTTCGGCAACGCTGCTGTCTGAAACGGTAAGCCCGGTAATGATTATGATAACGCTGGGTGTCATCCTGTGTGTAATCTGCTCAAGCAGATTTGTACATCAGGCCACAACCACTTCCTCTGTCTTTTTGGGCGCTGAAAATGACCGCTTCTGGCCAGGAATGTGGCTTTTATTGCAGGATGATGTTGTCATGTTCAATCTCAATCGGGTCAGGAGATGTTATTCGGGTTGCCGCCTGTGAGCGAACAGCAGATATAAAAACCTGATTATCTGGCGCTTCCTAAGTCTCGGTCACTTTCCAGACCTTTAATCATAAGTGTGGCTTCTTCGATACGAATAAATCGTCCAGAATCATCTGTTTCAGCGAACATATACACTTCCATATCTGCCTCTTCACCATCACGCTTAAAACACAAAACACGATGCCTTGAAGCATAGCGATTTCCATCCCGTAACTCGTCGTGCATCTCAATTATGCCGGAAGCAATGATCTCGCGAAGTTTACGTGCATGTTGAGTAAATCCATCTAAGTCCTCCCACGCGTTATCAGTACGCTGCCGATAACCGGGACTAAAATAGCGATTAATTATCACATCGAGTGGCATCTGCTGTTGGTTAAGAATCTCATCCAGTACGTCAGTAATAGAAATCATTTTCATGGTCTGCCCTTAGTAAAAGTCAGGCATACTTTACAATCGACCCGATGGCTTCGGTACGGTATAAAAGACATCAAATACCTCAGACACGCCAATATGACTGAACCATTGATTTCGTTCACCCGGACTTTAGCTCCAGATGGCCCCCCATTGATTGTCACAGTCAGCCAGTCTGATGCAATAAGGGAAACGGCTCGCCACCATCACTCCTGTGGACAATTACTCGGAGCAGAGGATGGGCTGCTTACGGTCGATGCCGGAGATTATCGGTGGGTCGTACCGGCAACGCATGCCGTATGGATACCTCCAGATGTTTCGCATGGACTACGCTCGCACGGCCCTTATTCAGGCTGGAGTATCTATGTGTCTGCCACCCTATGCAGTGAACTAACTGATAAACCTGTTGTTCTCTCAATTACAAATCTGTTGCGTGAGGCAATAAAACGGGCAGCCTCATGGGAAAATGCAGAGTTAAATGCGCCCCAAAAACGTTTAGCTGGCGTTATTCTGGATGAAATAGGCTCCCTTCCTGAGGTCGATCTTGGGCTGCCCATGCCGCAGGATGTCCGGCTCGTCAGAATTGCTCAGGCACTATCTGACAACCCGAACGACGATCGCGGACTTAAGGAATGGGCTGTCTGGGCAGGAATATCTTCGCGCACACTGTCTCGTCGGTTTAACGCTGAAACTGGTTTTACCTTTAATGAATGGCGACAGCGCATACGGCTACTCAAGGCTCTTGAGCTTTTGGCTTCAGGCAAGCAAGTGACAACAGTTGCACTGGCACTTGGGTACAACAATGTGAGTGCCTTCATCGCCCTGTTTCGCAGAGTATTTGGTACGACGCCTGCGCGGTTTAAAGTTTAAATATTCAGGCCTGCATTTAGCGTCCGCTTCTGGCATAAGCGGGCTTACCACCAAGAATAAAAAACCCGCCGAAGCGGGTTTGGCAAATTTAAATCATTCTCAGGCTGCCATCTTTCTGCATTGTTCAGCGCAGTGATGACAAGCTCTGGAGCACTCCTGACAATGGTCATGTTCATGCTTTCCACACTCATCACCGCACTTCTGACAAACGTCAGCGCAAAGACGACAGAGCGCCTGTGCTGAGTCGCTATTTAGTGTCATGAACTGAGCTGCTAGACGGCAGATATTTGCACATTGCATATCCAGCTTCATGCATTCACGCATCATTTCAAGATTCTCTTCTTCGAGACATGAAGCCGCGCAGTTATCACACGCAGTTGCGCACAGGTAACAGGATTCGATGCATTTTTTATATTCGTCTGACATGATATCTCCTCAGCTAAGGTTACAGATTAAGCATGGATGAGATAACTGATTATGCAATTCTGGAATGAGTTAATAACCTTTTCAAGGTTTCACACACTTCATAAAATCGGCTTTTCTATTCAGATTACTTTTTCCCCGCAACAAATCCCGGCTTGCGGAATTTCGTTTTTCTTCCAGGCCTGAGGTGCGCAGCTTCCCTGAGGAAGCTCACGTCTTGTCCTGTGATCTGAATACATTGAATGTTCAGCCCGCTACAGATGGCAGGTTTTTTTATCATTTTCCGGTGAAAAACAGCCGCATAAACCTGCCAGTGCGCCATATTTAATGATTAATCAAACACCATGGGACTTCCTGTTATGTTGCAACCTCAATCTTCACGTCCGGGCGGCTTACTGCTGCTGATCGCGGCAGCGATCGGTTTCGCGGTGGCTTTGTATGCGTGGCTGACGCCACTGACCGGTGTGACCGGGACAATCGGCGCGTTAGGTGTGGCTATCGCCAGCGTCATTCTGGCGATACTGACATTTATTCTGCGTAGTGCATCCGGTCGCGGTGCACGTGCGACAGTAATTGTTCTGACCCTGTTCGTGTTATTCGGTACTGCTTTTGCCGCCGCCTTGCTGCATCAGTACATCATTACGGCAGCGATGGTTGCAGGCCTTATTGGTCTGATTACGCTCTGCAGAAACCCCGCCCGTCCTGACCATCGCGTTAAAGCCTGAGGAAATCTTCGTGAAGAACAATAAAACGACTCCGGTAATGAAAGTCGGCATGACGGCGCTGGCGCTGCTGCTTACCCCACTGGCACTCCATGCGCAGGATAACGCTGCAGAGGCCTCTATGGGCGCGCGGGAGAAGGTCAGTCCGGATGCGGCTGATCACCAATCTCCCGGTACCACTAACACCACAGACGATGCCTCAACCGGCAAGCGTGATGGAGATAAGGTCGCAACGGCAGACAATCCCCCGACTTCTCTGGTGCCATCGGGTGCGACCTGGGACAGCTTCCACGGTCAGCTTAACGCGCAGAAATACAGCCCGCTGAAGCAGATTAATACCGACAACGTCAGCCAGTTAAAGAAGATCTGGGAATTTCATACCGGTGATGTCTCGGACGGCAAGGGTGACACGCCCGCGACCGTCTGGTCAGCCACCCCTATTTTTGCCAATCAGACCCTGTATATCGGTACGCCTTTCGATCGCCTGATTGCCCTCGATCCCGGTACGGGCAAAGAGAAATGGCACTACGACACCAAATCCCCGCGTAAAGCCCTGACCCAGCCCGTTCTGAAAAACCGGGGCGTCTCTTACTGGCAGGCAAAAACCCCCGTCGCCGGACAGGCGTGTCAGAAAATTGTCTATATGGGTACGGTTGATGGCAAGCTCTTTGCGCTGGATGCCGATTCCGGTAAGCCATGCAGCGACTTTGCTGATAAGGGTGTTCTCGATCTGAATCAGTGGAACACGATTAATGCCAAATATCCGCTTTCAGTTCTGCAGCCGCCAACGGTCGTGGGTAACCGCCTGCTGATTGGCTGGGCAGGCAAGGACTGGGCCTATGCTGAAGCGCCTCCGGGCACGGTTTTCGCTGTGAATGCGCAGACCGGCAAACGCGAATGGACGTTTGACGCTATTCCGGAAGCGGTCCGCAAACGGACCGGTACGGCTAACGTCTGGACACATATGTCAGCTGATGAGGCGCATGGACTGGTGTATCTGCCGGTCTCATCGCCTTCTCCCAACTACTGGGGAGGTAACCGCACTGCACCTATCCCACTGGCTACCTCAACCACCGCACTGGATGTGAACACCGGTAAAGTCGTCTGGTCCCGTCAGTGGGTGCACCACGATGTGTGGGACTACGACATCAACTCGGCGCCGACACTGATGGATATCACGGTCAATGGCAAACCGATCCCGGCACTGATTCAGGCAACCAAGCAGGGCTTTTTGTTTGTGGTGAATCGGCTGACCGGTGAGGATGTCTGGCCGATTGAAGAGCGACCTGTGCCGCAGGGTGATGGCTCGGTTCAGGGTGAAGTTCTTTCACCCACGCAGCCATTCCCGACAAAACCTGCACCGCTGCTTGACCAGTCGAAAAAGCCAGCGATCTGGAAACTGGCGGATATGGTGGGGGCAGGTCAGTGTTCAAGGTTGTGGGATAAGCTGACCTACGAAGGCATGTACACGCCGCCTGTCACCAAAGGCGAAGGCACACTGACGTATCCGGACAGTGCGGGTGGCGTGCAGTGGGGCGGCGTCGCGTTCGATCCTCAAAAGCAGATCGCGATCGTTAACACCTCCCATATCGTGCAGTACGTGAAGCTCTACAGCCGCGAAGATTATGAAAAAGCGGATAATGGCGCGGGCAATGAGAATGGTTTTGCACCACAGGAAGGCGCGCCTTACGGCATGCGTCTCATGGTTGCCAATAACTGGCTGGGCATGCCGTGCTGGCAGCCACCCTTTGGTGAAATCGTGGCGATTGATATGCACACCGGTGACGTCAAATGGCGTCGTCCTGTTGGCGCATCTCAGCAGTATGGCTTCTTTATGCCAGAAAGCTGGGGCTCACCGACCATCGGCGGCCCGGCAGTCACTGCGGGCGGCGTGATATTTATTGGTGCGTCAATGGATGCGAAGGTTCGTGCCTATTCCGTGGAGAGTGGCGAGGAGCTGTGGTCCGATCAGGCAGAAGCCCCTGCGGTAGCCAATCCCTCGGTCTATGAGTATAAAGGCCGCCAGTACGTGGCGTTTGTCGCCGGCGGTAATACCATCCTCAAGGATCAGGTGGGCGACCAGGTGGTGGTTTACGCTTTACCTGAATAGCGGATGCTGAAGATTCCGTGAAGAATGTATGGGGCCCTGAGGCCCCATTTTCTTTGTGATTCTGAGCAAATGATCATTCTTCTAAAAGCAATCTCATGCCCAGTCTGAGAGCCGTCGACTGCAGATAGAACTGAAAGGCGTTATTGATAAAAGTTACTGATTAAGCAGATCAAACAGTTCTGGCTTCTGAATTTTCAGGATTAATATCTTATGTATTCTTCAGGTTCAGGAAGTAGTCCATTAACGTTTTGTCCCTGCGCTTTCCATACTGAGTGTCATTTATGCCTGTGTTTTTATCCTGTATGAGATCATTGCCTTCTAATCTGAATCCATGCTTCTTGCCGGCTTCGGTGACAGTAAATACACCATCTTTGCTGATGACATCAGGTTCTTCAATTTTCAGTGTGGCTTCGCTGGCCGTATTTATTATGTAGTTATTCTGTCCCTGACTTACATAAGTTGCGAACGGAGATGCCATGAATTGGCTTTTCGATGTCGCATCAGAACCGGTAGTTTTCATGATGGATTCCAGATAGTCAAAACTCGCGGTATGACTGAAAGAATACCCAGGGTCGAGTTCATATCTGATAAAAGCAGGGTCGAGGCCAGAGTTTGCAAGGTTATCACCGCTCAGAATACGGGATGCTGTTGCAGCATCTTTATCTGTAAATGATACCGTCTGAACCCGACCAGTCGTATCGTGACTATTCCCTGTATTATAACTACCTGACACGCTTCCGAACTTACGGTAATTACCTAAATCGCGTGCTATATCATCAACATATCGTAAGTCAGCTCCCTGTGTCTGTGCCTGATCATAGAGATGTGAAAGTGCGCCCAAATCGCTCTTCGTCAGAAAAACAGAGGCATCCATTCCCTGGTTATTTTTGGTAAGCTGAGTCTGCATTTCAGGTAAGGTGCTTACCTTACCAAAAAGACGAGACATCATCAGTCCTCGTCCACTTATCGTAGACTGGCCTGACGAGACAGGCTGCACGACTGTAGCGTTGCTCTCGCTGGCAGGGTAGAGGCTGGAGCTTTCAGGGGTTTTAACTGATACAGATGGATTCTGCCTGTTAACGTATTGATGTTTATTGCCAATGCCTCTCCATCCTGAACAACACTCAGTCCGTGATAAATATCGATGGTTTTTTTAAGTAACGACAGAGCGACATAAAACTTTAGATGAAATGATTCATTTAAGGTCTCCATTCAAAAAAGCAAACGCTCTGTTCTTTACAGATTTAAGCGAAGAGGCCGCTTCTGGTACAAAGCGGACCTTGTGAAAAGTCAGACGTTCAGCCAGAGCGATATCAGGTTTTAATACCTGAATTACATCAACCTGACTGAAAGAGATTCATTACGAAAAGTCTGTCTACTTAGACGCTCTGGCACCGCTCATCCCCGGAGAACCATCGTGACCTCCATTGGTACCACCCTGACCACCCTGACCACCTAACCCCCCGGGGCCCGCATCACCTCCATTTCCACCGTTACCTGAACCATCACCATTACCGCCATTTCCACCGTTACCTCCATCTTCGCCACCACTTCCCCCATTACCTCCGTTTCCATCAGACCCGGCTCCGGCATTTCCGCCGTTACCGCCGTCACCATTGCCGGAGCCATCACCTCCATCACCTCCATCTCCATCGTCTGCGATAGCATTAAAGCTAATGGCAAAAGTTAATGCCGGTAACAGAATAGAAGGTGTGCAAAAAATTAATACCCGAAGTGTTATGAGAGTTATTATGACTGATGACTTTAAAAAGACGCGCAAACTAAAATATTGCATTCAGAATCTCCTTAAATGAATTTGTTACATTATCTGATTAAGTGTTTCCCCCATCCCCGCCATCTCCACCGTCACCGCCATTTCCGCCAGGTGAATTATTACTGCCCCCATCACCTCCATCTCCACCATCAGCGCCATTTCCCCCGGCCGCGCCTTCACCTCCGTGCCCGCTGTTACCACTGTTGCCCCCATCACCACCGTCACCTCCGTTCCCGCCGGGTGAATCAGCACTATTACCATTTCCACCATTCCCGCCGTTGCCCCCATTGCCACCATCAGGCCCACTCCCGCCATTTCCACCATTCCCGCCATTGCCCCCGGCTGAGCCACTTCCGCCATCACCACCATTGCCGCCATCAGCTGTCAGATGAAACAAATGAGAAGCCGGTATTACAATTTTTTTCTCCTTGTTTGCCCAGGCATTGGTCATTGAGTTGAGAATTACTACGCTAAACAGGCTTAACGAGAAAAATGTATTTATTTTGTTATTCATCCATTAGCTCCATTAGCTCCGGGCGCACCGTTTCCGCCATTTGCGTTTCCATCAGGCGTGTTACCGCCATTACCGCCATTGCCGCCATTGATACATGGGGTTCCCGACACACCTTGCCTGCCATTCTCACCATTAGCGTCACCGCTTTTAGTCGTGCCGCCATCTTTCCCATTCAGATATGAGCAGTCATTATGTTTATGATGATGCCTGTTTGAGGCCTGAGCATTCAAAGCACTGACTAAAATAGTTGAAAGGATAACTATATTGATGGTTAATGAACGAACTTTCATTTTATATCTCCATAAATTAAACGCGGAGAAATCATTCGCCGCGTATTAAAATTAAAGCAGCCTGTTATGAACCACCATCACCACCATTATCTCCTCCGCCATCTCCGTCGCCATTATCGCTTCCGTCACCATTACCGGTACCGTTATTATCTCCACTGTCATTACCATTGCTGCTGCCATTCCCGCTATCGGCATTACCACCATTACCACCATTGCCGCCATCCCCGCCTGGCGCTCCCGGTGAATTATCATTCCCACCATTCCCCCCATTACCTCCTGCAGCACCTGCAGCGCCATTCGCATCGCCGATTAACACATAGGGCTTCGCAGAGTCGGATTTAATAGCCTCACTGTCCAACAGCGCTGCGACTGATAGCCGGGATGACATAATTAGCAAAACTCCTAACGCAAAAGTGATTTTATTGAGTCTCATAGTCCATCCTTAAAGTAAGAAATACATGAGTAAAAAACACGTTGCTGATAACCCCGCCGTGGGGTTGCCTGAAGTAAATTAAAAAAAGCATGAAAAGAGAAGGGATGCAGATGTAATAAGAAGTGTCTGGTGATTAACTGTTGTGTGTAAAGTAGCAGGTAGGTTTGTTAGATCTTTAATGTATCTTTCTGGCGGGTGCTGTTTTGTCAGGCCAGCTCTGAAAGTGATATACAGTTCACGGTAACAGCTTTTACAGGCTGAAACGTATTACATTTTTATTAAGCATTAATTTTATGTTTATCTAAAAAATTGGATAGTTAATGAAAAAATTGCATTTCAGAAGGTTGTAACCTCTTTAATTCTGATTATTTAATGATTAATGCAGAAACTGTTTAAGAGCAGATCTGTTGCATTCAGGACAAACTGGCACGGCGAGGCTGGAGGGCTCTTCAACAGGCGCGCTGAAGATACACTACGAATCCAGAGGAGCTGGGTTAAGCGGATCGCACATCAGAAAGGAGTCAAAACGCCTGCTGATTCTGACTAAAACAGACTGTTTGCCAGCGTAAATTATTGTGAGATAGCCACTGAAAGGGCTGAATCCTTAAGGTGTGTTTCCGGCGGATGGCCAGGCGCCCCAAGCCGCGCTGCAGATCCATCAGGCTGCTAACAAACTGCACCTGGTGTTTTTCTGAACCTGGAACTGAGTAAAATCATACGGGCTTTTACAGACCCGGTTACGCTTATCTGCCACTCTTTCTGCAGCATGAGTGAGTCAGAACCCACCTGAACTCTTTTCGATTGAACAAGCATGCTTCAGCACAGCGTCACAGTGCTCTGTTTTTATAAATTTTAACAAAGGTAATATTTTATTAACGGGGTGCGGAAAATATAACTTTCAACTCAGTGTCATAAGAATTTGTTTTAATTTTAAAATTTTCATCCCTGTCGTCTGGCTTATTTCGCCTGGCGTGCGTCTCGCTTATGCTTTTTCCCCGCAGAGTTTAAACGGGTCCGCTTGCAAACATTCCTGCCCTCTCTAGAATAAACAGTGTAACACGAATACGGCTGGCGATATTTATCATGCCGGTTACCATCTATTTTTAGAAAAGTTATCCAGGAGGATAATATGGCCGAACATCGTGGTGGTTCAGGTAATTTTGCAGAAAACCCTGAGAAAGCATCTGAAGCGGGTAAAAAAGGCGGGCAAAACAGCGGCGGTAACTTCGCCAATGACCGTGAGAAAGCTTCAGAAGCGGGCAAGAAAGGTGGCCAGAATAGCCACGGGGGCGGACGTAAGTCTGAATAATCAGAGATGTTAATTCTGATTTAGCCTCAGGCCCCGGCATTCCTGTCGGGGCTTTCAGTTTTAATACATTGAGAGATGAGGATTAATTTACGAAACCATTGTCAATAAATAAGCGCTGCCGCAGTGTTACTGGCAACTTTAATTAAATCCTTTCTCTGCCAGCCAACATTGTTTCATATCAGGCTCTCTTCTTCACTTATTCCCGTCCCGTTTAAATAGTGCCAGCCATAAGCACGTTTAACTGCCTCTTTATCTGCCTCACAATGCATCGCGTGACTGGCACGCGTCAGCGCAAGCAGGGCATGGCGCTGCGCCTCTGCGGCATAACGTTGAGGTGAAATCACCGCTAGCGAGTGCAGCGCTTTCTGCAGGCGCAGCTGAACTTCGACCAGTGCGGCACCATCGCGCGCAATCCCGGTGAAAATATCGTCAAACATGTCGCAGATTTGCGCGGGCTGCATAAAGAGCCGCGGGTAGAGCGTGGTGGCAGAGTCTGCAGAGGCGGGCAGGGTAAACAACCTGACCGCCCGGCCGATAATATCGATCGCAGTGCCCGGATCGTTAACCGCCGGAGATAGTGCGCGTGAGGCGATTTCGGACAGGACACACAGCCCAAAGCGGGGGTCCTGTTCAAAGGAACGCTGCTCACCCAGGGTGAAGGCATGACACACTCTCTGCCTCTCATCCTCCTTCAGTGGCCGATCGCACCAGAGCAGCGGGGCGCCATGATGAATAAAACTTCCCGGCTGAGCGGCAAGATAAAGATGACAGTCGTTCTCCTGAGCGAAGTCGGAAAGATGTTGCAGGTCAACATGTTGCAGATAGCCGGTCTGCGGATGAAAGATGCTCTGTGGGGCGCGATTCTCTGGCAGAACACCGTTCCAGGCAGAGCAGCCCATACAGGGTTGCCGGAGGCGATCGTGCAGGGCTGCCGTGGTGGCTTCTTCGACGCGATGTGATGTGTCAGACATGCAGCCAAACTGAGCCAGATGCTGTATCCAGCGCAGCAGTGTCACGACAATCGTGGCAATGACCACCAGGGTGACAAAAAAGAGAATCACCCGCCCCTGGGTGCCATAGGCGCCCATGCCAAGGGCGATGATGCCCACCAGGCTGTAGAGAAAGGAGCCAATAAAGGTCGCCAGCACATTCTGCGTTGTGCCATCTTCAAGCAGCAGCACCGTAGCGCGTGGCGTCACGCTGCTGCTGGCAGAGTTATAAGCCGTAACCACGATATTGAGCGAGAAGGTGGTGACGGCCAGCATACTCGAGGCGAGTATCGTCAGGATCTTATCGACCGCGTCACTGCCCACAATCCCTGATACCGAAACCGGTATAAAGGGTTTTATGGCGATAGCGACAAGGGCAGTGATAATCGCCAGCAGCGCAAATAATGAACTGCGAAACCAGAGCTGTCGGGTCAGCCGGAGAAGAAGCCACCGCGTTTTAGACATCATGTCACCTTTTTAATCAGTTTATCGTCGCGGCTTCGCATCAGGCCTTCGTCCGCTGTCCTTATAAAGCCACTCTGTCACCTCTCTTTCCTGACCATCGGACTGGACAGAAACCTTCATTTACAGAGCTGGCTGGTTGCAAGGTAAGAATAGCCACGGATTGGCGCATTGACACCCGCGCGCCCTGCGCGGAAAGGCGCTGACCTGTTGCAGCCGGGGTTGATCGGTCATGGCATTCGTTTATAGTAACGGGTCTGTCTGGTCAGCTTTTCGCTCTGATCAGATATCACGGCCCGCGTTCAGAACAGCATTGCGCGGGATGACTTCCGTCCTGAAGGCACGCTGCTGCCGTAAAGGAGAACCTAAAATCATGCGTCTTACGCCACCCTGAGTCTTACCCCTCCTCTGTCGCACTGAGCCCGCTCAGCTGCGCGCCCTGAACATCCCGTCTGCGGATGGATCTTTTCGTATCTGAAAATTATTGCCCCTGCGGGCTGACTTTATTCAAAATCTGAGAAATTATTATGCTGCTGTCCTCGACGCGTAAGGACTGGCTGGGTAACGTCCGTGGTGACGTCCTTGCCGGTATTGTTGTCGCGCTCGCGCTTATTCCGGAAGCGATCGCTTTTTCCATCATTGCTGGTGTCGATCCCCAGGTCGGCCTCTATTCCGCCTTCTGTATCCCCATCGTCATGGCCTTCTTTGGTGGCCGCCCGGCGATGATCTCTTCCTCAACCGGTGCAATGGCACTGCTGATGGTCACGCTGGTTAAAGACCACGGACTGCAATATCTGCTTGCGGCCTCTGTGCTGACCGGCGTATTTCAGCTGATAGCCGGATACTTCAAGCTCGGCAGCCTGATGCGCTACGTTTCGCGCTCAGTGGTGACCGGCTTCGTGAACGCTCTGGCGATACTGATATTTATGGCGCAGTTACCGGAGCTGACGCATGTCACCTGGCACGTCTATGCGCTCACGGCTGCCGGACTCGGCATTATTTATCTCTTCCCGTACCTGAATAAAACGATTCCTTCTCCCCTGGTCTGCATCATCGTGCTGACCGCTATCTCTGTCTGGCTGCACCTGGACGTTCGCACGGTGGGCGATATGGGCAAACTGCCTGACAGCCTGCCGGTGTTTCTCATTCCGGATATCCCGCTTAACCCTGATACCCTGCTGATCATTCTGCCGTACTCGGCGGGGCTGGCCGTGGTAGGGCTGCTGGAATCCATGATGACCGCCACGATTGTGGATGACATGACCGACACAGCGAGTGACAAGAACCGCGAGTGCAAAGCACAGGGTATTGCCAATATCTGCACTTCGTTTATTGGCGGGATGGCGGGCTGTGCCATGATTGGCCAGTCGGTAATCAATGTTAAATCGGGTGGGCGGGGACGGCTTTCCACGCTTACGGCGGGCGTGGTGCTGCTGTTGATGGTGGTATTTCTGCGCGACTGGGTGTCGCAGATACCCATGGCGGCGCTGGTTGCGGTGATGATTATGGTTTCCATCGGCACCTTTTCATGGCAATCCCTTACGAACCTGCGCACCCACCCGCTTTCAAGCAGCGTCGTGATGCTGGCGACCGTGGCCGTGGTGGTCGCCACCCATAATCTGGCCTTTGGCGTGCTGACCGGGGTACTGATTGCATCACTGAACTTTGCCACTAAGGTGGCCCACTTTATGGCCGTTTCCTCTGCCGTAGAGGGCAATACCCGCACCTATACCGTGAGCGGACAACTCTTCTTTGCCTCAGCTGACCGGTTTACCCGCCATTTCGATTTTCGCGAGAAGCTGGATCGTGTGGTGATCGACGTGACGCACGCCCATTTCTGGGATATCACCGCAGTCAACGCGCTGGACCGCATTGTGATTAAGTTTCGCCGTGAGGGCACCGATGTCGACATCAGGGGAATGAACGACGCGACCCGGACGCTGGTTGACCGGTTCGGCGTGCATGACAAACCTGAAGAGGTAAAAAAGCTGATGAGCGGCCACTAATTCATTGATGATTTATGGTGATACAGGATCGGCTTCCAGCCGTGTCATCAGTTGAAAGCGCAATGCCGTGGCGATCACCACGGCATTGGATCTTTTTTATCTTTAACCACTTAGCAGCCTGAAGGTCTGGATGGTTGCCCTGGACAGCGTTGCTGCAGTATCGGCAATGGTAAAGCGGTAAGAGTGATCCTTTATCAGGGGGCTGAGATCGGTACAGGCAATCAGAAGCGCCTCTGCCTCAAGCCTTTCCACTTCAGCGACTAACGTCTTCCATCCTGCCTGCACCTCAGCATCCTGGAAGCCTTTTGCTTTCACTTGCCCGATTAAAGCTGTTGTCATTTCACGAAGCCGCTGTGAATCAATCATCTCGCGGCCAGACGCTTTTATGCGTGCCTGATAGAAACCGGCTTCGAGGGTAGGTTCTGTCGCCAGTACTGCGATTCTGCTGGCTTCTGCGGGTAGCGACGCCAGGGCACTCTCTGCAATATGAAGAAGGGGAATATCTCCACAGGCCTTTTTCATTTCGGCGAAATAGCAGTGTGCAAGATTACAGGGAACGGCTATCAGGCTGACTCTGGCCTTAACAAGGTCGGCAATGCCCTCCTGCAGGGCGGTAACCATAGCGTAATCGTCAATGTCCCTGCCGGGCCAGAACGGGGTCGGCAAAGAGATGATATGCATTTTAGGAAAATCCAGATCATATTTTGCACCATAGCCCAGCTGGCACTCTGTCACCAGCATATCAATGAACGGGGCCGTAGAACGGGGTCCCATACCTGCAAGTACACCTATAGAAACCGTCACGCCAGCGTCTCCTTTCCTTAATTCTCTTTCCGGATACCCGGACCTTCCTGAGTAATCAGCATCATGGAAGGGTGACATTTCCGTTATCTCTTTACCAGAGTTCACACGCAGCAGGGTGATGGCGGATGACGGACTGCGCTGCCCCGCAGATTGCTCGTGGTGGCTAATTCTGCACACTCTCTCTATGATGACTTTTTTCCGACTCTCTGTCGGGAACGATCAACGACTCAGGGAAGTATCTTCGCGATGACCATGTTAAATGACCTCGATCTGCGTCAGCTGGAGGCCTTCTCGGCGGTAATTTCTGCGGGCAGCGTCACGGCGGCAGCCAAAGCACTGAACCGCTCGCAGCCCGCTGTTTCCCGTCTTATTCAGGAGCTGGAGCAGTCGCTGGGCTACCCTCTGTTTATCCGCAACGGCCCACGCATTCATCCCTCTGAAGAGGCGTTACAGCTGCATCAGTATGTGCAAAAAGCACTGCTCTCTTTGCAGCAGATCCGCTTACGCGCCCAGGAGATTGCGCATCAGCAGCATCGCCCGCTCAGTATTGCTGCTACGCCTGCGCTGGCGGCGGGATTACTGCCGCAGGCGCTGGCCGCACTCAACCTGCAGAACAAAGTCCAGATCATCAGTGAATCTGCCGTTCAGACGGCGCACGCGGTGATCACCGCAGAGGCTGACATCGGTTTATGCAGTCTGCCGCTGGAACATCATGCGGTTGAACTGCACTGGATTGGACAGTCGCAGTGCGTCGTGGCGCTGCCGGAAGAGGATGAGCTGGCGGCGAACAGTGAGCTTTCGCTGAGCCAGCTGGCAGGCCGCCGGCTGATCGCTCCCTTCAGCCCGCAGCGCTTACGCGGACGCTATGAAAAAGCGCTGAAAAAGGTCAGGGCCCCGCTGCTGGAAACCATTGAAACCAACTCCTCGGCCAATATCCTGGGCTGCGTGCGGGCTGGATTAGGCGTGGCTATCCTCGAACCGGTAACGGGCTGGGGGATGCCGCTGGCCGGTGTGGCAATCCGCCCGATTCAGGAAGATATTCCTTACTTCTTTGGCGTCATCACCCCGCAGGGCCGCCAGATTTCCAGTGCGGCTCAGGCGCTGGTGGAGGCCCTGGCCGATGCCGCCGCACACCTGTTGCCGGGGTTTGAACGTCTGACAGCCAGTGAACATCCCCGCATCATGCGTATTATCAACCAGAATTAACACCGCCTCTCCCGGTCACCTGGCAGGGTGACCTCTCGTCCAGCTAAAATTAACAGATACCCGTCAGGGTTAACCAGACGCAGGCTTCTGAATAATCCCTGTAATTTCAATGCTTATAACTTATGCGGCATAAGATATAAGAAATCCATTGGTCAATGGGTGAGCGTGCTTCTTGACTCGGATTTAGGGCAAGAGGAATATGCGAAAGCTGAGTTCTTACTATGCGTTATGATGATTCTTATCCGCTTACTATGTGTTTTTAAGATAATAAAAAGCAGGGTCATCGGCGCGTTTTAATCGTTTTCGCCCGCTATCCGGCGATCGCTGACACCAGGGAAATCTTTATATGACGTATGCCGCCAAAGGCCTTGCCGCGCTTGAAGCTCAGCTGCAGCAGGATCTGGAATGTCTGGAACTGCCCGCCAAATCCTGGGTGCCGGAGCGCACCTGGCAGGGGGCGCCGGTTCGCGATGTTGTGGTCATCGGTGCCGGTATGTGCGGTCTGGCTGCGCTCGCTAAATTACAGCTCACCGGCATCAGCAATGTGGTGGCGTATGACGCCGCACCGGCAGGGCGGGAAGGCCCCTGGGTGACCTTTGCACGCATGGAAACCCTGCGCTCGCCGAAAACGCTGCAGGGCCCGGCACTGGGTCTTGCACCGCTGACCTTCCGCGCATGGTTTACGGCGCAGTGGGGCAAGGAAGCCTGGCAGGCGCTGGATAAAATCCCTAAAGCGCAGTGGATGGATTATCTGATCTGGTATCGCAGGGTGCTGAATCTGCCGGTGCAGAACAACGTGCGGGTCTGCACTATCGCCCAGGCCGGAGATGTCATTGCGCTGGATCTGGACGGCGCCGAAACCGGCCGTGTTTACACACGCCGTCTGGTGCTGGCTACCGGACGTTCAGGACTGGGCGGGTTTGCCGTTCCGGATTTCCTGCAGGGTATTGATCGCCGGTTCTGGGCACACTCCGCCGATGAGATCGATTTTGCGGCGTTACAGGGCAAACGCGTGGCGGTGATTGGAGCAGGCGCGTCGTCAATGGATAACGCCGCCACCGCACTGGAGCAGGGTGCCGCAGCGGTCGATCTGCTGATCCGGCGCAAAGCGATGCCGCGTATCAACAAGATGACCGGCATCGGCAGCCAGGGGGTGATACACGGCATGCACTCTCTGCCGGATGCGTGGAAATGGAAGTTTGTCGACTACACCGCCGCGACACAAACGCCGCCGCCGCGCGCGTCAACCCTGCGCGTTTCCCGTCATGACAATGCGCGTTTCTTTCTCGACTGTGCCATTAACGCCGTCAGGCAGGAAGCAGAGGGCCTGGTGATCGAAACCACCCAGGGCGCACTGCGCTACGACTTCCTGATTGCCGCCACCGGTTTCACCAACGATTTCCACGGCCGGCCGGAGTTTGCTGCCATCGCGCCGCATATCCGCAGCTGGGCCGACGGCCGCTATCAGCCAGAGATGGGGCCAGCACGTCAGAACCTGCTAGACGCGCCGGATCTGGGACCTTCCTTTGAGTTTCGCGAAGTGACGCCAGGGGCCTGCCCGATGCTGGCACACATTCACTGCTTTAACGATGCCGCGATGCTGACGCACGGCAAAGTCTCCGGCGATATCCCGGCCGTGAGTGCAGGGGCCGATCGTCTGGTGCGCGGCATAACGGCCTCGCTGTTTGCCGAGGATGTCGAACAGCACTTCGCCAGTTTACAGGCTTATGACACCCCTGAATTGCAGGGCGATGAATGGGTGGATTCAACCCCGCAACTAAAACAGGAGAACGCGTTGTGATCGACGTTATTGATCAGGCAGCCGGATTAACACCCGATGAGGCGTTGTATCAGACGCGCCGCCTGCGCCCCGAATTTGTTGAGGGTGCAGAAGCGTGCCGTCTGTCCGTGCTGGCGCCCGAAGATAAACAGGGTTTACCGGCGGATCTGCGTCTGGCGCTGGCCCAGCGCATGGCACACCAGAACGACGATGCCGCGCTGCAACGGGATTACCAGGCTCAGCTGGCGGCGTTAAATCCGTCTGACGTGCTGCTGACCCTGGCCGCGGGCGGTGGGGTGAGTGAAGAGCCGCTGGCAACGATTGTGCGCCATGCCGATCTGGTGACGCAGCAACCCATTCAGGCGACCGAACAGCATATCCGGCTGCTTGAGCAGGCCGGGTTAAGCAACCCGCAAATCGTCGCGCTCTCGGAACTGATCGCCTTTGTTAACTTCCAGACGCGCGTCGCGGCTGGCTTACGCCTGATGAGGTCCGCATGATTCCGTCAGTTAACCTCAAACCACTGCACTGGCATCCCTATATCACGCCGGTCGAGGTTGAACAGGCGACACCGGCACAGCTTGATGCGATGAAGGTGACGCCCTCCAACAAGAAAATCTCAGAGTACGTGCGCACGCTGGTGCACGATCCCGAAAGTTACACCGCCCGCACCGGCCTGTTCAACGCCATTATGTATGTTGAAGGGGGACTGGACCGCGCGGATCGAGAGCTGGGCGCGCTCGGTGCATCCATCGTCAACGGTTGTCGTTACTGTGCAGTGGTGCATGCGCGCCGTCATGCCCAGCTGGCCGGGAATGACGCGGTGGTCAGTGCGGTCTACTTCGACAGGGCCGATGTATTAGGTGAACGCGACGCGGCGATCTATCACTTTGCCCGTCGTTTATCGGTCACGCCCTCTGAGGCGACGCCGGACGATGTGGCCGCTCTGCGCGCTGTCGGCATGAACGATCAGGAGATCATCGATCTCATCCACGCCATCGCCATCTTTGGCTGGGCCAACCGTCTGATGCATGTGCTCGGCCATGCTGACCTGAACAAATAAGGGCTGCACCGGATGTTAGAACTCAACAATATTACGCTCGCTTACGGCAGCAACCCGATTCTTAAAGGCGTCGACCTGTCGGTCAAACGTGGCGATGTGGTGTCGATCATCGGGCCAAGCGGCACCGGGAAAACCACGCTGCTGCGCTGCATCAACTATCTGGCGAAGCCCTCTGCGGGGACGATTCAGCTCGATCAGATCCGCATGGATTATCAGTCACCCGACAAAGCGGCGATTCAGGCGATCCGTCTGCGTACCGCCATGGTGTTTCAGCAGTTTAACGTCTTCAAGAATATGACGGTGCTGGAGAACGTGATGGACCCGCTGATCGTCATCCAGCGTAAAACCCGACAGCAGGCGCGCGACATCGCCGTGCAGGAGCTGGAGCGCGTAGGCCTGGGGGCGAAGCACCATCACTATCCGTCACAGCTGTCTGGCGGGCAGTTACAGCGTACCGGTATCGCCCGGGCGCTGGCAGTCCGTCCCGATGTGATGCTGTTTGATGAACCGACCTCATCGCTCGATCCCGAGCTGGTGGGGGAAGTGCTCAAAGTGATCAAAGATGTGGCGTCATCCGGCATTACCTCGCTGCTGGTGACGCACGAAATGCAGTTTGCGAAGAGCATTTCGAACCGCATCGTGTTTATGGATCAGGGTGTGGTGGCTGCGCAGGGGACGCCAGCAGAGATGTTTGATAACCCCACGCTGCCGCGCCTTGCCCAGTTCCTCAACTCAGAAAAAGTATTCTAATAATCACAGGAGTCAGAGACATGCCTGCAATCAAAACCACATTACGTCGCCTGGCCGCGCCTGGCATCATCGCACTGGCCCTGATTAGCGGTAACAGCTTTGCGGGTGCCGTTCGCACCATTAAGATCGCTACCGCAGCAGAGTCCAAACCCCTGTCATGGGGCGCAATCGGCCATGAGCCACAGGGCTACGAGCCGGACGTACTGAGAGCGATCAACGCGAAACTGCCACAGTATAAGTTTGTGATGGAAGGCGCGGCGGATATTGCCCAGGAAACCGGCCTGGTGACCGGCAAATATGACATGGCGACGGGCGGATATTATAAAGCGCCTGCCCGCAGTAAACAGTTCCTGATCCCGGATGCACCGATCGGTGCCAGCCTGATGAAGATCTACAGTCGCAGCGACAGCAACATCAACAGCATGAAAGATCTGGTCGGTAAGAATATCGTGCCGGTGACCGCAGGCGGTGGCGTCTATAAGTTTGTCACCCAGTGGCAGCAGGATAATCCGAACGACAAAATCACCATCAAAGCGTCCAGCGCGGGTGTGCCTTACCCGGATCGCCTGAAAGAGGTGCAGAACGGGAAATATGACGCGCTGATCCTGCCGTCAAATCTGGGTGAGCAGACGGTCATCGACAACCAGAAGCTGGCGATCAAAGCCAGTGAGCCGGTGGTGATTAACAACACCTATGTGCTGATCCACCGCTCCGCTGAGAACCAGGCGCTGAGTGATGACATCGCTCAATCGTTGAAGGCGCTGAAAGCGGATGGCACGCTGGATAAGCTGGCGCAGAAGTGGTTTGGCGAAGACGTGACGAAGTACATGAAGTAACAGATTCACTGCGCCCGGTGTCAGATCGGGCGCAGGCTGTCCTTTTTAGCAGGAGTGTTTCACCGTGAATCTATCCTCCATGATCCCAGAACTGCTGTCGGCGCTGCCTCTGACGCTCGGCATCATGTTTGTGGCGATGATTATCGGGTTCTTTCTGGCGCTTATCGCCACGTTTTTCCGCGTGCGCCGTCTTCCCGTGATCAGCCAGCTGGCCGATCTCTATGTCTCCTACGCGCGCAGCGTGCCTGTGGTGCTGCAGCTGTTTGTCGCCTTCTACGGCATGCCACTGATTACCGATAACTTCGGTTTTCGCGACTTTTTCACCGCCAACGTGGCGGCGATGATCGGCCTGAGCCTCTATCACGGGGGTTACCTGTCGGAAGTGATGCGCCCGGCCTATCTTGCGGTTGAGCGTGGTCAGCACGATGCCACCGACAGCCTGGGCTACAGCTTCCGCCAGAAAATGCTGCGTGTCATCGGCCCACAGGCGGTGCACTTTGCGCTGCCGGGCTACGGCAATGCCATTATCTATCTGATTCATAATGTGGCGCTGGTAATGTACATCGGTGCAGCTGATGTGATGGCAACCGCGCACCTGATTATGGAACGCGATTACAACCAGTATCAGTTCGGCACCTATCTGGTGCTGGCCGTGCTCTATTCACTGCTGTGCGGTGTGGCGTGGCTGGTTATCCGCTTCTTCGAACAACGTCATGCGAAGTACAGCGCTAAGTCTGCACCGCGCGTGAAGTTCACCACCAGCGTCTGAGCAGGGGAGAAAAACTATGTTTGATGCTGAGGTGTTACTGCCGGACTTCTGGAGCATTCTGGATGCGGTGCCGGTAACGCTGCTGATGGCAGTGACGATATTCATCTGTTCGACGCTGCTGGGCGGACTGTTTGCCTTTATTGAGTATCAGCGCATCCCGGTGCTGCGGCAGCTGGTCATCGCCTACAAAATTGCCTTCAAAGGTGTGCCGATGGTGGTGGTGATTTTCCTCGCCTACTACGGTCTGCCCCCGGCGCTGCACTTTGTCGCCACGCTGTCCGGAATAGCGGTCAATGCTCACTCTCTGCCGAACTGGGTCATCATCATTGTGGCGCTGAGTGCCTGCGTAGCGGCGTTCCAGGCTGAAGTGTGGAAAGGCGCGCTGAATTCGTTCGACAGCGGTCAGTCGGATGCCGCCTTATCGCTCGGCTACAGCGGCGGACAGCTGTTCCGTCGGGTGATGTTTCCACAGATCATCGTGGCGGCAATCCCCGATCTGGCGAATGCGTTTATGGTGATCATGAAAGCCCTGTCGCTGGCGTTTGCCATCGAAGTGGTGGATATATTTGCTCAGGCCCAGTTAACGGCAGCCCTGAACTTCTACTATCTCGAAGCCTTCCTGATTGCGGCAGCGTTCTACATGGTGATTGCCTATGTGGTCACGAAAATTGCCGACAGGATTGAGGCCGCACTGCGCGTGCGCACCTGATGATTATTGCGTTGTCATGAAAGGGCCGCCCGGTGTGGCATATGCCGGGCGGCCAGGATCGGTTAAACGCAGGTTCGCCGATTTTGATCAAATGGGGCACTACGCAGGCCGGACCCTGGCCTTAGTGGGATGTCCGTCGCGGCCATCGTCATGCGTGTGATCAGGATCGGGCTCAATCAGCACGATAAAATCCTCTCCTTTTCCGTCGCGCGGCAACGTAATTAAATCGCCTGCGCGGGGTTTCGCGTCAAAGTCATGCTCTTCTTCCACGCCTGTATCTTCAAAAACCACCGTAATTTTCATTTTCGCGTCCTCTTTCTGATGAGCTGCGTCGTGACCTCAGTATTCGCTGACGCTTACCAGAATAAGAGTAGCGCATCCTGAAAATAGCCTGAGCGGCCTGCCCGTAACACACTATCCTTTGCTGAGGAGGTGACTATGTGTGGACGGTTTGCGCAGTACAGCAGCAGAGATGAATACTTTGACGCACTGGGGCTGACGCCCGATGAGGTCATTTACGATCCGGAACCGATAGGGCGCTACAACGTTGCGCCTGGAACAAACGTCCTGCTGCTCAATGAGCGGGAGGAGGCGATCCACTTTGACCCGGTCTGGTGGGGTTATGGTCCGGATTGGTGGCACAAGCAGCCACTCATTAACGCTCGCGGTGAGACGGCTGCCACAGGGCGTATGTTTAAACCTCTCTGGGAGCATGGACGCGCTATTGTTCCGGCAGATGGCTGGTTTGAGTGGAAGCGGGACGGCAATGCAAAACAGCCCTATTTTATCTGCCACAAAAAGCAGGAGCCGCTATTCTTTGCTGCGATTGGCAGGGCGCCTTACGGCAGGGATCACGGGCGCGAGGGGTTTGTCATCGTAACGGCCGCGAGCAATCAAGGCATGGTCGATATTCATGACCGTCGCCCGCTGGTTTTGCGTGCCGATGCAGTACGCGAATGGCTGAGTGCAGAAACCACGCCAGAACGTGCGCAGGAGATCGCACGTGACACAGCCTTACCTGAGACGGCCTTTACCTGGCATCCTGTTACCCGCAAAGTCGGCAACATTCATAATCAGGGTAAATCTCTGATTGAGGCCATTGAACCTGACTCAGTCGGAAACGCAGATTGAATTGATTTCCGGATTGCGTCCCGCGCCGCTGGCAGTAATCCCGTAAAATTTATTTTCATCGATTCGGGATTGCTCCTGGCCCTCTGACAGATTGCCACGTTTAAGGGAAACGGTACTTTACTGGTGCAGTTCATTTATCTGCCATCCATGACAACGGCTGGACCGGAAACAGGAAACGTTTACTGAAAATTCCAGCTTCACGATTTTGTCTCATTCCCGTTTTTTTAATTTTTGCCGCTTACGCTTTATTTCGTAAAAACAGTCTGTGATTTTCTTCTTTTAGTGCCAGTTCTGCTGATTTTACGCGTGGCATCAGGCTCGTAAGATTATTTAACATGCTGATCAGGCAACAGGTTATCTCTGTCCGGGTTACGGCTAAGAATCGTCTTAAAAACGCATCAGAAAAGCGATGCAATGATTTTCGCTTTGGTACAGATTTCAGAGTGAACCTGTTGCTTATAAAGACGATATATTTTTTTCTGAGCGAAGCGGGAATATTTAACGCGATGATTGTCTCAAAGGAAATAATACTAAAAGTTTGTGTTTAAATAGTATTCAAACCACGCTTGTTAAGTCATTAACATCAAAAGTGAGATGAATATGAACAAGCACAGAGGCGGATCGGGTAATTTCGCAGAAAATCCCCAGCGGGCTTCAGAAGCGGGACGGCTCGGCGGAAAAGCCAGTAGTGGGAATTTTAAAAATAACCCTGAACGCGCCATTGAAGCGGGACGTAAAGGGGGGTCAGTGAGCCGCCGCGGTAAAACGCAGGAAACCCGTGCCTGACCACGCTATTTCTGCACGGTATTCAAATCATTCAATGACTACTTTGTCCGGAACTTTGTGCCGGGCAGGGTTCATTTTCTTCCGCTCTATTCAGGAGTACACAATGCAATATACAAAAACGGTGAAAGGGCTGCTGGCTGTCTCAGCAGTAGTGACCCTGTTCTCTACTGCCAGCGTGCAGGCTCAGACGCAGACAAGCACACCGCAAAGCGGTAATCCCTCCTCCGCATCGAACGGAAAACTCAGCGCAGGCGACCAGAAAGCGATTAAAGAGATGGCGCAGGCCAATATCAATGAAATTGCCGCCGCAAAAATCGCGCTCAGTAAGTCGCAAAGCGCTGACGTTAAGGCCTTCGCTCAGAAGATGGTTGCCGATCACGGCGCTGCCCTGACCAAAGTGCAGACGGTCGCTCAGCAAAAAGGGGTCGCGTTACCCACTGAGCCGGATGCCACCCATAAGGCGATGGCCCTGGAACTGGAAAAGCAGAGCGGCGGGGCATTTGACAAAATGTATATGGAAAATGCCGGCCTGAAAGACCATAAAATGGTGCTGTCAACGCTGGAAAGTGATGCTAAGACGATAAAAGATCCGGATGTAAAAGCGCTGGCCGACGCGCATACCCCGGTTGTCGGGGAGCACCTGAAATCTGCCCAACAGATGTCGCAGTAACCGGCTCAGGGTTTACTGAGTAAACAGCGTGCCGGGTGGGCAGGGCGTCCGGAAGAGTGGACGCCATTTGTCGCGATGTACCGGCCGGAAAAGACGCTGTCTGTAACTCCTGCTACGCCCCTCATCCAGCTTCCTCTCTGAAGCACAGATGATTAAAAGAAAGACGCAAAGTCGTTTGACACCTTAGCCTACCTACTAGTAGATTCATTGCAGGCCCGGCGCGATTAACGGGTTCATCGTTCTGTCAGAGGCAAAACGTGAAGGATGACGCGCGAATGAGCGTTGACGTTAATTTCTGCAATGTTGAGTGTGTTAATGAATAAATCTTCTCTTTCTAACCGTCAGAAATTAGCGCGTCTGGCGATAATCGCGGTCATACCGTTACTGTTGATTGCGCTCATACTGTGGGCGGGTGGCTGGCTGGACAGGTCGCGGCTGACTTCGGATAAGCTGGTCACGGCTTTAGAAAAGTCGGGCGGCAGGCATCCAGGCTTTCGCCGCAATCATGCTAAAGGCGTCTGTATTCTGGGCGACTTTTCGGCAAACGGTAACGCCACTGCCCTGTCGCGCGCCGCGCTGTTCGCGCCAGGAGTGACGCCTGTGGTGGGTCGTCTGGCAATTGCAGGCGGCAATCCCCATGCGCCTGACTATACGGTGCCGGTGCGCAGCATGGCGCTGGCCTTTTATCAGAAAAACGGTGAACAGTGGCGAACCGGCATGAATGCGATGCCGTTCTTTCCGGTCCAGAGCGTAGAGGGTTTTTACGATCTGCAGGTCGCGACGCTGCCGGATGCCAGAACGGGTAAACCCAATCCCGCTAAAGTTCAGGCTTTTGTGCAGCAGCACCCGGAGATCAAACGCTTTTTTGGCTGGGCAAAGCAAGCAGTGCCTTCTTCCAGCTGGATAAGCGATCGCTTTAACAGCCTGAACGCCTTTAATTTTATCGATGCCGCGGGCCATACATAAACCTCTGGGCCTGATGATTCTGTTGCTGGTGATTGTGCGGCTCTGGCTGCGCTTCACTACCGCTAAACCTGCGCTGCCGGCCACGCTACCGGGCTGTCAGAAGGGGTTAGCGCATCTGTCCCACTGGGCGCTGTATGCCATGATGCTGGCTCAGCCTCTCATCGGCTGGGCGATGCAGTCGGCCGCTGGTTATCCCATTACCCTGGGTGACCGGGTGCTGCCGGCCATTTTTCCTGTCAGCAACGACGCCTATGCTCTGCTGCGGCCGCTTCACAGCTGGGTTGCTTTGGCCCTTTTCATGACGGTGATGTTGCATCTTGCCGCTGCCCTGTTCCATGGATTGATACTCCGCGATGGGGTGTTCAGCAGTATGGCTGGCCTGAGTAAGCGTAAAGGAGGCGCGCCAGGCTCGCTTGACAACCCGCATGGCGGTCAGTAGGTTCAGGGCCGTTTACCGATTTGCCGTTAATTGATCTCAACTGCCGGAGCATGCATGAGTACCGAACGTTCACAGAAAGCCGAAGAGATAATGCACCATACCCGAATGCTGCTCACCTCCGGCGGATATAACAGCTTCAGCTATGCCGATCTGGCTGAGCGGGTAAAAATCCGCAAATCCAGTATTCATCACCATTTCCCCGCTAAAGCAGATCTGGTGCAGGCGGTGGTGGGTGATTATCGTCAGCAGGCACAGACAGGCATGGCGGCAATCAGTCAGCACTTCGCCGGAGACGCCCTGGGGGAAATTAACAGCTATGTGAACTTCTGGGCCACCTGCATAAAAGAGAACAACTCGCCTTTCTGTATCTGTGTGATGCTGGCTGTGGAGTTACCGGTTTTACCTGAAGAGGTCGCTCAGGAAGTGACCGGACATTTTAGCGATCTCACGGAATGGCTGACCGCCGTGCTCGACAGGGGAAATAAGAGCCACGTTTTTAACCTGCAGGAAAGTGCAGCAGCAGAAGCGAAATCGGTTATGGCGACGGTACATGGTGCGATTATTGCTGCACGCGCTTTGAATAATCCTGACATATTCCTGCAAATTGTCGAACCGGTAATAAAACGATTACTGAAAAGTCATTAAGCGAGTCCGAATAAATAGTCGCTTTTGCGGCACCTGTTACTATTTTCCAGCTTTCATTTAATTCAGCGCGCTGCTGCTGAATTTTATTGTGGGCCATCCAGAAGAACGGTTAATTATCCCCGGTAATTACATTATCCGGAATCTCTGCCATGCATCCGCTGGCGGAACAGATCGCTTTTGTCTCAGCAAACACGAGGAAGTTATTTATGACGACAGTTCGTGCTCTGCCATCATTACCTGTTCTCTCTCCATTCTGTTTTAGAATGAGTAACCAGCCTGACGCCATTGCAGCCGGTTTTCAGACGCAGTTGCAGAATCAGGTCCGGCTTTCACTGGCTCATAAGGTCCCGCTGCCCGCCGGGCAAAAGATAGCAATCGCTGCCACTCCCCAGCGGACGCACATTGATGCCCTTCTTGCGCAACTGCTGGCGGACAGAAAGCGAGTCTCTGAGGCCGTCTGTGATGCGGATGAGCATCGTGAATCTGCTTCATTGCCGTGCCAGCTGATGAATAAAAATGAACTCGCGTTGAGATGTGACGCTGACGTTTATTCACTGATCCCGGACGTGCCGTTTGTCTGCCCGCTACCTTACCCGCCAGGGAGTGTGAGCCCGTTAACGCCGATTGTTATCTGGACTGCGCCTGAGAGCGTCCGGTTCCCTGCTTTGAGCCCCAGAGGAGGGCCTTTGCGAATACGCAGTGTTCGTCTGATAAACAAAGCCGGTTATCGCCGGAGGGGAATCAGCGAAAACGACCTGAATGATATTGCCCCGTCTCACTGAAATGCCTGGCTCTGAGTCAGTCAGCGCCTGTGAAAGTATTTACCTTCAGATCAAACCGGAGAGTTATTATGCAGACCCCTCAACCATCTGTTACGCACGCCCAGAACCAATGGCTTCAGTCTTATTACTATATCCGTGCGACCGCATCTGTTATCTGGATTCTGCTCGCGGTGTTGATTGGTAAAGATCATCCCACCATCGGAGCCGTTCTCTTTATTCTCTATCCGGCCTGGGACGCCTTCGCAAATTATTTAGATGCCAGGAAGTCAGGCGGATTAGCGGTAAACCCACCGCAGAAATTTAACCTGATTGTGAGCCTGATTGTCGCGGCGGCCATTATCTGGTCACTCTCCGTCAGCATAAATGCGACCATTAAAGTCTTTGGTATCTGGGCAATATTTTCGGGCCTGCTTCAGCTTTCGGCGTCCCTCCGCCGCTGGAACTCTTCTAATGGGCAGTGGGCGATGATTTTAAGTGGTGCGCAATCTGCGCTGGCGGGCATTTTTATGTTCAGGCAGGCGAGCAGTGATATGCATCTGGATGTCACCACGGTTGCCCCCTACGCGGCGTTTGGCGTCTTCTATTTCCTGATTTCCGCCATCACGCTGACCCTTAAAAATGGTCGCAGGCGTAAAGTGACGGTGTAAGCCCCCTGACGCCGTCATGTCCTGTCAGTCGGGTTCCGGGGCCAGCATCGTTTCTGCAAGATCAAGCAGGGCACGCAGCCGGTCCATATGACGGAGGTCCTGGTGATAACCTGCCCAGATATCCCTTGATGGCGGCATATCTGGCGTGGCAATGCGCTGCAGGCCCGGCGTGGCGTCGCCCAGTGGCTGAGGCAGCACGGCGACGCCCATTCCGCGCAGGCACATCTGTGCCTGAACAGCCCGGCTGGTGCTTTTGAACGCCGGGGCCGACTGCGGAAACCGTTCCAGAAGCCAGGAAACGTCAGGAAAGTGTGACTGTGCGCTGTTCATCAGGATCAGCCCCACCGAAGAGGGGGCGCTTAACAGCGCCTCCGCCTTCTCAGGCGTTCCGTAAAGGGCATAAGGCACGCTCATCAGACGTCGCTGAACGATGTCGGGATCGGTAAAAGGCACAATTCGAAACGCGACGTCGGCATCGCGGCGCGACAGATCGAGCAGGCGAAAGCTGGCGATCACCTCCGGCACGATCGCCGGATGACGGCGCGTCAGTTCGCTCAGAACCGGTGCCAGCACGTAGTTAGTAAACCACTCTGCCGCTGAGATACGTAAAATCCCTTCAAGGCGTTCGTGATTTCCGGCCAGGCGTCGCTCCATCGCCAGCGCCGAATTTTCCATCGCTTCGGCCAGCTTCATCACGCCGTCACCGGCATCGGTCAGCACCAGGCCATCCTGTGTCCGGCGAAACAGTGCCTGCTGCGCCTCATCCTCCAGGGCCTTTATGCGGCGTCCTACCGTCGGATGACTTACGCCCAGACTCAGGGCCGCTTTCCCGTAAGAGCCGTTACGCATGACGGCAAGAAATACCTGAACATCACTCCACTCCACAGCCGCGCCCTCCGTACAAAAATGAACATCGAATATACAAAAGTGTCAGTTATCAAACAACTTTGAAGGTATCAACATAGCTTTCATCGGGTCGCCGCAGGCCTCTTTATCAGGAAGCTAACTATGAAGAGATTAAAAGACAAAGTCGCTCTTGTTACCGGTGGTTCAAAAGGTATCGGAGCCGGAATAGCCCGTCAGCTGGCTGCCGAGGGGGCGAAAGTGGTTGTCAGTTACCTCTCAGACAGAGAGGGGGCTGAGCAGGTGGTCGCCGCGATCGACGCGGCCGCGGGTGAGGCGCTGGCTGTGGCGGCCGATGTCACCAGCCAGACCGGCGTTGAAGCTCTGATCAGCACCACGCTCGCGCATTACGGACAGCTGGATATTGTGGTGAACAACGCCGGTGTTTATCAGTTCGCTGCCATTGAGGAGAGCACCGAAGCGCTCTATCGCCGCCAGTTCGACATCAATGTTCTGGGGCCGTTGTTAGTCACCGCGGCGGCCGTCCCTTACATGGGCAGGGGAGGCAGCATCATCAACATCAGTTCGTTTGTCACCCGCGTCTTCATCGCCGAAAGCGCCATCTACAGCGGGGCTAAAGGCGCGATAGATGCCATCACAGGGGTTCTTTCAAAAGAGCTCGGCCCGCGCGGCATCCGGGTAAATGCGGTCAATCCCGGTCTGATCGAAACAGAAGGAAGTCACAGCGCTGGCGCAATGAATTCAGCGTTTCAGACGTGGAATGAAGCGCAGACGCCGCTCGGCCGTATCGGTCAGGTGGACGATGTTGCACCGATCGTCTCTTTTCTCGCTTCAGAGGAAGCGGGCTGGATAAACGGTGAAGTGATACTGGCCTCCGGCGGTATGCGCTGATTGTCGCGCCGCTGGGCTGACAGAGGCGACACGCCCCTTCCGATCCCTTGCTTCATGTCCCTGACGGGGGACGTTTCCATTTTCTAAGGAGTGATTAATGTCCATACATCACATCCCGCAGGCCGAGCCACGTCGCTGGGCCATGTTTATCATTTTACTTGTCGGCGCTTTCCTGCCGCCGCTCGATTTCTTTATCGTCAACGTGGCACTGCCCGCGATTCAGCATGAACTGGGTACGTCATCCTCGGCGGAGCAGCTGGTGATCTCCTCCTATGCCGCGGTGTATGCGGTGACGCTGATTACCGGAGGGCGTCTGGGTGATATTTATGGTCGTGGAAAGATGTTCTTTCTGGGGCTGATCGGTTTTGCCGCTGCCTCTGTGCTGTGTGGTTTTGCCTGGTCACCCTGGGTTCTGATTGCCGGACGCCTACTGCAGGGGATGACAGCCGCCATTATGGCCCCGCAGGCGCTGGCTTCCGTTCAGGCTATTTTTCCTGAAGCGGAGAGACCGCTGGCGCTGAGTATTTATGGTGCCGTGTTTGGGCTGGCTTCTGTTATCGGGCAGGTGCTCGGGGGCATTCTGATTCAGGCCGATCTGTTTCATCTCGGATGGCGGGCAATTTTTCTGGTTAACCTGCCGGTAGCGCTGCTGGTTGTTCTTTTTGGCCTGCCGCTGCTGAAGGAAACGCGGGCACCTTCCGCTCAGCGACTCGATCCTGTTGGCACACTACTGGCAACGCTGACGCTGAGCGCGCTGATTGTTCCGCTGATTGAAGGCCGGGAGGCAGGGTGGCCCTGGTGGACGTGGCTGCTCTTTGTGACGGTCCCGCTGCTGGCCTCGGCATTATGGCGTTATGAGCATCGCCTCAGCCTGAAGGGCGGAACACCACTGCTGAATCCGACTGTGTTGCGCGCGCCGGGCCTGGGGCAGGGACTGGTCATCGTTCTGCTGTTCTATTCGATTGGTACCTTCTTTCTGTTGTTTTCAGTTTATCTGCAGGGCGCGCTGCATCTGAACGCGCTGACAGCAGGCACGCTTTTTCTGCCCTTTGGTCTGGGATTTCTGATCGGGCCACTGCTCACCCCTTACCTGAGACGCTTTGTCGGCAATCTGCTCAGCGCCATCGGGATGGGATGCGAGACCGCGGGACTGGCGGGGCTGGCCTGGCTGATCGTCACGACGCAGACAGGCCACTCTCCCGCCATGCTGCCGCTCGCGGCGCTCCTTTTCCTGACGGGGCTGGGTCAGGGGCTGGCCATGCCAACGCTGGTGCGGATGGTGACAGGCCAGGTTGCGGCGCCGTTTTCAGGGATGATTGCGGGCGTCACCAGCGCCGCGTTACAAATCAGCACGGCGCTCAGCGTGGCCGTCATCGGCGGACTTTTCTACAGCCTGCTCGGCAGTGATAAAAGTGCAGCCGGGATTTCGCAGGCGTTTATCGTTGCGCTTTTGACGATGGCTGGCTGCCTGGCGGTGGGAGCAGGGCTGAGTATCCGCTTAATCCGGCGCACCTCCGGGCGCACGGACGTCTCAGCCAGCGTTTCCCTTCCATCCCGCCGTCGCGGAACCGGTTAGTCATCCGTCGAGCGCGTAACCGTTTCCCAGCGATCGATCTCCGCACTGAGTGCCGTCAGCTTCTGGCGCACTAAGTCCAGGGCATCACTGCCCAGCAACAGATGAGCGGGTGGATTGTGGCTTTCAATCAGTGCCAGTATGGCCCGGGCAGCCTTTGCGGGGTTACCGCGTTGCTTTCCGCTCTTTTCTTCACGGGCCTGACGGATGGGGTCGAATAATGCGTCATAGTCCGGAATCGTGCGCGCGCTTCTTACCATCGAACGCCCCGCCCAGTCTGTGCGGAATGAGCCGGGGGCCACAGCGGTAACCGCGATATTAAAGGGTGCCAGTTCCTTGCCTAAGGTTTCTGAAATGCCCTCTAATGCAAACTTGCTGCCGCAGTAGTAGCTGATGCCGGGCAGGGTGATAAATCCGCCCATCGAGGTGATGTTAATGATATGGCCGCGACGGCGCTGACGCATGCCCGGCAGCAGAGCCTTGATCATCGTGACCGCGCCAAAGACATTAACGTCAAACTGGTGGCGCATCTCTTCCAGAGAAGACTCCTCCATGATGCCTTCGTGGCCGTAACCGGCGTTGTTTACCAGCACATCAACTTCACCGAAGGTAGATTCAATCTCCCTGACCACCTCATCAATACGCTCAGCCTCTGTCACATCCAGCAGACGGCCTGCCGCACGCGCAGGATCCAGCGCCTCAAATGCCTCCAGCGCGGCGCGGTTACGCACCGTGCCGATGACCCGATGCCCGGCCCTGAGTGCCTCCTGTGCCAGAGCAAGACCAAAGCCGCTGCTGACACCTGTGATTAAGATTGTTTTTGCCGTTGTCATAATCAGAACCTCCATGAATTGTCGGAATTGCATGGTATTCTCTGTGGAGCCGGATTTTCAGGCCCTTTCTTCTCGTTTTATTGCCTGATCTTATGAGGTGCAGCGATGTCCGACATGATCACCCTGATAAAAGCCCTTGCCCCGCAGGAGGGCTACAACCTGACTGCGTTATCGGGTGTGCGCATTTTGCGTTCCGATCGCCCGCTGGCCAGAACGCCGGTGCTGTATGATCCCGGGATCGTGATTGTCTGTCAGGGCAGCAAACGCGGTTATTTTGGCCAGCAGACCTACATCTATGATGAACAGCACTATCTGGCGGTGTCCGTGCCGGTTCCGTTTACGATGGAAACCGACGCGTCAGCAGCGCATCCCCTGCTGGCCATTTATCTGCATCTGGATTTTCAGCTGGCCGCTGAGCTTATGTTGCAGATCGATCAGCATGAGGCGCTGCACCCTGCAACCGCGCCACAGAGCATGATCTCCAGCCCGATGGATGAGCCGGTGAGGTCAGCTGTAGAGGGGTTGCTTAAGGTCCTGAACAATCCGCTTGAAGCTGAGATTCTTGGCCAGGCGCGATTGCGGGAGCTCTATTTTCGCGTACTGACCGGTGCGCAGGGTAACGCCATGCGAGCCGCGCTGGCGTTACAGGGGCAGTTCAGCAGGATAGGAAAAGTATTGCAGCGCATCCATGCCACCTATGCAGAATCCGTGACGCTGAGTGAGCTGGCTCATGAAGCGGGCATGAGCGTGCCGACCTTTCATCTTCATTTTAAAGCGATCACCCGCTTGCCACCGATGCAGTATGTGAAATCGGTGCGCCTTCACCAGGCGCGAATGCTGATGGTTCGTCAGCAGATGACCGCGGCCTCTGCCAGTTTCGCCGTGGGCTATGAGAGCCCTTCGCAGTTCAATCGTGAATTTAAACGCTTGTTTGGTCTGCCTCCGGCAGAGGAGATCAAACGCATGCAGAAACACTTCGCTGTTCCGCCTGCGCAGGACGCCTCAGTTTTCGTTTCTTCACACTGACGCCGGGCTGACACTATTTTCTGGCCACGATCCGCATTTCCACCAGCGCATTCTCCGGAATGAATTCCGACACGCCGATCGCAGACCATGCCGGATAGGGGGCCTTGATATAGGCATCTTTCACGCTGGAAAACAGGGCGATATGTTTTTTCAGGTCGATATGAAAAGTGGTCATCTCCACAATGTTGTCATAGGTCAAACCGGCAGCGTTCAGGTAGACGCCCAGCTTATAAAACGCATCATGAAATTGCTCGCCAGGATCTTTGCTTATCGGTTTGTCCTTACGCGCAGCGGTAACCCCAGAGAGATAGAATGTGCCATCGGATTCGATAACCGGAGAGAAGTGCCAGTCATGGTAATAGTGTTTAAAGTCTTCAGGGACGATGGGTTTTTTCATGATCTCTCACGCTGATGAGCTTAATGGTTCAGGTCTGTTCTGCATCCCGATCTCTGCTCAGAGGTCAAATCCGCTCAGACCGGCTTAATCACCAGGTTAGCGCAAATGAAGGTTGCCGTCAGCTACACTCAGAATTCTTAACCCGCAAAAGGAAAAGAACATGAAAAAGTCACAGATGGCCCTGCTATCACTGCTGGTGGTTCTGCCGGTGACGGCCATGGCGCAGAAAGCAGAGATGAAAATGACGCACGATATGCCGGATTCTCCCGCATCAAAAGAGTACATGGCGGGCATGCAGAAGATGCATCACAACATGATGGCGGCAATGAAGGAGCAGGATCCTGACAGGGCCTTTGCCAGCGGTATGGCCGAGCATCACAAAGGAGCGATTGCCATGGCTGAAACGGAGCTGAAATATGGTAAAGATCCTGAAATGAGAAAGATGGCGCAGGAGATCATCAAAGCGCAGAAGGGTGAAATCGAACAGCTGGAAAAATGGCTGCAGAAATAATGGCTGCGATGGCGTGAAGCGCATTCACGTGATGATCTTCACAACGTTACCGCCAGAGAGTCTTGCTGCCGTTGCTGGTGCTTTATTAAACCCGCAGGGCTGACCTGTGGGTTTAAGATTCAGGAGAGTGTGATGATCTGGCTCGTGACAAAATATGCGATAACGGCCTTTATGGTTGTACTGATCTCAGAAGTGGCAAAGCGCAGCGACCGGCTCGGCGGCCTGCTCGCGGCCCTGCCGCTGGTGACCCTGCTGGTGCTTATCTGGATGAAGCTGGAAGGGCAGGCACAGGAAAAAATTGCCGCTCACGCCTGGTATACCTTCTGGTACGTGGTGCCGACACTGCCGATGTTTATCCTGTTCCCCTTTATTTACCCGCGTGCTGGCTTCTGGCTGACACTGCTCATCGCCTGCGCGATAACCGTCGTGCTCTTTGCCCTCTGGGCAATATTACTGAAGCGATTTGGAATCATTCTTCTCTGAATAAGTCTGCATGCGTTAATAAGCGCTGAAAAAGGCGATTCGACTTGCTGCCTTAATACCGGCATCTGTCACCATGAAGTGGCGGTGAATAAAATCCTCAGACAGAATCAGAATGACTATTTTATGCGGCCAGTTTGCGTTAAAACACCATTTCTTCATTGTCTGTGCGAACATTAAAATAATCTTTTTCTTAAAGCAGGAAACGCGGCTTTGAGAGATCGTGAGATTGTCAACTTTGCCGCGTTAGCTAATATTTCAGAGACGCAATCGATATTAAGGAATTCTATCATGCTTAAGCAACGTACTCTTAAAGCAGCCGTTGCGCTGGTTATAGGTTTGGCCGTCTGTGCTGCACCGGTTTATGCAAATCCTGGCAATGGCAATGGCAATGGCAACGGTCACGGCGGAGGTCAGGGTAACGGGAATCACGGGAACAATGGAGCGCACGGCAATAAAGGGCCGGGTAACGCAAAATCAAAAAACGAACATGGACATCGTAAAAATGCCGGGAAACCCGATCGCGTAGACGCCGACATCAACTTCTCTCGTGCACGGAGCCTTGCCGTCAACTATGGCCTGGTCGGCTATCAGTCCCTGCCGCCGGGCATCGCGAAGAAAGTGGCACGCGGTAAACCGTTACCGCCCGGCATTGCGAAAAAAGCGTTGCCCGCTTCCATGCTAAACGATCTGCCTTACTACCCGGGCTACGAGTGGCGAGCCGTGGGCGACGATTTAGTGCTGATTGCCCTGAGTACGGCAATCGTGACCGCCGTCATCAACGGTGTATTTGATTAACCCCGTAACAGAGACTCCGCTCAACGCTGGCGGAGTCTTATCAGCCAGGCTCATCGTCAGGTTGAAAAACGAGTGAGAGCAGGTAATACCTGAAAGATTAAACGCTGCAGTAATCTATGTATTATTGTCAGGCTATCAGAACAGGCTAATCAGGAAAAAGCATGGACAGGGACACACTGGTTACACTTTTGAAATTCAAACGCTGGATTGATGCCGAAACCCTCAAAACGATTAAAGGCCTCAGCGACAACGCTGATGCTCATAAACGTCACCTGATGTTAAGGCTGATGAACCACATCTATGTGACAGACATGATTTTCAGCGCCAATATTTCGGGCAAGCCACACGGCTATACGGCCCTGAACACGCCTGAAACACCCACAGCAGAAGAGCTTGAAGTTAAAATGGCCGCCTGTACCAACGGCTATATTGAATATGTCAGCGCACTCTCTCCCGCCGATTTAGACGAAACGATTACATTCCGTTTTGTCGATGGAGGCGAAGGCAGAATGAGGGCCGTTGATATGCTGAATCACATGCTTTTGCATGGAAGCTACCACCGCGGCGCAACAGGCTGGCTAATCTCGGAGTGCGGCGGTGTTCCGCCAAAAGATGTGCTGACCGTTTTTCTGCGGGATCACAATCACTGACAGGAAGGACCTTTGGCGGCGTTGATGGCCGCCATACGTCTTCACGCAGCCGGTCTAAATCCCCAGACTGGCCAGCAGATCATCGACATCATCCTGACTGGCGGCTGGTTCAGCGGAGAACGCAGGTGCCGGCGGCGTAGCGCGCGCGGCGCTGGCTGGCGAGGCTGATTTATCGCGGATCACCTGAATTAACTGCTGCTCTGCCTGATTCAGCACCGCCATCATCGCCTGCACGATCTGTCCGGTAATATCCTGGAATCCCTGCGCCATCATAATGGCGTGCAGATGCTGACGTGTCAGATTCGTGGCATGAGGGACATCATCCAGCAGGGCAACGGTATCTGCCGCTAACAGATGTGTTTGCTCTTTCGTCAGGGGCTCTGCTGACGTGGCATTCCAGCGCTGCAGTAATCGATCCGCTTTTTCTGTCAACTGAGTCTGCACCGGCTGAGTGATTTCAACGCTGTTAATAACCTCATCTGCGGCTTCACGGGTCAGTGTGACCACGTAGCCCAGCCTTTCACGCGCGTTGGGGATGCTGCCCGCAACCTCGGCAATGGTTTTATCCAGTCCCAGCTGTTGCAGACTGTCCCGAAGCGTCCGCAGGATAGCACCCGCACGCGCCGTGATCTCGGTGATTTCCTGTTGCTCACTATGGGTATCGGGTAATGACATGGGTGCTTTCTCCTGCGTAGGCAATGTCGCTATCTGCTGTTATCGGCAGTTCCCGGCGGAATTTGATTTTTTCCTTGTGACGGCGGGGGAGGGGGATGGGAAGGCGGCTGAAACAGCATGAAGAAACGTCAGCGTCGTGTCAGAGAAAAAGCGGTTATGCGGCTATGTGAATAGCAGGCTATAAATAAATTAGCGATTTTATCGCTTGCTATTTACTTTGGCATTTTTTGTGGTAGATTGGCTTTAACGATGGGTAGATGACCCTCGAGAGATTTTTTATTCAGCCCTGGCAAGCCTGTCAGGGCTTTTTTTTGGCGGTCTATAGTTACTCACAGAGCGAAAGCCTGGGATTGCGGCATGCGCCTTGTCCCTTTACCACTTTTAACAGGTGAGGCCTTTATGCTGATTGCGCAGGTAACGGATATTCACGCCGCGCCCGGTAATGAGAACCTGAGCCGGTTTGACCGGGCACTCAGCTGGCTTACACACCTGCAGCCGGACGTCCTGGTTATCACCGGTGATCTGACGGACGGACAGTGGCAGGAGGGGTACAGGGCGATTGCACACCGCCTGAGTCAGCAAAGATTCCCCTCACTCATCCTGCCGGGTAACGCTGATGATCGGAGTCTGATGCGCGCGATCTGGGGTGAAAAGCGATGGGCTCAGGATGTAAAGGGCGATGCCCTGCATGTGATTCACCACAGGGGTGATCTTCGCCTGATTGGGCTGGACTCAACTGTCGTTCACCAGGATTACGGCAGCGTGACGGAACATCTCGACTGGCTTGAACGTCAGCTTAACAATGCAGGCAATTCGCCCTGCTTTCTGTTCCTGCACCACAACGTCTTCGCTTCAGGCATTGCGCCACTGGATGAGACGATGTGCCGGGGCCTGACTGAACTGGAAGCATTGATCAGACGTGCCCCGGCCAGATTGCTGGCTGTTGCCACAGGCCACGTTCATCGTTCCATAACCGGTGTATTTGCAGGCATCCCTGCCAGCATTTGTGGTTCAATCTGCCCTGCGAATCCTGTCTGGTTTGGGAGCGAAAATGTTCCTCCTGCCAATGATCCCCCGGTGCTGATGGTGCATCGCTACGCCAGCGGCGCTGTCATCACGCATCAGGTTTGTGTCTGATGTTTATGGCACGCCATCAGACCTGTGCTTCGGCAGCGTCAATCATCGCTGGCAGGGCGCTGAACAGCGCCTGAATAGCCAGCCTGACTTTCAGCGACTGATGCGGCGTGCGCAGCCAGACGACAGAAACCGGCCAGCTTCCGGAGGTATGTTCTTTCAGTATCTGTTTCAGGCTGCCCCTGATGAGGTCGTCCCGCACCAGCCAGTAGGGTAACCAGGCGATACCCGCCCCCGTCAGCGTCATATCTTTTACCGCCTGCATATCATCCAGGGTGAATCGGGCAGGCGGCGAAATCTCCACCGCGTCACCCCGTTCATTTTTGACCTGCCACTTGAGCACCTGTCCGCCACGGATGTAGGCCACTGCCGCATGGTACCGGAGTTCATCCGGGGAAGCCGGTTCGCCAGCCTGGCTGAGATAGTCCGGTGACGCGCAGAAGACCATCGTGTGATAAGCCAGCCGTCGGGCTATCAGGCTGCTACTGTCAGCCAGCGCGCCAATCCTGACTGCCAGATCGAAACCCTCCCCGGACAAATCGACCTGACGATCGCTGAAAGATATCTCCAGTTCCAGCTTCGGGTGCGCTTTCGCCAGCGCGGAGAAGACAGGCGAGACACAGAGGTGCCCCAGCAGCACCGGCACCGATACGCGAAGTTTACCGCTGGCCTGCAGCTTGCTGCTCTCCAGCAGATCCTCGGCAGCCTTGAGTTCGTTCATCGCCCGGCGACAATATTCATAATAGAGCGCGCCTTCATCGGTAAGACTCTGTTTGCGGGTGGTGCGGGTAAACAGCGTGACGCCAAGTCTCTCTTCGAGACGGGCGATGGTTTTTGCGACGGCAGAGCGCGTAACGTGCAGCCGCTCAGCTGCCTGAGAGAAACTCATGGATTCAGCCACGGCCACAAATACCGGAATGGTGTTCATTTCGCTTTTCATATTGTCGCCTCAGCGGAATCAATGAAGAGAAATAGTATCGCCGTCGTATCTTAAAAGGCAATGCTACGATTCTGATCTCTGCTCTTAACCCCTACAGGAATCGCGATGAATCACACCATGAAACGCTGGACACTGAATGAGATTGGCCGTCAGCATCTGACACTCACCGAGACAGCCATCCCGCAGCCGGGGCCGGGCGAAGTGCTGGTCCGGGTAAGTGCCGTTGCCCTTAACTTCCGGGATAAGGTCATTATTGAAGGTGGGATGGGAAAAGGAATGCCGATGCCCTTTACGCCAGGTTCCGATATGGCCGGCGTGGTTGAGGCTGTCGGTCCGGGCACGTCTCGTTTCAGTCAGGGTGATCGCGTCATCTCCTCGTTCAACGCAGACTGGATCGAGGGAAAGGCGGTTAACAACGCCAGAAATCCGCACTACAACACCCTCGGCTACGCCTTGCAGGGCGTGCTGGCAGAATATGTGGTGATGAACGAAGCGTGGCTGGTCAACGCGCCGCAAACGCTGAACGATGCGGAAGCCTGCACCCTGGTCTGTGCGGGGCTGACCGCCTGGTTTGCACTGATTGAACGCGGCGGCCTTAAAGCGGGCGAAAGCGTTCTGGTGCAGGGAACCGGCGGGGTGGCTCTGTTTGCACTTCAGATCGCCCGTGCGATGGGTGCAGAGGTCTTTATCACCTCCTCCAGTGATGAGAAGCTGGCGGCAGCAACCGCGCTGGGGGCAACCCATGGCATTAACCGTCAAAAGGAAGAGTGGGTCGAAGCCGTTTACCGCCTGACGCACAATCGGGGTATTGACCATGTGATAGACACCGTCGGCGGGCGTAACTTCGCCGATTCTGTCCGCGCTGTCGCCTCACATGGCCGCATCTCTCTGATCGGGATGATGGACACGCACGATACGTCAGCCCCTGGCGGACTGCTGCTGCTCAAGTCTCCGACGGTTCAGGGCATCGGCGTGGGGCACCGGCGGGCGCTGGAAGATCTGGTCCGGGCGGTGGATGTCATAAACCTGAAGCCGGTCATCGATAAAACCTACCGGTTCGATGAACTGCCTGAGGCACTGGCGCATCTTGACCGGGGCGCATTCGGGAAGATTGTTATCAGCGTGGACTGACAGCGCGCCCGGCCTTAACCAGGGCCAGCACAAAACCATCCCATCCCTTCTCACCCACCGTCTGAATGGCGGTGGCGTCAAGCCGCTCATCCTCAGCAATCATCCGGACAAACTCCCGCAGGCCCCGGACATTAGGATCGTGACTCTCCGCATCAAGCACCTGTCCGCCACGCACCGTGTTATCACCGACGATAACCGTGCCCGGGCGAGAAAGTCTGATGGCCCATTCCAGATAACGTGGATTGTTCACCTTGTCGGCATCAATAAAAATCAGATCAAAGGGCGCCTCCAGGTCAGGCAGGATATCAAGCGCTGCGCCAGTGTGCAGCGTAACGCAGTGCGTCAGCCCGGCTTGATGGATATTCTGGCGGGCGACCTCTGCATGATGCTCACTGTATTCGATAGTGGTCACGCTTCCATGCTGAGGAAGCGCTCTGGCCATCCAGATCGTGCTGTATCCACCAAGCGTACCGATTTCAAGAACCCGGACGGCCTGCGACATCCGGACGAACAGTGACAGCATTTTTCCCTGCAAAGCAGACACATCATGAGCAGGTAAGCCCTGCTTTGCGTTGTTAGAGAGCGCGAAATTTAATTCAGTATCTTCGGGCGCAAGCTTTTCAGAAAACCAGGCATCCACCTGTGCCCACTTATCTGAATCTGTCGAGGGATAGTCAGGGATTCGCATAGGTTATTCACTCTCCTCAGAAAAGGTGTTTTCCCGGCGCGGCTGGCCCGACAGGGCCAGGACGGCCAGCGCGCAACACAGTGTGATGGCTGCCAGCACCCGGAAAAGGCACAGATAGGCGCTGTCATAACTATTCTGGACCACTGCGCGGGAAACGCCGGGTAAAAGTGTTATTGCCTGCTGAAGATTGCCGCCTCCCAGCCAGGCTGCCGCCTGGTGAATCTCCGCTGATGTCAGCCCCTGAACGCTTTTGCTGAGGTTCATAGCGTTCATTCTGGTAAGAAAGGCGGAAACCATCGCCAGCGCGATGCCTTCTCCCGCTACACGAACGGTGTTGAACAGGCCGGCCGCCATCCCGGCTTTTTCAGACGGAACCGCAGAGAGGGCAAGTCCATCCATCAGCCCCCACGGCAGCGCCGCGCCTGCACCGGTTATCAGCAATGCGACGATAAGCAGCAGGGTGCTGTGACCCTGTAACGTCTGCCCGAGGAAAAGTAACCCGGCTGCCGCGATCATCAGCCCGGATGCTGACACCACGGACGGTGAAAACCAGCGCGTCAGCACGGCGGCGCAGGCGGGAAGAACCAGCATCGGTGCAGTCAGCGCCATAAGAAAAAGCGCACTTCGCGACTCACTGAATCCATTGCCCCCCATAAAGTGCAGCGGAACGATGATCAACAGCACTACGTAGCAGTAGCAGGTTGCCACCGGCAGCAGCAGAATCCCGGCGAAGCGCGGGCTGCGCAGCAGGGAAATATCGAGCACAGGATGGGCAATGCGCTGGCAACGCACAATAAATGCACCCAGAAACAGTATGGCGCAGAGGAACAGCACCAGCGGCAGAGGGGATAAAAACCCGAACGTGGGTAACAGCATCATCGCAGTGGTAAACAGAATCAGCGCCCCCGTAAACAGCGTCAGCCCGGCTTTATCTGCCGGATGAGAGGCGTTCAGCGCCGATAGCGGCAGGTATGCTCTGCCAGCGAGCAGCACGCCCCCTGAAAGCAGCGCAAACAGGGTATAGACCCAGCGCCAGCCGAGGGTATCGGTAATAAAGCCCACCGCCAGCGGTCCAAACGCTAAGCCAGCGCCGAAGAGGGTGCCGAGCAGGCTGAACATCCGCGTCCGGTCTGTGCCCTCATAGATCCCGGCCAGCAGCGCGCTGCCGCTGGCTAAGAGCATGGCCGCGGCCAGCCCCTGCAGGGACCTGAGCAGGCCCTGCATTATCAGGTTGTTCATCACGCCGATGATGAGACTGCAGAGACAGAACAGCGCTGCGCCAGCGATAAAAACAGGTTTTCTGCCGAGGGCGTCTGCAGCAATGCCTGCTGTCAGCAGAAAACTGCCAAACGTCAGCATAAATCCATTCGTCAGCCATGACAGCTCGCCAGGGGAACCGCCCAGCATGTGCTGGATGGCAGGCGTGGTAACCACACCGCCGGTGAAACTCAAGGGCAAAAGCAGCGCCGCCATAAAAACGGTAAGAGCGGCTGGGGTTCTGGTGTGGCGAAAAAGCGCGCGGGCTCTGTATGACATAACAAGACCTTTTATCCTGACAGCGAATGAGAGAAAACTGCTGCGATGTTATTGCGGACATCTGAGCGGATAAATAGACTGGATGGACGGTCTCAATGGACATAAAGTTGATAATCGATGGATAGCCTGACTTCTCTCACCTCCTTTGTACGGACAGCCGAGACGCTGAGCTTTGTTCAGGCTGCGCGACTGCTGGGAATTTCAGCGTCAGCAGTCGGTAAGAACGTCGCCAGACTGGAGCAAAAACTGGGCGTGCGGCTTTTTAACCGCAGCACAAGAAATGTGAGCCTGACGACGGAAGGGGCGGCACTCCTGACCCGATGCAAAGCGATCCTGGAACAGCTTCAGGAAGCTGAGTCAGCACTGGCGAGCAGTGCCGCAGAACCTGCTGGCAGACTCCGGGTCTCACTGCCCGCCGCGGGCTACAGATTACTGCTTCCTGCGCTCCCCGCGTTTACCCGCCGTTATCCTCAGGTCGAACTGGATCTGGATTTCAGCGATCGGCTGGTGAATATCATCGACGAAGGGTTTGACGTGGCGATCCGCAGTGGTGAGTTAGCTGATTCCAGGCTGATGGCAAAGAAGCTGGGTCATTTCCGCTTCCTCCTCTGCGCCAGTCCCGCTTATCTGAACAATTCCGGGGTTCCGGCGTCAGCGGAGGATCTGGCTGAGCACAGGTGCATTTTTTTCCGCCTGCCCGCCACCGGCTTACTACAGACGTGGGAGCTTCAGGGGCTGCGGCCCGGCGCTGAACCCAGAGCGGCATCGGTGTTGACGGTAAATAACATTGAAGCGGCGATTGGCCTGAGCTTATCGGGAATGGGTATCAGCTATCTGCCCGACTTCGTCGTTCGCGACGCGCTGGCTGAGGGACGACTGAAAGAAGTAATGCAGGGTTGCTGTACACAGCAGGGGCACTTCTCCGCCGTGTGGCCCTCCGGCCGCTACCTCTCCGCCCGGGTCCGCTGCTTTATCGATTTTATTGCTGAATCGGGACTGGCCCTTTAAGACCGCGTCACGCCTGCTGCGGCGGTTCAAACCAGGGTGTCACCAGCATATGCGGAAGGGCGAGCGCGGCAAGAGCGGCAAACAGCGACCGGATGCCCGCAGCGTCACCGGGTAACATCATATAAATGATCAGCGAGGCCAGCACTATGGCCGCGGTCAATATCGGCCACGTCAGATGGAGATAGCCCGCGTACGTGGTAAAGCCCAGCTGGTCGCGGCGCAGTCGGGTTTGCGGCAGCGCGTGCAGAATCAAAAATCCCATCGAGAAGCCGACGAAAGGCGGCAGCAGCAGCAGCGCCAGAATGCCCGCGATAAGATGTCCATCCCGCCGAAGAAGCCCGGTGAGGGTCAGCCCCAGCGCACCAATGCCACCGAGGATCGCAAGGGCCGCCGTCACAGACCCCGGCATCATGGATGCCAGTCCGGCCTGATGCAGGATAGACCTGAACGCGGGCAGATGAAGGGTGGCCGGGGCCGCTATCATCGTGATCCCCCGCGCCAGACGTTCTGTCAGTCCGCCGTGCGGTGCATCCTCAAGGGCAAAATGGACAGCTGAGGCGATCAGAAAGCCGGGCAACGCCAGCCCTGGCGCGCGGTGCCACCAGAGCAGACAGAGCGCAATCACTGCGCCATACAGGGCAAGAAAGGGCAGCCGGCGGCGACGCTGAACCACGTCCAGATCGCTGGCGCCGTGCGCCATGCCGATAATCCCGATAGCGATAACCGCAAACAGCACCTGTACGGACAGCGGGCAGAAGGAGGCAGCCAGGGCTGCCCCCCACAGAGCCATCCATCCGGCCCCTGATCGTGTTATCACTTCACGGTACCCGTGCGGCGGGTATGATCGAGCGCTTTTTTCAGGTTAGCCGCCGCGTAAAAGGCATAGAAGACCTTCGCGATGATATCCAGTACTAAAAATGCCCAGACCGATGAGGGATCGGTAATGATTTTCAGGCCTTCCGGACCGACGAGGAACACAATCGGATAGATGAACCAGACGACAGTCAGCAGTGCGACATTTTTATTGTAGGCACCCGCCAGTGCACTGCCGCGATTGGCCGCCATGGTGCGAAGCGGTCCCCACAGCAGGTAAACCACACCCAGAAACGCGGCACAGGACCAGAGGTACCAGACCCATTTCGCCGCCGCCGTTTCAGCCAGTGACGAAACCAGACCGGTGATAATCATCATGACATCCAGCACGATGATGGCAGTGAGAAAACCGCCCATTTCACCGGGTTTACCGTGTTCGTGGAAGGCGAGCATAACCAGTCCTGCCAGTAAAATCGGCGTCGTAATCGACCAGTCAGCGTAACGCGCCAGATAGACGGTGCTGCCGCTGTCCAGCGTCAGATTACCGAACCCGAATGCCATGGCCAGATAGGCGGTGGCGGCGATAAACGGGACGGATGCATGCATGAGGGTATGATGACGGGAAGGAAATGTTTTGCCGCCGGTGGCGTAAATAACCAGTGACGCAATTGCCATGACCGAAAACCCGATCAAAAATGCGGTTTGATCCATGTTAATCTCTCCTGAGCAGTAGCGCGGAAATCCCGCCTGCTGCGTTGCCATAAATTGAATACGTTTATATTCCGAAAAGAATATGCATTCAGTATATGGCGATTTCAGCAGCCTGCTCATTGTCAGGACGATTTCCGCCTGCGGATTAAAATAAAGAGGGTGAAAAGCCTTCGTTATCTGATTTAAAAAAGAACGGTGATGTTACGTTCTGTTTCTTAGCGTTTCGTTTTCCGATCGGCTGTCGGGTTGCCGTCAGGCTTAATGGTTATTTTCTGCTTAAAATTCAATTGTCTGCGTGTGTTGAAAAATGGAGTTTCTGTTTCACCCAAAAAAGAGAAAGTACAAGAAAAATATTTTTATCTGGAAAAATGAACACGCTGTACTAAGTCAATCCCGTCACGACATCAGGATTCAGCTCAGCGTTGAGTGAAATAACAGAAGTCAGCACCTCTTATTGCCCGCCAGGATAATCAGAAAACCAGAAACGGCGTACTGAATAGTGACCCGACAGGAAAGGGAAATATCCTGTAAACGATCGTCGCGGGCTGAGGCGAGGGCGCTAATAAGTGCGGGAAGAAGACGGAAATAGTCAGACCCGCATCGTCATTTGTTTATCTGCTTTACTCTTTCTGTTCACCGCTGCGTGCTGCGCAGACCGCATCTGTTTTGCTCTATGCGCCATGCTTATGCCTGCGTGAACGCTGCAACCGGTCAGTGATGTCTGGCACCAGGGCGGAAAGCCTGCTGTTTAGCCAGAAAGGCGATTACAAACGCCACAGCCATCAGCGCCATCAGCGCCCACGGAAATGAAGCGGCACCGGCACGATTGAGCAACAGTCCGCCGAGAATGCCGCCACTGGCGATCGCCAGATTCCAGGCGGTCGTCACCATCGCCTGAACCACATCCACATGGTTGCCAGCCGAATCAGCGGCGGCCGTCTGCATCTGGGTTGATGCCCCACCGAACGACCATCCCCAGACGATAACCGCCAGGAAGATAACAATCTGTTCCCGCATGCCCATAGCCAGCACCACAGAGACCGCAGCCAGTGCCGCCAGGCTGAGCAGCACCAGCCTGCGCAGGTGGCGATCGACCCAGATGCCGGTCATCCCGATCCCGGTTAATGCGGCCAGTCCGAACACCAGCAGGATAAGACCAACAGCGTTGCTCATGCCCGACAGCGCCAGAAAGGGCCCGATAAAGGTATAAAGAATGTTATGGGCCGTCATCCAGAGAAAGATGACCGCCAGCACCGGGCGAACACCCGGCATCCTGAAAACCTGCCAGACGGGCAGACGGCGGTCTGCCTTCTGTCCCGGCAGATCAGGAACGGCAACCCATGCCCAGATAAACAGCACAATCGCCAGGGCAGCCATCACGCCAAAGGCGACCCGCCATCCCAGCATGTTTCCCAGCCAGGAGCCTGCGGGTGTGCCCAGGGATAACGCAACCGGAATGCCGACCATCGCAATGGCCAGGGCGCGACCCTGTAAATCGGGCGAAACAAGACGCCGCGCATAGCCTGCCAGCATTCCCCAGGCCAGCCCGGCCGCCACACCGGACATAAAACGGGCCGCCAGCGTGAGCCAGTAGCTGGCAGAAAAGGTGGTGATGGTGTTGAAAACCACAAAGATCCCGATAGCGAGCAGCAGGACTTTTTTGCGGCGCCAGCCGCTGGTCAGCACGGTCAGCGGGATCGCCGCCAGCAGTGACCCCAGAGCATAGAGACTCACTAACTGTCCTGCCATCACCTGAGAGACGCCAAGTCCCTGACTGATGTCCGGCAGCAGACCGGCCGGCAGGGTTTCGGTCAGAATGGCGATAAAGCCGGTCATGGCAAAGGCCAACAGGGAGGCGAGCGGCAGACCCGCCTGAGCGGTGACTTCACGGGGTTCGATATGGGCGGACACGGTAACCTCTTTTAATCTCACTGAAGGAAAGAAGCCGCTGACAGCGGCCTTCATGACATTTGTATCGATTGGTATATTTATCGAAGCTAGAGATCGGATCGTCACTTGTCAAGAACATATGTATCGATTAGTATTTAAGTCTCACAGGCATGAACAGGAGGGGCTATGGCTCAGATGGGACGTCCACGTTCGTTTGACCGGGACGAGGCGATTCGTCAGGCAATGTTTCTTTTCTGGCAGCATGGCTTCGAGTCCACCTCGCTTGCTCTGCTCAAGGCCAGTCTCGGCAACGGCATTACCGCACCGAGTTTCTACGCCGCATTTGGTTCAAAAGAGGCGCTGTTTGAAGAGGTTGTCGACTGTTATCTCTCCTCATATGGTCAGGTTAACGACTGTCTCTGGGACGACGAGCTCAGGCCGTTTGATGCCATAGAACAGGCACTGCGCGCTTCCGCAAAGATGCAGACCGATCCGGGCCATCCCAGCGGCTGTCTGATCGCCTTGTCCGTAAATACCTGTTCCCCTTCAAACGAGCACATCCGCACCTTACTGGCAACGCAACGCCAGCGCACCCGGTCGGGGTTTTTGCGCTGTGTCGTCAGAGCCAAAGAGGCGGGCGAGCTGGCTGCCGACACCGACGCGCGCGCGCTGGCACAGACCTTTCTCAGTTTTGAGACAGGACTTTCGACGGAAGCGCGGGATGGGGCAACGGGAGAGGAACTGGATGCAGCCGTGACGGCTGCGCTGAAAGTCTGGGAGAAGTTTACGCCGAAGGCGGCATAGCCTGAAGCCATAGACGTTTCATCATAAAGCCCGCACCGGGCGGGCTGAATACGCCTACAGGCCGACCAGCGTAATGCGTTTCCGGGCGGTCAGCGTTTCATACAGCGCTTTAGCCAGACGGTCAGGTTCCACCACGCCACATTCCGACTGCTCGCCGTCGGAATCAGCCCAGAACGATTTAATACGCAGTGTGGTGTTGATCCTGGCGACGCGCTCCATCTCCAGCACGGCAAGCACCTGATGCCGCATCTCTCCCCCTTTAACGCTCGATTTAGCCTCTATCACGGCTGCGCGGGTGGCTTTTCCGTCATAGATGACATGGCAGCGTGCGCCGTTAAGGTTGAAAGTATGAAGCACCTCATAAAGGCCCTGAACTGTCTTTGCACTGTAGGATAACGGCATATCAAACATAACAGATCCCTCTGACGCGGAACGGTGTGAGCCCCCAGCATAGGTGAACTGTAACCAGAGGAGAAGTTACTGTTTTTTAATGAGAAATATAGATATCTAAGGATACTGTAACGTCCGTGATTTTTATTCCAGTTCTGGCTGGTACTACCAGAAAGCGAAGCGCGAAAAGAGGAGGCCTGGCGGGGGCGGATTTGGGTTAATAAAAAGCCTGCACGAGGCAGGCTAATCGTTCCAGCAGAATGTATGCACACAATCTGATATTTGTCTGCTTCCGCCATCGTACAGGAGAAATATTAGGATAAGATTAAGAATAATCGCTATCTCAACGCATTAACTTTTGTTGTGCGCGACGTCCTGATTACGCGGCGTGCGGTCAGTTTATTTTTGTGCCTGCGTGTTTTGCTCAGCCTCTTTCTGTTTTTTCTTTGCCATATGATGACCGACTGCGCATCCGGCTGCGGCGCCAGCCACACCATGATGGGCAAGATGACCTGCCACGCCGCCTGCTACGGCACCCTTCAGACATCCGGCAGCGTTAGCCTGCAGGTTGACGGACAAAAACAGACCGGTAGCCATAACGATAACTGATAATTTTTTCATCTCTTCCTGTCCTGGTGTTCGTGGTTGTATGTTCATGCCGACAGAGCATAGCCGCTTTTTTTCACTTCAGGCTGGCCCGGTCAGAGTTATCGCGAAGTTAGTTACCGGTCGTTACGCTTTTGGCGTTCCTGACCGCAATGACTGATTTATTTCAACGGGTGTCATACTGGATCATAATTAAACGCCAGATAAACGAAAGCAGAATGCAATCATCTCTTTTCTTTCTGTTTAACCGGCGATGAGAATATTGAAGACTGCAATGAAGCAAAAAAATAAATAGTCCGTTTTTATTTTCATTCCTGAAAATGTTTATTAGTTCAGCGAAAAAAATTAAAAAATGAGTTGATCCCATATGGCAAAGATTGTTGAAATCAGGCGGCAGGTTCAGCCGGAGTCGATTTAATTGTTGTTTAGCTTTCACAGCTGAAAGATAAACACAATCTAAATAGATGAGCACGGTAAAATTATTTAACGCCATGCAGGGGAGTTCACTGAACTGAATTTCACTCCTGTTCTGGAAAACATTCTTTAATGCTTTCCTGTGATTAACCAGAACGAATGACACTATCATGAAAAATATACTCATTACCGGGTCAACAGGTTTTTTAGGCGGCGCTGTCGTCGCCCGTTTATTGCAGAACAGTCCCAGGGACAGACTGCTGCTCCTTGTCAGAGGCGAAAATGTTGAGGAGGGGGTAAACCGCGTTAAAACAAACCTGAAAAACTTTGGGTTAGATGAGTCATTAATCAGCACGATAGAGAGTGAAAATATCATTCTGGGCGACCTCGCCTTCACGGAAAACTTTATCCACGACACGCGCCTTGACGACGTGACGCACGTGATTAACTGCGCCGCCGTCGCATCCTTTGGCAACAACCCCTTTATCTGGAAAGTAAATGTTGAGGGCACGTTTCAGTTTGCCGAGCGCATGAGCCGCGTTGCGGGGCTGAAGAAGTTTATCCACGTGGGTACGGCCATGTCCTGCGCCCCGGAACCGGGATCGCTGGTGACCGAGAGCGAGCTGGACTCCAGCCGCGATCAGCACGTTGTCGAGTACACCTGGAGTAAAGCCTCAATTGAAAAACTGATGACGGAAAAGCTGCCCGGGCTGCCGCTGGTTATCGCGCGTCCTTCGATTGTCGTGGGCCATTCCGATCAGGGTTGTCTGCCCTCAGCCAGCATTTTCTGGGTGTTCCGGATGGTGCTCGCGCTGGGTAAATTCACCTGCGAACTTGGCGATAGGATTGATGTGGTGCCGGTTGATTACTGCGCAGAGGCACTGGTACTGCTGCTTGATGCGGAAGCGGTGATCAATGAAGTCATTCACATTTCTGCCGGGGCGCAGAGCAGTGTCACCTTCGCGGAAATTGACGAAGCGATGGCCAGAGCATCCGGTGAAAAAGCCCTGGGACCGGATTATCAGAAGGTCTCCTATAAACACCTGGCGGAGAGCAGAAGAACCTTTAAAGATCTGTTTGGGCCCTGCAACGAACGCATCATGCTGCGTGCCATGAATTTATATGGTCATTTTTCCAATCTGAATGTGGTCTTTGATAATTCAAAATTACTGCAGCTGGGAATGAGCAGGCCTTCACGCTTCACCGATTATCTGGATCGTTGTGTGGTGACGACGCGCAATTCCACGATTGCAGAACTGATGCAGGTGGACTTTAAATAGCAGAGTCCGGGCGTGGATGGCTGGGGTATTGAGCTCAGGAGTTGATGTGACACTGAAAAAGCGCTTCCGGAGGGAAGCGCGTTATTTTCAGAAGGTGAACGTCAGACCGGCATAGTAGGCGCGACCCGGTTCATTATACGTTGAAGCCCCGTCAGCTTCGCGATACAGCTGTTTATCCAGCAGATTATTAATCCCGGCATTGGCGCGCAGGTTTTTTGTAATATCATAATTAAAGTTAATGCCAAAGACGGAATAAGCACCTACTTCACGATCAGACATCGATCCATTTTCCGTCCGCGACTCGGCATGGCGGCGCGGTTTCTGACGCCCATACATCGTCCAGTTCAGGTCAGTCGAGAAATCCTGCGTAACCTGCCAGTCGAGCAGGGTATTAATGGTATATTTCGGGATGATCGACAGCGGGTTACCGGTCTCCTTATCCTTAGACTCGATCATATAGGTGGCATTAGTGCGCCACTCCAGTGTGTCCTGGACCAGTGGGATCGTGACGTTACCCTCCAGCCCCTCAACCACCGCTTTGCCGCCGTTACTCCATTGCAGAATATTATTGCCATTGGAGGCATAGCCCAGCACCTCGGTACCGGAGACGATTTTGTTTTTATAGTCATTGCGGAACCAGGTGATCCCCGCAATATATCCCTGCTGGCTGTACTCAATACCCAGCTCTTTATTAACGCTGACTTCCGGATCAAGATTTTCATTACCCAGCAGATAGCAGCTGCCGCGCGCAACATTGACCGGACAGCCGTTGCCCCGGGTCGCCAGTAAATACCCTTCACTGGACTGATAGAGGTTGGGGGCTTTAAAAGCACGGGCAATACCCGCCTTCAGCGTAAAACTGTCGCCCAGTCCCTGCGAGATATTCAGCGACGGACTCCAGTTCGCGCCGAACGTATCGTGATAATCAAAGCGCAATCCGGGGATCACTTCAGTGCTGTCCGTCAGGGCGATGTTATCTTCAACGTAGAGGGAGCTGAGCGTGGCGCTGTTTTTACTGTTGCGACTGCCGGGGTCACCACTGACTCCATTGATCGAAACGCCTGGCGCACGGGTGCCGTTCATGGAGTTGGGATCGTTCAGCTCATCCCGGTTCCACTCGGCGCCCAGCGTCACGGTCTGTTCACGCAGCAGTTCCACCGGGAAGCTGATCTCTCCGCCAGCGCGATAACTGTCGAAACGGCTGGTCGAAAAGGTTCTGCTGTTGATCCGGCCTTCACCTGAACCGGCTGTGCCTTCGTTCAGGCGGGTATTGTTGGTTTTTTCATAGTTGAAGGTGAGTTTCGACTGTCCCCAGTCCCAGATCCCATTGTGGGCAAGCCCCCAGGTCTGACGGTAGAGCCGGTTGGTCTCCGCGCCATCGAGCGATTCGATCAGCGCATTACCGGCCCCGTTGCTGTACTGCGTATCACCGGCATAGATATTGCCCTGGCGGCTATAGCCGTAACTGAAATCCAGCACCTGAAGCGGCGTGATCTTCCAGGAGAGCACGCTGTTAATGTCTTTGTTACGCACACCTTCACGACCGGCGGCAGCCGAGCCGTTCTGCGACTGGTTAATATCGAAGGCATCACTGTCGGTTTTGTTGATATTGCCATAGAGACGCATGGTCAGCGCATCGCCTGCCAGCGGCCCGCTCAGATTGAAGTTAGCGCGGCGCGTTGCGCCTTCTTTATTATCTTCCGGCTGATTGGTGTAGAGGGACAGCGAACCGCTCCAGTGATCGGTGGGACGTTTGGTAATGATGTTCACCACACCGCCGGCCGCGCCGGAACCATAGCGGGCTGCCGCCGGTCCGCGAATGACTTCAATCCGCTCGACCATTTCAGGTGGCACCCAGTTAGAGTCACCGCGGGAGTCACGCTCGCCGCGCCAGCTGTATCGAACCGAATTGCGCGACGTGGTGGGAACGCCATCGATCAGAATCAGGGTGTTTTCCGGCCCCATGCCGCGAATGTCGATCTGGCGATTATTGCCGCGCACACCATTAGCACTGTTGCCGGTAAGATTAACACCCGGCATTTTGCGGATAATATCGGAGAGGTCATTGACCGGCGGATTCTTTCTGATGTCCTGCGCGGTGATCACCGATACCCCCGGCTGCTGCTTTAACTCCTCTTCGGCGGTGACCAGCATGGTCTGATCGTCGGCCAGCTTCTCCGTCTCTTCCTGACTCGCCCCATTGGCAGAAGTACTTAATACGCCAGCCAGCAGCAGCGCAGCAGGGCGCTTATGGACACGCATGGTTACATTCACTTAGAAGTTCTCCCTGAATCGTTAATGTATGTAAGCAAATGCGTATGATAATGATAATAGTTCGCATTGTATATCGCAGCAGGGGATCTTTACATTCCCGCATTCGCGATCGTGCTGTCGCCTCAGAGAGCGGCAAATTCGTGCAGAAAGCGTACAGACGGAAGGCGTCGGGTTCTGTGTCATGGCCCGTTTTAATTCTCAGATTTCATCAGAATGCGTTTCCGTGACTCCAGACTTAATAGGTCTGGAGTCACAGCGACTGAATCAGTAGAATGGCCCGCCTGTTAAGTGAAAGGGAGAGTCATGTGATCGATCGGACATCCAGCCCGGTGCGCTCCGCGCATGTCGGCCAGCACGTCATGATCTGGCTGGAGCAGGTCAAGGCCGCCTCGTTAGGTGAGCTGGATAACTTCGGGGATGAAGGAACCGTAGAGCAGGTCATGAAGGTCTGGGTCAAACTGTCGCTGCTGATCAGCCGCCGCCGCCCGGAGATCGCCGTTTCTTCTCTGCTGAAACATGTTCTGCCCGGTATCGGTTCTCAGCCGCTGAAAAATCTGACGCGTCTGCGTCTCAACCGGCTCTATAACATCCTGATTGCGGAAGGGAAAAAGGAGGAGGCGCGGCGGGTCTTTGCACTGACGAAACAGTTTCTGGCCTGGGCCGAGATGCAGGGCTATCTCGATCACTCCCCGATTGCCTCAATGAAAAAGCGCGATGTAGCGGGCCGGGCATCACCGCCGCGCAGTCGCCAGCTGAGCGATGCGGAGATCTGGGTTTTCTGGCACGGGCTGGATAACTGGGCACTGTCGGAACAGGCGCGCTGGGCGCTGCGGTTGTGTCTGGTCAGCGCCCGGCGACCGGATGAGATTGTGCAGGCGCAGAAAGCGGAGTTTGATCTGCAGCTGGAACTCTGGAAGCAGGGCACGCGTAATAAATCGCAGCGGGAACACGTGCTGCCAATCTCACCGCTGATGCGTCAGTGCATCGAGGCTCTGATGCAGGCCGCCGATCCGGACTCCCCCTGGCTGGTGCCCGCCCCCCGCGATCCGCAGCAGCCGCTCTCTAAAGGTGCGCTCAATCAGGCGCTGCGCCGGATGATCCGCGCCCCGCGCGGGCTGGGACTGGAAGCCTTCACGCCGCGCGACCTGCGCCGCACTGCGCGATCCAAACTCTCTGCGCTCGACACGCCCAACGACGTTGCCCGCAAAATCATGAACCATGCGCTGGAAGGGATCGATCGGGTTTATGACACGCATGACTACCTGAGCCAGATGCGCATCGCCATGAACCGTTTTTCTGCTGCCGTTGAACAGATCATCGCCTGCGAAAGTTATCATCAGCTGCAACACCGCTATGAGGGTGAAACCCTGTTACTCGACGAGCGCGCCATCATGGCGATGGCGCGCTGACCGGACCGTCAGAAGTGGTAACGCAGCCATGCAAAGTAGACGTTGCCGTTATTGTGCGTGCCGGGGATGTAGGTCATCTGGAAATCGAGATCGCCATAGCCGATGGCGGCAAGCGGCAGTATCGCCGGCACCGGGATGTAATCCCAGTTGTGACGGGCCGTCACACCGGCGGTATAACCCGCGCCCCAGTGGAAATTCTGATCGGCCAGCGGACGCCACGTCGCCACCCAGCCGTAGCCGCCAAAGGGCTCCCACTTATTAAAGGAGTCCTTGAACGCCATTAAGTAGATACCGTTCCAGTTACCTTTCTCATCGTAGCGGGAGATCCCGCCACCGGCGCCCCAGGGCCTTTCATTATATTTATCAATATGTTCCCGGTCGTAGGTCGCACGGTTGTGCCACGTGATAGCGGGCAGGTAAAAATCGATACCCTGTGGCTGCTGCCAGGTCGTGGCAACGTTATTGCTGAAGGTGTTCCAGCCAGCACTGACATTCTGCACCAGCGTGGCAGACCAGGCAGAAGGGGCTGAAAACAGACTCAAAACGGTCGTCGTCATCAGCGCATTGAAAAGGGATGTTTTGCGCATGTGCGAATTCCTGCAATCTCTGGTGTTTAATAAGGTAATAAAAGGGTTAAGGCGGGTATTGTGGCATGAAGAGTGACAACTTCAGGTCAATGAACGGCCCTTACGGGATATTATAGTGACGGTAAGCGAAACGGCACCCGAATTTTTCTGATAAAGCCGTCGGGATTTATCGGGCAGCTTTTCCCATCTCCCTCTTCCCGGCTTCTATGGCACCGATCATTTCCTGAAAAAAGCGGCATCATCTGTTAACAAAATCTTGCAATGAAAATCGCAATGCGTATATTTCTCATTTGCTTTAAAGGTTTATCACACCCGCCTCAGGCGCACAGGGAAAACGTTTCTGGTTCCTCAAACCAAAAGCAGGGCAGCGATGTCCGCAGGATGCACGGTCGTGACAGTGGCAGATAAAAATCATAAAGATAACTGAGGAATAAATGAACGCATTTGAATTTCAGCGTGCCGGGGAAACGGGCGCGACGGCTTCGCACCGCCTGTTCCGCCTCTCCCTGCTGGCTGCACTGGTCGCCACCTCACTGGGACAGAATGTGGCCCGTGCCGCAGAAAGCGCGGCGCCCGCCGTCAGCGATGAGCAGACGCTCACCGTCAATGCTTCTGCCAATGACGGCGTGACAACGTCACCAGCTTCCGATTACAGCGTACCGGTTACCCGTGCGGGCACAAAAATGCTCGGTACCGTGCGGGATGTGCCACAGTCTGTCAGCATCGTCAGTTCGCAACGGATGGCTGACCAGCAACTGCAGTCGCTGGATGACGTTCTGGCTAACACCACCGGCATCCGCGGCGTCAGTGTCGATATGGATCGCACCAGCTACTACTCCCGCGGCTTTTTGATCGACAACTATATGGTCGATGGTATTCCGACCGCGTTTGCCGAGCGCTGGAATCTGGGTGACGCGCAGACCGACATGGCGCTCTATGAGCGTGTTGAAGTGGTGCGCGGGGCAACCGGTCTGCTGACCGGTCCGGGCAATCCCTCGGCCGCCATTAACATGGTGCGCAAACATGCGGACAGCAAAACGTTCGGCGGCACCGTCTCTGCCAGCTACGGCAGCTGGAACAAACAGCGTTATGTGGCCGATCTCTCGGCACCGCTCAGTGACAGCGGCAATGTCCGTGGCCGCCTGATCGCGGGCTGGCAGGATAACAACAGTTTCATTGAGCGCTACGGCGCTAAAAAACAGTTTATCTATGGCGTGGTTGATGCCGACCTGACCGACTCTGCCACGCTCTCGGTCGGGTATGAGTTCAGCCAGGTTAACACCGATTCCACGATGTGGGGGGGCGCGCCGCGCTGGTATACCGACGGAACGCAGATCCACGCCCGTCGCGGCTATAACACCGCGCCTGACTGGGCCTACAACGACAAAGAAAACCGCAAGCTCTTCGTCAACCTGAAACAGGACTTCGCTAACGGCTGGAACCTGACGCTGAACGGCACGCATAATGAGATGCGTCTGGACAGTAAGCAGATCTATCTCGATGGCTTCTTCGATCGCAACAGCGGCGCGGGTGTCTCCTCCTATGCCAACTACCCGGTGGTGGGCGGGACCGGTTACAACACCGGAAAACGTAAGGTGGATGCGGTCGATGCCTTTGCCAGCGGCCCGTATGAGCTGCTGGGACGTCAGCATGAGCTGATGGTGGGCGTCAGTTACAGCCGTCAGGATAATAAATATTTCAGTACGTTTGAGAACATCTCCCCTGAATCGCTGGGCAACTTCAACGATTTCAACGGCCAGTATCCGGAATCAGCCTGGACACCGCGCCTGCCGGCCAGCGATACCCAGTTGGTGCACCAGAAGTCGACCTATATGGCGACCCGTCTGTCGCTGGCCGATCCGCTGCATCTGATCCTCGGCGCCCGTTACACCAACTGGAATCGCGAAACACCCGGCGGTGAGATGGAGAAGAACAACACCACGCCGTATGGCGGTCTGATTTATGACTTCGCCGAAAACTGGTCTGCCTACGCCAGCTACACCTCGGTATTCCAGCCGCAGGATTATCGCGATGTCAGCGGGGCGTACCTGTCGCCGGTGATCGGCAAAAACTATGAGGCCGGTCTGAAATCAGACTGGATGAACAGCCGCTTCACCACCTCACTTTCCGTGTTCCGCACCGAACTGGATAATGTCGGTGAAGCCACCACGCAGATCGTTCAGGGTTCCGGCGATGTGGCCTATATTGGCCGCAAAGGCGTGGTAAGTCGCGGCGTGGAGTTTGAGGTCAACGGCGCATTAACCGATGACTGGCAGATGACCTTTGGCGGCACGCGCTACATCGCAGAAAACCGCGATGGCACGACGTTCAATCCGCAACTGCCGCAGACCAGCTTCAACCTCTTCACCAGCTACCGTCTGCCTGCTCTGCAGGCGCTGACGCTGGGCGGCGGCGTCAACTGGCAGACGCACATCTGGAACGATGTCGGTGCACCGGAAGGCAATGGCACCTGGCGGGCGCGTCAGGGCAGCTACGCGCTGGTTGATCTCTTTGCCCGCTATCAGGTGAATAAAAATCTGTCGCTGCAGGGCAACCTGAATAACCTGTTCGACAAGGCGTATGACACCAGCGTCGCCAGTTCGGTGGTCTACGGCGAGCCGCGTAATTTCTCGGTCACCGCCAGCTACACCTTCTGATCGCACTCCATGAAAAACGCCTCAGCCGGGGCGTTTTTTTTGGATCACGCCGCCTTCAGGCAAAACGCAGCGCCAGATTAAAGCCCTCTCCGGACGCCACGACAATCGCGTCAGCCTGCTCGTGAAACAGGATATTCCCTGCCAGCAACGCGTTTTTCACCAGGGCGAGATCCGTTGTGGCAAACCCCAGCGCCACCATCCGGGCGCTGCCATCATAATCCTCCGGCAATGGGCCGAAGCGCTGTTGCGCATAGTCGGCGGAGGCAAAGCGCACCGTGGCAGCCCCGGCACGCAGCACGAAAGCGCCTTCCGGACAGGCGAGAACCTTTGCGGCACCAAAAAGCCGGCTGTAGACCTGCGCCGCGTGCGCCGGGTCCTGCGCGACGATGACAAACTCACTGATATTCTGCACCCCATTGGGATGGCGCTGCCAGGCGGGCTGCCACACCGTGTCCGGCGTCAGATGCTGGCAGAAAAAGGATCGTCCATTGGGGATCAGTGAGGCACGCAGCCGCACGGTCCGGAAGTGCGCTTCAGTGACCGAGCCATCCGGCAGGGTCACCGGCCGCCAGAAGACGGCAGGCGGGTCGCCATCCAGATCCTGTCTTTCCAGGTGCAGAAACTCACTCTCTGCATCGCTGCTTTTCCACACCAGTCCGCTTAGTCCCAGCGGTGAATTCCACAGGTCGGCACGCTGGCTGCCTTTGCCGGGCTCATAGCCGAGCAGCTCCAGATAATTTTCGCCAAAAATAGCCAGATGATTGCTCGATCCCAGCGAGTGGTGGCCCCGCTCGGTGAGCTGAAAGCCGAGCCGCCGGAAGCGGGCGCTGGCGTTATCCAGCTGGTCGGCCACATTAATGACCGCGTGGTCGAGAACCGGTTGCGGCACCGGAACAGCGATCGTCGTACGCTTTTTTTTCGTCATTGCGCTACCACTCTCTGCAGCGCGCGCGGCACCAGCCGGGTAAAGTACGCCACGGCCGGGCCTATCAGCGCCTCATCCGGATCGAAAGCGGCGTGATGCAAACCATACTCGCTGGCACTGCCGATGCTGACAAAGGCGCCCGGCACCTGTTGCAGGTAGAAAGCAAAATCTTCGCCACCCATCTGTGGCGTCTCCGCCTGTTCAGCGAGATAGCCGCTCTCGCGGGCGACATCCAGCGCCACCTCCACCCACGCCGGGGTATTGATCAGCGCAGGCGGGCCAGCCGTCCATGCCAGTTCCGCGGTCGCGCCAAATCCGCCAGCAATGCCCTGAATCAGCGTCCGGATGCGATGCGGGATCTGCTCGCGGATCGCGCTGTTGTGGGTGCGCACGGTTCCCTCCAGTTCGACGGTCTGGGGCAGCACATTCCAGGTATTCCCGGCGGTAAAGCGCGTGACGCTCAGCACGACGGTTTCCAGCGAGCTGAACACCCGACTCGGCAGGGTCTGCAGGGCCGTCACAATATGGCTGGCCACCACAATAGAATCGATGCCCTCCTGGGGGCGGGCAGCATGCGCGCCTTTGCCCGTAACGCGGATCACAAAGCGATCTACATTGGCATAAAACGCGCCCGGGCGGCTGCGCAGGGTGCCCAGCGGCAGGTCGGGGGCATTATGCAGGCCAAATATCGCCTTCACACCCTCCAGCGCACCCGCCGCGATCAGCTGCTGCGCACCATCGAAGGTCTCCTCAGCAGGCTGAAACAGAATCCGCACCCGGCCTGGCAGCGTGCTTTCCTGCTGCTTCAGCTGCAGGGCAACGCCCAGCATGACGGCGCTGTGAACGTCATGGCCGCAGGCGTGCATCACACCCGGCTGGCGGGATCGCCACGGGCGGTCGGTGATCTCCTCAATCGGTAGCGCATCTATGTCAGCACGCAGGGCGATGAGCGCTTCACCGTGACCCATTTCTGCCACCACGCCCGTTTTCAGCCCCAGCGGCAACAGCCGTATTCCGGCCTCGGTGAGCCAGCGGCTCAGGCGTTCCGTGGTGGCAAATTCATGATTGGAGAGTTCAGGATGCTGGTGCAGTTCACGCCGCCACTGCACCAGCTGTTCGGTTAAAGGCAATGTCATGGTTATCCCTGTTTTTCCGGCAGAAAAGGCTCGCCCGGCGTCAGCATCAGGCGGCTGGCCCAGGCAAAAAAGGTTGGGCATGAATCAGAGCGGGCAGGGAAAGCATGGCGCAGGGTGAAATAACGTCTTCATGATAAATTCCTTTGTTATTAATTGCCTCAGCAGGCGGAATCATCATCGAATGACGCAGGGCGCAGATAAAGAAACGAATTGGTCAAAGCTTATCTGAAAAAAATAAATGCGGATTGCTGTCAGCTTCTCATACCAGTCGAATCATCCGCCACTCTCTATGATAGCGGTTATAATTGTGCATATTTTGTTCGTAGCTAACAGATAACCCTATCCCGATGGAGTTTCTATGAATAATCTGCATGTTGCTATTATTGGTGCTGGCGCAACCGGCGTGGCCGCGTTTATTGCCCTTGTCCGACAGGGGGCCTGCAAACGCATTACACTGCTGGATGCGTCGGGGCCCGCCATCGGGCAGGTTTATGCCAGTCAGCATCCGGAACTCCTCTGTAATACCTCTGTCGAATTAATGTCTCTGTTACCGCCGCACTATCACGATTTACTTCATTACCTGCATGAGCATACAAATAACGAGATTACGCTGGCAGATTTTGTTTCCCGTAAAATCATCGGAGATTATATTCAGGATCGATATACCCGTTATCTCTCGCTGGCTTATCAGCAGGGCATAAGCGTCTCCTTTATCAGGGATGCGGGGAAACAGATTATGCGTCAACCGGGCGGTGATTATCTGATCGAAACCCGGCAGAGCGGCACCATTACAGCCGATGCGGTAATCGTCTGCACCGGTTACACGCATCCCGCGATTCCTGAGGCCCTGTCATCTTATCAGGGCGATCCTCTGTTTTTTGCTTCACCCTATCCGGAAAAACTGATGCTGGAAAAGATCCGGCCGGATAGTCATGTCCTCATCGTGGGAACACGGCTCTCCGCGATAGATGCGGCATTAGTTCTTTGCCGACAGGGGTGCCGCGTCAGCCTGGTTTCTCCCTCCGGCGACCTGCCGGCGGTGCGCTCTGCCGTCATGCTCAGACCCATTCAGGCTTCGCGACTCGCCTGGCTTACAGACAGCGCGGTAATCAGTGAACAGGTCAGGCCGGACATCAGAAAATGGGTGATCCGGCTGCTGGCTCACGCCTCGGCGACCTCCCTCAGAGAGCAGTTTGTCGCAGAGGCGGAGAGTATCCAGCGACTGCGGGAAGAGAGTGAACTGGCGCGTCAGGACAAAACGGAATGGCAGTACAGGATTGTCGGAATGATTAACGCAATCAATCAGCATTCGCACACACTCCCCGAGGCGGTTAAGCACTCCCTGAGCGCCTTTCTGCGGGCAACAGGACGCTATATCAGCGCCATGCCCTTAAAGAATGCCGAAAAATTGCTTGGTTATGTTGATAGCGGGTTATTAAGCGTTGAAAAACTGAGGGCTGAATCTCTGCAGAAATCAGATTCGGGCTGGACCCTCAGCAACCCGCAGGGCGAAATCACACACTTTGACGCCCTTGTCTGTGCCACCGGCTACGCACCGCCCAGACATTCGATGACCCATAATGGGCTGATCCTCGCGGATGCCCGTGACGCTTCAGCCGCACCGCCCCGGCTGAATAACCATTTACAGCTGCACCTGGCCCACAGCGTGTCGCCTGAATCTGTCTGGCTGGCAGGCATATCAACGCATCTGTCCGTCCCGGTGGTGAATGCGCTGTTTGTCGCGGTCGAACAGGTGAACAGAATTGCACAACAAATCAGAAGCTTATAAAGATTGAGTGACTGCGTTGTGATGCCGTCAGAGCAAGAGGCCTGCGTCCGGCCCCTTACCCTGACGAGACGCTACTCAGTACAGAGTGCCTGCTGGCGACACTGACTTTCGCGCAGAAACGCGCTGACCAGAACGAGCCACAGCAGACCGCAGGTCAGATTCACCAGGCTAAAGCCGCCGGTGCCGAAGCTGAAATAAGCCGTTTTCGCGGCTTCAATGCCCAGCGCAATAATCAGGATGCTCACCATGCCCAGCAGTGCCGCGACGCTGCCTTTTCCGGCGCTGCTGGAAAAGAGCGTCATACGGTAAAGTCCGGCGTTAATCAGCCCGGTGCCGAAGCCGTAGAGACTCATTCCGGCCGTGAGCCACAGATAGCTTTGCGGATTCAGCAGGGTAGCGACCACCGCAACGGTCAGTCCGCAGACCACTGGCCAGGCACCCAGCTTTACCGGCTGTTCAATCGGCAGACGGCTGGATAAACGGCCCAGCGTCAGGTTGCCCGCAATCATCGCGGCAAAGACCGGCAGCTGAAGCAGGGCATAGTCGATGCGGCTCAGTTGCGCGCCGTGGATCAGGATGACGGGTGAAAGCGCCACCCAGGCAATGCAGGGGACGCTGACCAGTCCGATAGCCAGTGAACCGCGCATCACCTGACGATCCTTCAGCAACGCCGCGTAACCGCTGATAATCGATCGCAGCGACAGCGCTTTTTGACGATCGCCCGCCGTTTCGGGCATGGCATACCAGAGCCCGGCCAGCGCCAGCGCCGCAACAGCGCCAATCAGCCAGAACAGCGTGCGCCATTCTCCCATGGTCAGAAACGCCGCGCCCGCCAGCGGCCCGGCCAGCGGAGCCAGCAGGGCGACGTTGGCCATCAGCGCCATCATTTTGATGCTGAGCGACTCGATAAACGCCTCCTGAATCGCCGCATAACCCACTGCACCGATGAAACAGAGGCTGATCCCCTGCAGGAAGCGCAGCAGAACGAACTGCTCAATGCTTTGTACCCAGTGCGTTGCGACGCAGGAGAGCATAAAAAAGGTCACGCCACCGATCAGCACCGGACGCCGTCCGATGCGGTCCGAGAGCGGGCCAAGCAGCCACTGCAGCAGGATGCCACCGGCCAGGTAAGCAGTCAGGGAGGTGGAGACCCACTCCGGCCCCACCTTAAACTCCTGAGTCACCAGCAGCATACCGGGCTGGATCATGTCATGGGCGATATAGGTCGCAAACTCAAACAGCACCAGCGACAGGGGAAAGATCAGATGCCGCCGGGTCAGCTTTGCGACCGGAATAAAAGAGGACATTACAGATTCCTGCGATAACTCATTAAAAAAAAGGCGGCCACCCAGGTGACCGCCTGACCATTACGTGACAGGGTAACGCTTAGCGCCAGCGCGCGATCGGGTTGACCAGGGTGCCGGCAAATTTCAGGTTTTCCGCCGGGTCGGTGAGGTTAATCATCTGCTGGTTGTTGGCCAGCTGCAGGCGGTTGAGGCAGGAGCGGGTGAACTCTGGCGCAAACATGTCATAGCGCGCAAACTTCGTCGCCAGCTGCGGATGCGCCTGCTGATAATCCTTCACGCATTCCGCTACCGACTGCCAGAACTGCTCCTCAGGCAGTGTGCCTGACTGGTCAAGGATCGCGCTGATAAAGCGGAAAATGCAGTCAAAGACGTCGGTGAAGATCGACAGCAGTTTAAGCTCCTCCGGCACATCCACCGCCAGTCGCTGCACACCTTCCGGCAGCACGGCATCCGGGTTCATCACCGCGATCTCCTCGCCGATATCCTTCATATAGGCGCTGACCGGGACGTTGTTCTCCAGCAGCATAATCAGGTTTTCACCGTGCGGCATAAACACCAGGTCATGCTGATAGAAGCAGTGCAGCAGCGGACTGAGGTAGCAGGTCAGATAGCGTTCAATCCACTGCTTCGCGGGTAAACCGGAATCGGCAATCAGCGCGGGCAGCAACGCCTGCTGATGGTGATCGACGTGCAGGAACGAGGCCATGGTCATCAGACGCTGACCGGGTTGCAGGCTGGCCGCCGGATTATCCCGCCACAGGGCGGCAAACATCTTCTTGTAAGCGGAGTCGCCTTTAATCGCCTGCTCGTAATAGCGGTTGTGATAGCCGACCGAAGCAACTTCGCGCAGGATGCGGAAATCGCACTTCTTCAGCCAGGCATCGCCTGTCACCAGCTGCTCCAGCCAGCCGTTGATGGCTGGTGTGGTCGCCATGTAGTAGGGCGACAGACCGCGCATAAAGCCCATGTTCAGTACCGAAAGCGCGGTTTTCACGTAGCGCTTTTCCGGCTGACTGCGGTTAAAGAAGGTGCGGATGGACTGCTGCGCCTGATAGGCGTCGTCGCCCGTGCCGAGCCAGACAATATCGTGATTCGCGATGTCCGCGGCGAAAACCGTCAGCAGTTTGTTCTGCCACTGCCACGGGTGCACCGGCATCAGGATATACTCCTCAACCGCCAGCCCTTTTTGCTCCAGCTGCGCATTAAACTGCTCAACGGTGTTCTGGCCCAGCTCATCACGCAGCAGCTGCTCGTAACTCAGCTCGCTCAGGCTGGCGAAATGCGCATTGCGGCGATGGACCGCGACCCAGATAAGGTGAACCGGCGCGGCGGCTTCGGGTGCATAGGCCAGATAGTCCTGCGCATCAAAGCCGATGCGGCCGTTGTTCGCGACAAAGCAGGGATGCCCTTCGGTCATGGCCGCTTCAACGGTCTGGAAATCCGCGGAGACCAGCGCCTGACTGTCCGGATTGTGCTTCTGCAGCTTATAGACAGCGCTGCAGAGGGTGCTGCTGATCTCCTCCATGTAGGTAGCCAGCAGCGCCTGGGGAATGCCGATCTCCCCGTTGAACTCCACGATAAACTTCAGCGCATCCAGCGGCAGATCATGGCCATTCTCCTGCTTGCGCAGCGAACCCGCGTCAATCTCCCAGTGATCCAGCGCCAGCCGCGCCGCGCGGAAATGGTAGCTCGCCTCGCCAGCCGGTACAGCCAGCTGATAGCTGCCGTTGCCGGATTCCTGCGGCGCGATGATTTTTTCATGCGCAAACTCGGCAATCGCTTTGCGGATCAGCATGCGGTTTGCCTGCGCCCAGTTGTCGCCCGTCAGATGCGTGCCGTTCATCAGTGAAGAGGGGGTGGTCATAGTCTGCGACTCCTGCAGTAACGCGTGTTGATAATCTTCCCGCTGGCAGAAGGCCAGCCAGGCGGTTTTATGGCCCAGGTCGAGGGTGTGCTGATAGCGGAAACCGGCACGCCTGTTCAGAACGTGGATCTTCTCGTTACGCACGTCCGGCTCGACCACCACGCGGTTCACTTCGGGACGGCTGAACATATAGTCCATCACCAGCGAAAAGACCTGCCAGCTGAACGCGCGGATCGGCTTGCTGGCCGGGGCAATCAGGATGTGCATGCCGTAATCATCGGGCGCAGCCGGGTAAAATTTTCCAATCTCATCATCACAGGCGCGATAGCACTCAATCAGACAGATCGGCTCATCGTTGCAGCAGCCAATCAGTGCCGCTTTGGGATCCTGTGCCGTCAGTGTATGATAGAACGCCGCAACCTGCTCCAGGCTCTGCTGCTGCATGCCCCAGAAGCGCGCATAGTCGCGGGTGACCCAGCTGTGGATGAGCGGCGCATCGCTGGCCTGCATCGGACGAAGGGTGAACAGACCCGCGGGACGGCGGGCGCTGAACAGGATAGATGAACTCATTTCAGCGCTCCGTTTTAGCCGGGAAAGTCTGGAAGGCGATCTGACGCTCGATTGGGTAAACCTCGCGTCCGGTCAGTTCGCGCAGCAGCACCGAGTTGCGGTAGCAGGCCATCCCCAGATCCGGGGTGACAAAGCCGTGGGTGTGTAGCTCGGCGTTTTGGACAAAGACCTGATTGTGATGGTCGATGCTGTAGTTGCGCTGCACGTCGTAGCGACCTTTCTCATCCCAGCGCAGACGCGCGGTGATCCCCTCCAGAAACATCGGTGGCCGATAGTGATAGCCGGTTGCCATCACCAGCCCTTCGGTGCGGCGGGTAAAGGTACAGTCCTGCTCCTCCTGATGCAGCGTCAGCTCAAATTCCCCCTCCGGCAGCCAGCGCATCGCGGTCAGGGCCGAGTGGGTGAAGAGATTGACGTTCAGATCGCCATCGAGCTGTTTGACGTACATCAGATCGTAAATGTCATTAATCAGGCTGCTGTTGATCCCCTTGTAGAGGTTCTTATGCCGGGCATTGAGTTCGTCGCGGGTGCTGGCAGGCAGGGCGTGGAAGTAGTCCACCCACTCCGGCGAGGTCATCTCCAGCGTCAGCTTGGTGTACTCCAGCGGGTAAAAGCGCGGCGCTCGGGTGATCCAGTTGAGCTGATAGCCAAAGCGATCGATATCGGTCAGCAGGTCATAGTAGATCTCCGCTGCACTCTGACCGCTGCCCAGCACGGTAATCGACCGCTTCTGCTGCAACGCGGCTTTGTTCGCCAGATAGTGACTGGAGTGGGTCAGGCGCTGACGATGCGGCTGGCTGCACTCCGGCATCCAGGCCACCGGGCCGGTGCCGAGAATCAGATGACGCGCCTGATAACGCTGTTTCTCGTCACTGCGGGTCTCCCTGACCTCCAGCTGATAGAGACCGGAGGCCTCATCGTAGCTGACATACTCGACGTGGCTGTTCCAGCGCAGATTCGACAGCTTCGAGCTGGCCCACTGGCAATACTGGTTGTACTCCTTGCGCATCAGGAAGAAGTCTTCCCGGATGTAGAACGAGTAGAGTTTCCCCTTCTCCTTCATGTAATTAAGCAGGCTGTACGGGCTGGTCGGATCGGCCAGCGTCACCAGGTCAGCCATGAACGGGGTCTGTAGATGGGCACTTTCCAGCATCATGCCGGTGTGCCAGTCAAATCCCGGATTCTCATCCAGGAAAAGACCGTTCAGACCCTCAACCGGCTCACTCAGGCAGGCGAGACTCAGGTTGAAAGGGCCGATGCCGATGCCAATAAAATCGTAAACAGGACTCTTCATTTCACATCTCTCCCTGGTTCGCCGCGCGCAGCGCAGACGCCCGGACCTGCTCGCGGCCATAGTGCGCAATCAGACTCAGCACATCTTCGAGGTCGGCAGGGGTCGTGGTCGGATTTAGCAGGGTAAATTTCAGATACTGACGGCCGTCGACTTTGGTGCCGGCAATCACGGCATTTCCGGAGCGGAACAGCGCTTTGCGGATTGCGGCGTTGATTTCGTCGATCTGCGCATCACTGGCGTGTTTGCCCGGCACGTAACGGAAAATCTGGGTGGTCAGCTCCGGGGCGTGCAGCACTTCGATAGATGGGTGATCGCTCAGCAACTGATGCGCCGTCTGCGTCAGCGCGATCAGGGTATCGAAGGCTTCACCCAGCGCCGCCGGCCCCATGACGCGCAGCGTCAGCCACATTTTCAGGGCATCAAAACGGCGGGTGGTCTGAATGCTCTTGTTGACCAGATTTGGCGTCCCTTCCTGCTGGGCGCTGAGCGGATTCAGGTAGTCGGCATGGTGGGTGACATGCTTCAGGTTCTGGCTATCCCGGACGAAGAAGGCCCCGCAGCTGACGGTCTGGAAGAAGGATTTGTGATAATCGACGGTGACGGAGTCCGCCCGTTCAATGCCGTTCAGGCGTGAGCGATGCTGCTCAGAGACCAGCAGCCCGCAGCCATAGGCGGCGTCAACGTGCATCCATAAACCGTAATCGTCACAGAGACGGGCGATTTCCGGCAGCGGATCGATGCTGCCAAAATCGGTGGTGCCGCTGGTGGCGACAACCGCAATCGGGATCAGCCCTTCGCTGCGGCAGCGCTCAATCTCCTGCGCCAGCAGGGCCGGGTCCATGCGGAACTGCTCGTCGTGATCGATAGCGATCACCGCATCGTAACCCAGCCCCAGGATCGCCATCGATTTCTGGATGCTGAAGTGGCTGAGCTTCGACGTAAAGACGCGCCACTTCGGTGCGGTCTCTGGCAGGCCGCGCTGCTTGATCAGGTGACCGGGATGATGCGCCGCGCACCAGCTGTCACGCGCCAGCAGCATCGCCATCAGATTCGACTGGGTGCCACCACTGGTGAAGATCCCGTCTGATCCGGCGGGCAGGCCGATGCGGCCCAGCGTCCAGTCGATCACCTTCTGCTCAATGAGGGTGCCGCCTGCGCTCTGATCCCAGGTATCCACCGAGCTGTTCACCGCCGCCATGATCTGTTCAGCCATCAGCGAAGGCAGTACAACAGGGCAGTTCAGGTGTGCCAGATATTTCGGGTGATGGAACCAGACGGCGTCACGCAGATAGAGCTGACTCAGCTCCGCCAGAGCGTCATCGTTGTTACCCAGAGGACGGTCAAGATCGACATCGCTGAATTCCGCCGCCAGTTCATGAGGCAGGATGCCGCTGAACGGCTTCTCAACACCGGTGACGGTGCGGGTCATCAGCGCCAGCACCTCCTGCGTCTGCTGCGACCAGGCAGCCAGTTGCCGATCGTTGAAAATCGCCGTTTCAGCCGTGCAGGCAGTGGAGGCCGGTTCGAAGTCCTGTGCCGATTGAATAGATGAGCGTAAAAGCATGTTCAGTTCCTGTGCGTTAAAACCATAACCCTGCCGACCTGAATCAGCAGCGTGGGATATCCGCTCAAAACTCCAGTAAACATAAAAATGACTAACCAGATAAAAGCCCTGACAATCCTGGGGACCAGGGTTTTCATCCTGAAACAGGTAAATACCGCATATTTTTTGTGGATTAGGCCGCGTTTATCGCGTTGTTATATGCGGATGAGAGTGTAAATGTTAATCATTATCATTCAAATGTTTTGTTGTTAAATTTTATTTATTAGCGCATCTAATGTTGAAAGTGTGACTCAGATCACTTTTCTGAATCGGAATAGTCCTTTTTTTGCGGCTTTCAGGGCCAGCAAAAGGCAGTGAAACAGGCAAAATAGCGCCTGCAGGCGGAGCAGAAGGGAACGGAGAGGGGATGATAAAGGGGCGTTTAACGGGTCTGAGAAGGGCGGCACTCACCTGAAAAGAAACAACCAGAAAGTCACGCTTGCCCTTTCTGGTTGGGAGTTAAAGATGGAAACTAACCTGCATCGGTTTCGGCAGGCACTTTCTTTCTGGCGGTGAAGTTATAGAGCACTAACAGGGCGAAAATACCGGTAACGATCAGGGTAATGGTGCCCTTATCCATAAAGCGAGCCATGTTGCCCAGCAGAATGCCTGTAACGCCGAAGTCGGTGTCCGAGAAGGTCGTGTTGGTCAGCCCAATCTGTCCAAGCACGGGCAGCAGCGCCACCGGCAGGAAGGTGATTAACAGCCCATGTGCAAAGGCACCGCAAATCGCCCCGCGTTTGCCGCCGGTCGCATTACCAAACACCCCCGCGGTGGCACCGCAGAAGAAGTGAGGAACCACACCCGGCAGAATCAAAACCCAGTGCAGCTGGCCGAGGACAAACAGCCCCACCAGACCCCCGGCAAAGCTGGAGATGAAGCCAACCAGAACCGCGTTCGGGGCATAGGGGAAGACAATCGGGCAATCCAGCGCCGGGCGGGCTTCCGGCACCAGTTTTTCTGAAAAACCGGTAAAGGCCGGGACAATTTCAGCCAGGATTAAGCGAACCCCCTGCAGAATGATGAAGACGCCTGCGGCAAAGGTAATAGCCTGAATAAACGAGTAAACGAGGTAGTTCTGACCATTGCTGAAGGTGGATTCCACATAGGCTTTACCGGCCGAGATCGACAGGATTAAGTAGATAATCATCATCGTCAGTGAGATGGAGATGGTACTGTCGCGCAAAAAACTCAGGTTTTTTGGCATGTTCATCTCTTCGGTCGAGCGCGAGCCTTTTCCCACCAGAGAGCCGATCCAGCCCGACAGGACATAACCGATGGTGCCGGTATGCGCCAGCGCCACCTGGTCACCGCCAATGATCTTCCGCATATAGGGCTGAGCGATCGCCGGAAACGTGGCCATCAGTATCCCCAGTGCCAGCGAACCGGTATAGATGAGCTGAATGCCTTCAAAACCCGCGACCGATAATATGATCGCGATCATGCAGGCCATATAAAAGGTCACATGCCCTGACAGGTAAATATATTTAAGCCGGGTGAACCTGGCGACGAGGATATTGGCGACCATACCAAAGGCCATAATCATCGTGGTCGGCGCACCATATTTTGCCAGTGCGATAGAGACCATCGCCTCATTATTCGGGATAATGCCCTGAACATTGAACGCATGTTTAAAAATATCGCCAAGCGGCGTCAGGGAACCGACCAGAACGGTCGCGCCACCGGCCAGCACCAGGAAGCCCAGAATCGTTTTTACCGTGCCCTTAATCACATCCGGGAAGGGTTTCTTCTGCGCAACCAGGCCGAAAAATGCCACCAGTCCGACTAATATAGAGGGCACTTTCAGCACGTCGACGACAAACTGCAAAAGATTTTGAGTAAACATATTAACCTCGAGGGTAAGTGTTTATCGGCTTATAACTGTCCGTTTTTCTCAAAATAGTCTCGTATTTTTTGCTCAATCTCTTTCAGGTCAATAATGTTATTGATGATGATGATTTTCTCTTCCGGAAGATTGGCGCTGTAGGCAATATCTTTTGCCATCACAAAAATATCCGCCACGTCGGGCGTTACCGAGCCGAGATCGGAATGTTCAACCTCAGCCTCCACCCCTAATGTCTTCAGCACTTTTTTGATGTTCATTTCCATCATGAAACTGCTGCCCAGACCTGAACCACACACTGCCATCATCTTCATATCCGACCTCATTCTCTGGTGATCAAAATTAACGTGTTAACGGGTAAATCAGACGCCTGACAAAATTGCCAGCAGCGCTTCATGGCTGTCTGCATTAAAAACCTGCGCCATGATGTTCTCATCGGAGAGGACTTCCGCCAGCTGGGAAATCATTTCGATATGGCTGTTACTGTCCGGTGCGGCAAACATAAAAAGCACTTTCACCGGATCGTTCTCTTCAGAATCAAATTCCACCGCCGACTCCAGCAGCAGCACCGACAGCCCCAGTCCGAGCGCGCCCTGTTCCGGACGAGCGTGAGGCATGGCAATCTGCGGAGCGATAACAAAAAAGGGTCCGATCGCCTTTTTTTGCTGGATGATGGCATCAATGTAAGCCTGTGAGATGACGCCTTCGCTGAGCAGAGGACGCCCCGCCAGCACAATCGCTTCCTGCCAGTCAGCCACGCGCTCCACGTACTGAATTCGCTCGCTATTCAACCAATCCGCCAGATGTGACATCGTTGTAATCCTGTCTCTCGTTGCGTGTTCAAAGTTAACGCCACGCAGATACCCTTTGCGCGTCGCCGCGCTCATCGGAACGGCTGCGTTCGTTAACTCTCCCTGAACCTGTACAGACACTTTCCGGAGATTCGCCCTGACGACTTCCCGCTGTGAGGGGGCCAGCCGGTGGATGAGTGACCCGGCAACACATCTGTACAGGTTAAAGATGTCTAGTCATCCTGATGATGTCCTTCGACGTGTAGGGACACAACCGCTAAAATTAAAATATGGCTACACAGGCTTAACATCTGTGCCAATTTGATAGGTTGGTCACATATTCACCTGACCGGAGTAGTACTTCTCCGGCAATGTCAGGCAGAAAGGGAGTGGCACGGATACAGGGAGTCTCTCCTTCACGCAAATGGGAAGAACGTCGATGGCTGATGGCATGACTGAAAAGCAGAAAGAGGTGGTCGATTACATCCTCACGCGGATTAAAGATGACGGCCTTCAACCCGGTGAAAAGCTGGATACGGAAATAGCCATCGCAAAGTGCCTCGGTATTACCCGCACAACGGTGCGTGAAGCGACCCGAATTCTGGTGGAGCAGCAGCGTATTTATCGGGTGAAGGGATCGGGGATATTTGTGGGTGCGACGGAGATCAGTAGCCAGGCTCACCGATATCACGTGCTTTCCCCGTTTGATTATCAGGCGCAGAGAAACGGGCACAAAGGCGTCCGCAAAATTATCTCTGCCAGCATTATCCGGGTGCCATCGGCAGAGATGGCGCAGGCGCTGCGCATTAAAACCAGCGATCCGATCTATAAAATATTACGACTGATGTGCTTCGATGAGACGCCGGTGGCGCTGGAACATATTCATCTGCCGGTGAATATGTTTAACAGCATGGAGTTCAGCAAACTGGAAGTGTCGAAATATGCCTATATCGAGGAAGTGACCGGAAAAAAAGTGCAGCTGCGCGACCAGCATTTAACGGCCATTAACCTGACGCAGGCTGAGACGCTGGCATTACTGAAATTAGGGGCAGGGGATGCGGTTATCCAGATTAATGAGACGGTTTTTCTCGATGATGGCGTTCCCTGCGAGGTTAATGTGGCGATTATCAACACCCGCTTTTTTCCACTGAAGCAGAACTCTCAGCGCCCCTGAATAAAGCCGGCAATTCAGCGCTTCACATAAGACGATTTTGTGCAATCCTTTGCCACTCTGCACGTTTTATTCACTCTGAACCCGCCCTGATAAGGCGATAGCAGGCCCGGTTTTGGGGCTTTCGTCGCTTATTTGTCTTTTATTTCGCCGCGCCCCGCCAATATGACGAATTCAATAAAGCATAAAACAATATGATGTTTTACCAATAATCGCCTGCGCAGCACACTGGTCAGCAACCGGAATCAATAAGGACCAGGTGAATGGCATATCAATTAAGTCTGTTAGACAAAGCGCCCGTCCTGCAGGGCGAGACGCCTGCGGCGGCGCTTCAGCGCACGCTGCAACTGGCGCAGCGGGCAGAGGCGTGGGGCTATCACCGCTTCTGGCTGGCGGAACATCACAACACTGCACAGCTTGCCAGCCCTTCACCGGAGCTTCTGATCGCCTGGATCATTGCGCAGACCCGCCATATCCGGGTCGGATCGGGCGGCGTGATGTTGCAGCACTACAGCCCCTATAAAGTGGCCGAAAACTTCAACCTGCTCGCCTCGCTGGCGCCGGGGCGCATCGATCTCGGCGTCGGCAAAGCGCCAGGCGGATTACCGCTCTCCACCCAGGCGCTGCAGCGGGGTGTTGATGCCACCAGTAAAGGCAGCTTTGCCGAACAGCTTCAGTTGCTGGATAGCTGGCTGAAACCGGATCAGCCGAAACCGGATGAAGAGGGGCTGGCGGCGACACCGCTGCCTGCGCGTCCGGCTAGCCGTTTTCTGCTGGGGGCCAGCGAAGAGAGCGCGCGGCTGGCTGCCTCGCTGGGCTGGCAGTTTGTCTTTGCGGCGCATCTGAATGGTGACCGCGCGTTGCTTGAGCATGCGCTGAGTACCTACACCCGCCTGAGTCACGGTCAGCGCGCGCTGGTTGCGGTTCAGGTGGTGGTGGCTGACTCGCCCGCCGAAGCTGACCTGCTGGTTGCCTCTCTGCGCCACTATCATGTGGCGGTAAAAGGGGGCCCGGGTGTCAACGTCGCCAGCCTGGAGCAGGCGGAGCGCTACGTGCGTCAGGGGGGCTATCGCGACTATCAGATTGAACCTCGCACCCCGTCACTGCTGAAAGGCACGGCGGCGCAGGTGCATGCTCAGCTGGACGCCCTGCATCATCACTTTGCTATCGACGAGTTCGTCATCGATACGCCCGTCACCGATCCGGTTGCCCGCCAGCGCTCGCTGGAACTGCTGGCCACCCACCATCTGATTGCGGCCTGAATCCCAGCCAGCGGAGAGTCATCATGTACCCTGAATCACAACTGATTGAATGGCGACGCGAACTGCATACCTGGCCGGAGCTGTCCGGTCAGGAGTTTGCGACGACCGCACGGCTGCGCGGCTGGCTGCAGGCCGCAGGCATCCGGCTGCGCGATTACCCGCTGGAAACCGGCGTGGTTGCTGAAATCGGCCAGGGTAAAACGGCGATTGCTCTGCGCGCCGACATTGACGCGCTGCCGATCCATGAGGCGAGCGGGGTGCGCTTTCACTCCCGTCATCCCGGCGTGATGCACGCCTGCGGTCACGACCTGCACAGCGCGGTGATGCTGGGCGCGGCCCTGCAGCTTCAGGCTCAGGCCGACACCCTGTCCGGACGGGTGCGCATCCTGTTTCAGCCCGCCGAGGAGATTGCGCGTGGTGCCCGGCAGTTCATCGGGGCGGGCGTGCTGGATGAGGTGCAGGCTATCTTCGGGATGCACAACGAACCTTCGCTGCCGCTTGGTACGTTTGCCACCCGCAGCGGCGCGTTCTACGCCAATGCCGACAAATTCATCATCCGCGTGACCGGCAAAGGTGCCCATGCCGCCTACCCGGAGCAGGGCGTCGACAGCATCGTGACGGCCAGCCAGATTATTCAGGCACTGCAGGGACTCACCAGCCGCAGTTTTAACGCCTTCGACAGCCTGGTGCTCAGCATCACCCGCATCGACGGCGGCAAAAGCTGGAATGTGTTGCCGGGCGGGGTGGAATTTGGCGGCACGGCGCGTACGCACGATCTGCAGGTGCGCGCCGACCTGGAGCAGCGGGTGCGTACCCTGGTTGAGCAGTTTGCCGCGGCCAATGGCGCGCAGGCGACCCTGACCTGGCAGCCTGGCCCGCCGGTGCTGATCAACGATCACCACTGGGCAGGATTCTGCAGCGATGTGGCCCGCCAGGCGGGTTACCGGGTGCAGACCGCCGAACTGCATCTGCTGGGTGAAGACTTTGCTTTTTATCTGCAACAGGTGCCCGGCGCCTTTGTCAGCATCGGCAGCGCCAGCGAGTTTGGCCTGCATCACGCCAGCTTTACCCCCGACGAGGCGCTGATTGCGCCCGCCGCTGACTACTTCGCTCAACTGGCCCGCCAGGCGCTGCAACATCTCAGTGCGCGATGTCAGGCATCCCTTCCACTCTGAATAGCATTTATCTGCTGCCGTAACCGCACGACGGTGCTGAACAGCGTCGTCAGGCACCGCGACGACTAAAAAAGAGAGAACATCATGACCACAAGACAACTTCGGCTGGGCACCATTCTGCATGGCGCCTCAGGCAACATGTCCGCCTGGCGCCATCCGGCGGCCCAGGCCGATGCCAGCATCAGCCTGGATTACGCCAAAAAAATCGCCCGTAAGGCGGAGCAGGGCAAACTCGATTTTCTGTTTGTCGCCGACGGGTTGTTTATCAATGAGAAATCGATTCCCCACTTTCTTAACCGCTTTGAGCCGCTGACGCTGCTCTCGGCGCTGGCCGGTGTCACGGAGCACCTGGGGCTGGTCGGCACCGTCTCCACCTCCTACAGCGAGCCGTTCACCGTGGCGCGTCAGTTCGCCAGCCTCGATCATCTCAGCGGCGGGCGCGCAGGCTGGAACGTGGTGACGTCACCGCTGGAAGGATCGGCAAAAAACTTCTCCCGTCAGCAGCATCCGGAACATGCGCTGCGCTACCGCATTGCCGATGAGTATCTGCAGGTGGTGAAAGGGTTGTGGGATTCGTGGGAGCAGGATGCGTTTGTGCGGGACAAGGCGAGCGGGCAGTTTTTCGATCCGGCTAAGCTGCACACCCTGGATCATCACGGTGACTTCTTCCAGGTGCAGGGGCCGCTGAATATCGGCCGCACCCCGCAGGGGCGTCCGATTATCTTCCAGGCGGGCGCATCCGCAGACGGCAAAAAGCTGGCGGCGCGCCATGCCGACGCCATTTTTACCCATCAGCCAACGCGCGAAGAGGCGCAGGCCTTCTATCAGGATGTGAAGCAGCAACTGGTAGACAATGGCCGTCAGCCGGAAGAGCTGCACATCTTTCAGGGTGTCAGCGTAATTGTGGGCGATAACGCCGATGACGTCGAACAGCAGTACCAGACCACTGCGGCGCTGGTTTCGGTGACTGATGCGCTGAACTACCTTGGACGCTTCTTTGACCATCACGACTTTTCGCAGTACCCGCTGGATCAGCCGTTCCCCGATATCGGCGACATCGGACAGAACAGCTTCCGCAGCACCACCGACGAGATCAAACGCAAAGCGAAAGAGCAGGGGCACACCCTGCGTCAGGCGGCACTGGAAGCGGCCACCCCGCGCCCCCTGTTTCACGGCACGCCTGAAGAGGTGGCGGATGGCCTGCAGCTCTGGTTTGAAACCCACGCCACTGACGGCTTCATCATCAATGGCGGCACGCCTGACACCTTTGAACGCTTTGTCGATCGGGTGGTGCCGATTCTGCAGGCACGCGGCCTGACGCGCCGTGACTATCCGGGCACCACCCTGCGCGACAGCTTCGCCCTGAAATCCCCCATTAATCAGTTCACCTCACAATAAGAGTCCGGATCATGCAAAAACCCTTACGTCTCATCGCTCTGCTTATGCTGGCCGCCAGCAGCCACGCTCTGGCAGAGGGCACCAGCGTCTCCTACAACGGCCAGCGTGTCAGCGTGGAAGCCAATAAAGCGCCGATCAACACCGCGAAAAATGCGGAGGCCATCGCGCAGCTGCCCGCCGGTCACCATTTTGTGGTGCCGGGCGCATTTACCGTGGCGGTGGCCGCGCTTAACTCTCCGCCGCTTACGGTCTTTTCTGACGACAACAAAACTCTGCTCGGCAGCGAGGTGGATATCGCACGGCTGGTCGCCGACAGCCTGGGACTGAAGCTGAATGTTGTCCCGACCTCCTGGGAGGACTGGCCGCTCGGCGTCGCCTCGGGCAAGTATGACGCGGCAATCTCGAACATCACCGTGACGAAGCCACGCAAAGAGAAGTTCGACTTCGCGACCTATCGCAAAGACTCGCTGGGCTTTTATGTCCGGACCGGCAGCCCGATTCAGTCGCTGACCAAAGCGGAGGAGATTGCCGGACTGCGGATCATCGTGGGATCCGGCACCAATCAGGAGGCGATCCTGCTCGCGTGGGATAAAGAGAATCAGGCTAAGGGCCTGAAACCCTTTACGCCGATCTATGCCAAAGATGATGCCGCACAGACGCTGGCGCTCCAGTCGGGTCGGGCAGACGCCTATTTCGGGCCGAATGTGATCGGGGCCTGGAAGGCGGCTCTGACCGGGAAAACCCGGCTGGTGGGGAGTGTGGATGGGGGCTGGCCAAAAGCGGCTCACATTGCGGTGACGGTGAAAAAAGGCAGCGGTCTGGCCGAACCGATTAGCACGGCGCTGAATGGCGTGATCGGCAATGGCGACTATCAGAAGGTGCTTAACCGCTGGGGCGAAGGCGTTGAGCAGATTGGTCATTCTGAAGTTAATCCCGCCGGACTGGGCGATTAAGGAGCTGAGATGAGTGAATTAACGTTTCGCGAGGTGTCGCCCGAGGCGCCGGAGCTGCAACCGATCCTGGGCGGCCTGTTCGGTGAATATGCCGCACGCTACGGCGACTATTTTGCCCGGCTTAAGGAGCAGGAGCTGACAGAGTGGTATCTGCCGCCGCAGGGGCTGTTTATCGTGCTGGAGCGCGACGGCGAGATCATCGCGATGGGCGCCTACAAACCTTATGACCCGCAGACCGCCGAGCTGAAGCGCATCTGGACCCGCAGCGATCTGCGCCGTCAGGGTCTGGCGCTGGTGGTCCTGCAGGAGCTGGAGCGTCGGGCCCTGCAGGCGGGTTACCAGCGGCTGTTTCTCACCACCGGCTTCCGTCAGCCTGAGGCCGTCCGGCTCTACACCGGTCACGGTTATCAGCCTCAGTTCGATCTCAGCGGCGATCTGGAGCGTTACGGTCAGCCGCCCCACGACGGGCGACTGCGTTTTATTAAAGTGATTGGCGTGTATAACGTCGCGGAAGCGAGTTAAGGATCGACGATGAGTAAACCTCAGCATCAACAGTTACAGGTGGTGCCGGCCCGTTATCCGGCACGCACCGCTGGCGCGATCGTTGCGCTGTTTATCCTGGCAGGCGTCGTGCAGTCGGTGGCCTTTAATCCGCGCTGGGAGTGGGGGGTGTTTGCACGCTGGTTCTTTGATCCGGTGATCCTGCACGGTCTGGGACAGACGCTGCTGCTCACCCTGCTGGGGACGATCTTCAGCCTGCTGGCTGGCGGTCTGCTGGCTCTGGCGCGCCTCTCCTCCTCCTGGCTGCTGAGCACGCTGGCATGGGGCTACATCTGGCTGTTTCGTTCACTGCCGCTGATCGTCGTGCTGATTATTCTTTATAACTTCTCCTATCTCTATGAAACGCTCTCGATAGGGATTCCGTTTACCGGCCTGTCGTGGGGCGCGTTTCAGACCATCAATGTGCTGGGACAGTTTCCGGCCGCGGTCATCGGCCTGACACTGGTGCAGGCGGCCTACAGCGCGGAGATCATTCGCGGCGGCATTCTCGGTGTCGATCAGGGGCAGGTGGAGGCGGCTTCTGCGCTCGGCCTCTCTGCCACGCGCCGCACCTTCCGCATCATTCTGCCGCAGGCGCTGCGCACCATTATTCCGACCACGTTCAACGAGATCATCAGCCTGGCGAAAGGCACGACGATGGTTTATGTGCTGGCCATGCCGGAGCTCTTTTACACCATTCAGATGATCTATAACCGCAATCAGGAGGTCATTCCGCTGCTGATGGTGGGTGCCGCGTGGTATCTGATTATCACCACCGTGCTCTCCGTCATTCAGTACAACGCAGAACGCTGGATGGCCCGCAGCGTAACGCGTGAACCGCAACCCTCTCGCTGGCGTCAATGGCGCAACCGCGTCTCGCCACTTCAACCGACCGAGGAGATCAGCCATGTCCGAAGCCATTGATTATCGCCTTTCTCACACCAGCGGGGCCATCAGCATCACCGGCGTCAGCAAACGTTTTGGCAAACATAAAGCGCTGGATAATGTCTCGCTCTCCCTGCCGCCTGGCTCGGTCACGGTGATCCTCGGCCCCTCCGGCTCCGGTAAATCCACCCTGCTGCGCACCATCAATCATCTGGAGCGGGTCGATGAAGGCTTTATTCAGATTGATGGCGACTATATCGGCTATCAGCAGCGCGGCAACAAGCTCTATGAGCTGAAGGAGCAGGCGATTCTGCGGCAGCGCATAAACGTCGGCTACGTCTTCCAGAACTTTAACCTGTTCCCGCACCTGAGCGTGCTGGATAACCTGATTGAAGCACCGATTGCGCATCGCCAGCTCTCCCGGCAGGCGGCGATTCAGCGGGCCGGTGAACTGCTGGACATTGTCGGCCTGCGCCACAAAGCTGATGCCTGGCCGCGCCACCTGTCAGGCGGGCAGCAGCAGCGCATCGCTATCGCGCGGGCGCTGATGCTCAATCCCAGGGTGATGCTGTTCGATGAACCCACCTCGGCGCTGGACCCGGAACTGGTCGGCGAAGTGCTCGATGTGATCAAGAAGCTGGCGCGCTCCGGCACCACGCTGGTCATTGTGACGCACGAGATCGGATTTGCCCGCGAAGTGGCTGACCATGTGGTCTTTATGGTGGATGGCCGGATTGTGGAGCAGGGCACGACCCAGCAGGTGCTCAGCAATCCGCGTCACGAGCGCACCCGTCGCTTCCTGGCGCGCGTCTTATGAGGCGCCTGACGCCCCTGGCGCTGGCTTTCGCGGGGCTGATCCCGGCGCTCTCCATGGCCGCCCCGGAAAAGCCCGACATCCGCCGCAACGAAACGCCCATCCATGCTCCGGCTAATCCGCTGGCGATCGCTAAAATTCCGGCGAACTATCACTTTATCGAGCCGGGTACCCTGACCGTGGCGACCTCAGCCACAAACTCGCCGCCGCTGGCGCTGCTGGCCTCTGACAACGTGACCCGCATCGGCAGCGATCCCGACATCGCCAGGCTGCTGGCTGACAGTCTGGGGTTAAAGCTGAAGCTGGTGCCGGCCTCATGGGAGGACTGGCCGCTGGGGATCAGCGCCGGGCGCTATGATGTGGCAATGTTTAATATCGCCGTCACCGAAGAGCGTAAGAAGAAGTTCGACTTTGCCACCTATCGTGCCGACAACCACGCTTTCGCGGTGAAAAAGGAGAGTCCGATCAGTCAGATCAGTGCGCCTGCTGACATTGCCGGGAAGCGCATTATCGTGTCGTCGGGCACCAATCAGGAGCGGATCCTGCTGAGCTGGGATGCGCAGAACCGGGCAAAAGGCCTGCCTGCCGTGACGCCAATCTATCTGACCGATGATGCCTCTGCGACGCTGACGCTGCTGTCGGGACGGGCCGACGCCCTGTTTGGCCCGCACTCTATGGCCGCCTGGAAAGCCGCGTCGCGCGGCCAGACCCGACTGGTGGGCAACGGGCCGTTTCGTGCCTGGGTCGCCGTCACCACCAAAAAGGGCAATGGCCTGGCCCCGGCACTGCAGACTGCGCTGGATGGCACCATCGCGGGCGGCCAGTATCAGCAGGTGCTGGCCCGCTGGGGTGAACAGGATGAGGCCGTCGACCACTCCCTGATAAACCCGCCGGGTATCGTTTACTGACACCGCCAGACCGGTTGCACTGTGGTAACCGGTCTGGTGCATGGCATGCTGATAAGCCGATAATTGCACTACACTCTCCGGCGTGACTGTTTTATCCTGCCCTCTCAAATTCATAAAAAATTCTGTTGTGTGGCGGAGTTTCAGCCCTGGAAGCCCATGAAAATCAGATTCCTTTCTGCCAATGAGCAAAAGCTGGCGGAGGTGCGCAAGATACTCGAACCTGTCGGGGTCGAAGTGCTGCCCATCGCCCGTCGCATCGAAGAAATACAGACAGAAAACGAGCTTGACCTGGTGCGTGACAAGCTGACCAAAGCTTTCGCGCTGATCGGGCGGCCGCTGTTTGTTGAGCACACCGGCCTCTATCTGGATGGCCTGAATGGGTTGCCCGCGGGTCTGACCCGCATCTTCTGGAATCGCCTCGATGCCGAGCGCTTTACGGCGCTGGTGCAGGGTCTCGACAGCCAGGCCGTCACGGCCAAAACGGTGCTGGGTTACTGTGACGGCCGCAAGATGTATCAGTTTTCAGGCGAGCTGCGCGGCACCATCGCGGCAAAACCTGCTGGCACGCGCGGCTTTCAGTGGGACTGCGTCTTTATTCCCGAAGGCTATGAGCAGACCTTTGCCGAAATGGGTGAACTCAAGAATGAGATCTCCATGCGGCGCATTGCTCTGGATCGCTTCGCCACCTTTTTGAAAACCGCCCGGGGAGTGGCATGAAACCTGAACTCAAACGCGCCTATGATTCCGGCAAACTGATTCTGTTTGCCGGTGCCGGTATCTCACGCAATTTCGGCCTGCCGGAGTGGCATGAGCTGATTGCGCACCTCGCGCATGAACTGGGCTACGATCCAAAAATCTTCAATACTTACGGCACGCACCTGTCGCTGGCGGAGTATTACAAACAGAAAAAAGGCTCGCTGGGTCCGCTGCGCAGCTGGATGGATCGCGAGTGGCACCGGCCCGATATTGATGTCCGCTCTTCTGAAATTCACACCATGATTACGCAGGGTAATTTCTCCCGTATCTACACCACTAACTACGATCGCTGGCTGGAAGCGGCGCACGACGCGCATGGGGTTCCCTATTATAAAGTGGCGAACGCCGCCGATCTGGTGTCGCTGACCGAAGAGAAGCGACATATCATCAAACTTCACGGCGATTTCGACGACGATACCTCCATCGTGCTGGACGAAAGCAGCTATTTTGAGCGTCTCTATTTCGACTCGCCGCTCGACATCAAACTCACCCACGACGTGATGGGCAATTCGGTGCTGTTTGTCGGCTACAGCATCAGTGACTTTAACATTCGCCTGCTCTTTTACCGCCTGACGAAAATGTGGGGTCGCACCGGGCTGGCAACGGCCCGGCCAAAATCGTACCTGTTTACCAACCGCAACAACCCGGTGGCCAAAGAGGTGCTGGGGCAGTGGGGGATCGAAGTGATCGTCTCGGAAGAGGATGATCCGCGTAAAGCGCTGGCACAGTTCCTGGAAGAGTTGCTGGTGTAATGCCTGTATCGCCTGCTCAGAGAGTGGCTGCTTAAAATCAATCAATGCGTGGCGTTATGATCAGAAGTGTTGTGAAGGGTACAGTGTTCGGTTTTACGGGGCTTGTTCTGCTGGCCCTGACAGGGACAGGAGCGCTGATCTATCTGAAAACGGGTGACCAGTACTACAGTGAGGAAAATCTTGCGGCGTGCAAACATTACACGGTTGAGCAGGCAAAACAGACCGTGCTGAGTGCCTGGCTGAGACAACCCAACGACTAGCAAAACTGGCATGAAGCAGCCGAAGTCGCCCGCCAGAAGGGCATACGGTTCATTGACGCAGAGATAAGCGGCCCGGCTGAGCAATGGCTGGTCCCTTTTTATGCAGAACGCGTTACGGGCAAAAAGCAGTACGGCATGCTGGATTGCGGCAAACTCACCGTTGAGTTCGCGTCTGAGTAACAAACCCTGCGCAATAACAAGGTCTGACTGCCTGTTCCCGTTAAACTCCATTCTCTGCTGGCAAAGCAAACCGAGCATGATATACTGTATGTATACACAGTACCTGAGGGCGAAAAGATGGCTGTTGAAACAAAATTTGTAGTAGTCAGAAAGGGTGAAGAGAAGATGACGTTTGCCAATAAGAAAGAGGCCGATGCCTACGACAAAATGCTCGATATGGCCGAAGCCTTCACCGACTGGCTGTTACAGCATCAGCCCGCGATGGATGAAGCACAGGCGGAAACGCTGGGCCTGCTGATTGCTGAGCAGAAAGAGTCGGTACAGCATATCCTTCGCACCAGCAAACTGCCGGAGGCGACGACCCACGCTTCCCGCTCAGATGATGCTGACAATCAGGCTGATGAGCCTGCGGCTAAGAAAGTGCGCGCAGTAAAAGCGGCCTAATCTTCTCTATAACGCCGGAAGCGAACCTTCCGGCGTTGTGTTTCTGACTGTAACTCTCCTGGCTTTATATTCTCTTTCCGTCTCATCCGTATTATCTCCTTGAATGAGCCCCATCGTTCATCGTTATTCCTGAGCGCTCTGATTATGACAGAACAGGCGGGGGGGCAATGCACATTAAAATTCTTTTCTGTAAAATATAAGCTCATCAAAATTCTTTGCCCGCACTATTCCTCTGCCTTTCTGTGCGACCCATCAGTGATGACGGTCGCGCTCAGACAGGATCAGCATGCCTGTTCCGCTTTTATCAATCTCTTCTGCAATAAATCATTTCCCCAGAAATAGAGTAAACCCTGCTTAAGTCCGGAAAGAGAATGTGGAAACCCTTCCGCCCCCCCCAATCATTGAACAGGAAGATGCTACTGAATTTTTTAATTATTTTATGAATCTGTACATTAAAAACGCCCTTTCCAAAAAAATTATCATATTGGACTTCTTTTTAATTAACATCTACCGCCTGTCATGTATAGAGATCATAAAAAACGGAGAGGAGGTTCGATTTTGATTATACTTGTTAATAAAAAAACCAGAAGCCTGTTTTGTAAAGGAAAGGTAATTTCCCTGAGCAGGAACGAATTCACACTTTTTATTTTTATGATCAAAAGCAGGAAGGTAAGGGAGATTGATGTTGCAGATTTAATCTTACAGATATGGGAAGCAAGATATAAATCCATCTCTGCTAATAATATCTCTCAGCTTTTCTATCTGTTGAGAAAAAAACTTCAGATAATAGACCCCCTTTTGAACCTGACTTACTCAAAAAGCAAAGGCGTTCAGTTTTTTATACCCAAAAGCCTCGTTTTTATCACCTGTAATGAAAAGCTCTATTTCTTTTTACAAAAGAAAATGACCTGGCTCAGAAAATTTACACGTCGCACTCTGTTTTTTATTTGAGCATTGCACTGATCTTCTTTATCACTATAACCACTCCTGGTGCGACAGGAGGCGTTAACATGTCAGGGGAGATATATGAGAAGTGAACCTGAAACAATCTGGCTGGTGGTCTTCTTGCTGATATCCTTTTTCGGTGGCGTAACAAGATATCTGTTAAGTGCTCACGCAGGAAGAGCAGTTCCAACGATACAAACACTTTTATCTGCGCTGACCATCTCAATTTTCTGGGGACTTCTTGGAGGTATTATATGTGTTAATTATGGATTGAGTCTGTATGAAGCCATTGTTATAAGTGGGGCTGTCTCATTTTTCTGTGGTGGATGTGTTTACCGTTAAATCTGAAGAGTATAAATAAGGACATTCTATGAACAACCTGATTGCAACTGCATTCCCGTTAAAAACGTACCGCACTGATTTTTTAAACTGGTCAAAAGAGACATCCGGAAAAAATATTCTCTCATGTTCACCTAAGACCAGTGCTGAGTTACTTGATGTCATTAACTGGGCTGTTGATAATAAATTTAAAGTCCGCCCGGTAGGCATTCAGCATAACTGGTCAAGATTGACTATTGATAATAATGCTGACAACAGCGACGTTGTTCTGGTTGATATGACGAAACATCTTAATGCTGCAACGATAGTCAAACATGGTGATTACGGCTATGTCACGGCTCAGACCGGCATTCAGATGGAAGCTCTGGTTACTCTGCTTGAGAAAAAGAAACTAGGCTTTTACAGCATGCCTGCACCAGGCGATCTGACGCTTGGCGGTGTCCTCGCAATAGGAGGACATGGGACCGGCATCGCCTCTGTCAATGAAGAACGCCCCGCAGGGGGGAGCTGGGGAACGGTCAGCAATAACATTGTCGAACTTAAAGCTATTGTATGGGATGACAATCTTAAGCAGTACGTGTTGAAAACGTTCGAAAGAACCAACCCGGAGATATCAGCATTTATGGTGCATGTCGGGAGAGCATTTATTTATGAAGTTAAACTTCAGGTGCCGCGCAACAAGCGTTTACGCTGCCAAAGTTTTGTCAATGTTCCCGCCGTCGAATTATTTGGTCAGGAGGGTGAAGGTATCAGAACCTATACCTCTTATCTGGATAAATGCGGTCGTGCTGAGATCATCTGGTTTCCGTTTACTACCACACCATGGTTAAAAATCTGGACAGAATCTCCAGCCTACAACAGGATATCCAAACCCGTCCATTCTCCCTTTAACTATCCTTTTTCGGATAATATTCCTGTTCAGGTTTCCGATTTGGTCAGTAAGATTCATAATGGCTTTCCGGAACTCACACCTTCATTAGGAAACGTGATGTTCAATCTGGTTAATATCGGACTTGGTGCGACAATCAGTAGCGACCTGTGGGGGTGGAGCAAAGACGTCTTGATGTATATCAAGCCAGACACCCTTCGGGTGACGGCTAACGGCTATGTCATCATCACCCGCAGAGAGAACATTCAAAAGGTACTCAGTGAATTTAAGGCGAAGTATGAGAGCATGGTGGATATCTATAAAAAATCCAACGCTTATCCCATGAATGGTCCGATTGAAATTCGTGTGACCGGTTTAGATAATCCAGCTGATACCGATATTGCTGGAGCTGTTCCTCCTGCACTCTCCGCAGCCCGGCCTGTTGATGCTCACCCTGAATGGGATGTTGCAATCTGGCTGGATAATCTGACAATGCCTGGCACACCCGACTCACTGAAGTTTTTCAGAGAGCTGGAAGAGTGGGTGTTTAATCACTATTCTGGCGATTATGCAACGGTACGCGTTGAGTGGAGCAAAGGCTGGGGATATTCAGAAAAAGATGCCTGGGATAATGAGACTGTTATCGACACCCTTATTCCTGATAGCTTAACTCAGGGTATCACCGATGGATATGACTGGCGTTTTGCAAAAGCGACGCTCGATAAGTATGACCCTCATTACCTCTACTCTTCACCTCTAACCAGGAGGCTTTTTAAAGCGACCTTGTAGTCATCATTCGGTCACTGTGAATGAAGCCACATAAACTGTGGCTTCATATCCGGATAGATTATATTTAACCCCCCCATTCTTCATTGAAATGGTAGTTAATCTGACTGGCATCGCCACCCAGCGCACTGCCTAATGAAGCAATCGTTGTAAATATGGCAAAGCCGATTGAATCAAGGGCGTGATGAATGCTTCCTAACCCGATGGTATCCAAAAGCCTCCCTGGAAAAGAGAGCAGGGAGGTATTGAATAAATCGTTAATCAGCTTAACACCACCAACAATAATTTCACCAACATTGCCACCTGAGACTGAGTTTACTTCGGTCAGAGTTAGTTCACGCATTGAAATTTCCTTATCACAATAATAAATGGCAAATTTATTAAAAAATAATTTTGCCTTCAATTGATGGTTGCATAACCTGAACAGGCTGTCAATAATCCGGAAGCCAGCTCATCTTCATAAAAAAATAATAAACCTTCTCCATCCTGATATCCGGAAGGAGTCGTTAAATTATTTGTCATTATTCAGGATGTCTTTTTCCGGTTTTTTATTATGCTTTCGCGATCTCAGTATCTGCGGCATGTTAATTCGCTCACACTTTTTCTGAAACAGAAACTCCCCGGTTTTTTCACTGCATGCAATCGATATTAGTGTGGCCCCTTTATCTGCAAAGAGCTGTTATTGTTTAACAGGAAAACCTGAGCGTCTCACGGTTTCTGCCACTGTGAGGCGCTCAGGTTTTTTTTGCCTTGCTCGTCCCTTCAGCTGGCTGGAAATGCAGCCCGGCATTCAGTACTGGCATCACCCGGCGGGTATCGCCCGCACTCAGGATGCCTGGGTGACGAAACGTAAAACCGTGGTGACATTTTAAATTTCCCTGTGCAGCAGGATCGCCGTCACGCTTTTCACCGAGGCAGATTGAGGTCCGCCTTAAAAATGGTAGAGTGCGCGTACTGGATTGTTACTGCTCAGGCAGGCAAAACCTGATTTCTGGCGTCAGCCGGAGGTCAGGTTTTTTGTTTTTGGGGTCTGGATGAAAATCGCCAAAGTGCTTAATAACAATGTGGTGGTGGTTCAGGACGAACAGGGACGTGAGCAGGTCGTGATGGGACGCGGACTGGCTTTTCAGAAGCGTGTCGGGGACAGTCTTGATACCGCGCAGATTGAGAAAGTATTCGCGCTGCAAAGCGATCTTCTGGTGCGCCGTCTTGAGGAGTTACTGAACCAGATCCCTGCTGAGGTCATGACGACCTGTGACCGCATTATCAACCTGGCAGCACAGCGATTAGGGAAACTGCAGGAGAGTCTCTACATCACATTAACGGATCACTGTTTCTTTGCCATCGAGCGGCAGAAGAAGGGGCTGGCGATAAAAAACGTGCTGCTCTGGGATATCAGGCGACTCTATCCCCGGGAGTTCGAGCTGGGTCAGGAAGCCCGCGCCATCATCGCCCGTCGTCTGAATGTGGAACTGCCTGAGGATGAAGCCGGATTTATCGCGCTTCATCTGGTAACGGCTCAGCTCAACAACGAAATGCCGGAAGTGATGGATGTGACGCGGGTGATGCAGGACGTTCTGCAACTGGTGAAGTATCAGCTGCAGCTGGACTATGACGAGTCATCGCTGAGTTACCAGCGGTTCGTCACCCATCTGAAGTTTTTTGCCCAGCGGATGCTGACACGCACCGTCGTTGATGACGATGATGTGTCACTCCATACCGCGGTCAAAGAGAACTATCCCAAAGCGTGGAAATGCGCGGTGAAGATCGCGCAGCATCTGCAGCAAAGCTATCAGCGCGATCTGACAGCGGAAGAGATGATGTTTCTCGCCATTCATATCGAACGGGTGAGAAAAGAGGGGCGTTAAACCCCCTTAAACTGGATTGTTACTGCGTCGTGCAGGCAAAACCTGAGCGCGGCCTCTGAAAAGAGGTCGTTCTCAGGTTTTTTTATTTTTGGCTCCCTCAACGGATGTCTGCGGACATTGCTTGTAAGGAAAGAGAGATGGAATATCAGAAACTGGCGCAGGAGATCCTCAGCCATGTGGGTGGTAAAGCGAACATCGTCAGCCTGGAGCATTGCGCCACCCGGCTTCGTTTCAGACTGAAAGAGAGTCATAAGGCGGATGCGGAGGCACTGAAGAAAAACCCGGGTGTGATTATGGTGGTTGAAAGCGGCGGGCAGTTCCAGGTCGTCATCGGCAACCATGTGCATGCGGTCTGGCAGGCGGTTCGCGCTGAAGCGGGACTGCGCGATGACGCTCCTGTCGCAACGGATGAAAACGCCAGTGGCGGTAACCTTTTCAGCCGGCTTATTGACATCATTTCAGGTATTTTCACCCCTTTTATCGGCATTCTGGCCGCTTCGGGCATTCTTAAAGGCCTGCTGGCCCTGGCTGTGGTCTGCGGCTGGCTTTCCGTTGAGAGCGGCACCTATAAAATCTGGTTTGCTGCCAGTGATGCGCTGTTCTTCTTTTTCCCGCTGGTGCTGGGTTATACCGCCGGTAAGAAGTTTGGTGGCAATCCCTTCATCACCATGGTAATCGGTGGGGCACTCACCCATCCGACCATGATCGCCGCCTTTAATGCCAGCCAGCAGACCGGTGCAATGGCGGACGCGTTTCTGGGTATCCCTGTCACCTGGTTCAACTACAGTGCGTCGGTCATTCCGGTGATTCTTGCCGCGTGGGTGAGCTGCTGGCTGGAAAAACAGAGCAACAGGCGGCTTCCTGCCTCCATGAAGAACTTTTTTACGCCCCTGATCTGCCTGGGCATTACCGTGCCGCTGACTTTTCTGGTGATTGGCCCCGTGGCCACCTGGCTGAGCATGATGCTGGCCAACGGCTACCAGTGGATTTATGCACTGGCCCCCTGGCTGGCTGGCGCCGCCATGGGTGCGCTGTGGCAGGTCTGTGTGATCTTTGGTTTGCACTGGGGGCTGGTGCCTCTCATGATCAACAACCTGGCGGTGCTGGGGCACGACTCAATGCTGCCGATGCTGCTGCCCGCCGTCATGGGTCAGGTTGGCGCCGCGCTGGGGATTTTCCTGCGCAGCCGCGATGCCCGACAGAAGGTGCTGGCTGGCTCGTCCGTGACGGCAGGAATTTTTGGAATTACCGAACCGGCTGTGTATGGCGTCAATCTGCCGCTGCGTCGTCCCTTTATTTTTGGCTGCGTGGCGGGTGCTATCGGCGGGGCGATTGTCGGCTTCAGCCACACACACGTTTACTCCTTTGGCTTTGCCAACGTCTTCACGATTGCTCAGATGATCCCGCCCGGTGGGGTCGATGCCACGCTATGGGGCGGGATTGCCGGAACAGTGCTGGCGCTGGTTCTGAGCTGTGGCATGACCCTGCTTGCCGGTATGCCCAAAGCCGCCCCCCCTGTGGCGGCGACAGCCCGCTCCTCAGACGAAAACGCGATTCTTTCCCCGCTGTCTGGCACCGTGCTGGCGCTCGATCAGGTGCCGGATGCCACGTTCGCCAGTGGCCTGCTGGGACGCGGTGTCGCCATCATTCCGCTTGATAACAAAGTCATCGCGCCATTTGCTGGTGAGGTCGCCTCGCTGTTTCAGACCCGGCACGCCATCGGCCTGCTGAGTGATAGCGGCGTCGAGTTGTTGATCCACGTCGGCATCGATACGGTGAAGCTCGACGGCGAGCCGTTTATCGCACACGTCAGCGCAGGCGACAAAATTCAACCGGGCGATCTGCTGCTGGAATTTGATCGCCAGGCGATCCTTGATGCCGGCTATGACCTGACCACTCCCATCATTATCAGTAACAGCGATGACTACGCTGATGTCATCACGGCTGCAGCCAGCACCGTGACGGCCGGACAACCGTTACTCAGCCTCAGCCATCAATAACAGGAGAACAGCATGAAAACTTTCCCGGATTCATTTTTATGGGGCGGCGCCGTTGCCGCAAATCAGGTGGAAGGGGCCTGGCGTGAGGCGGGTAAAGGCCTTTCGACCTCCGACCTTCAGCCGCAGGGGATTTTTGGTCCGGTTTGCGAGCGGGGCCCCGGCAGTCACAGCCTCAAGGATGTGGCGATTGATTTTTACCACCGCTATCCGGAGGATATCCGCCTGTTTGCCGAGATGGGTTTCAGCTGCCTGCGGGTCTCAATTGCATGGACACGCATCTTTCCGCAGGGTGATGAGCAGCAGCCTGCCGAGGCAGGTCTGGCTTTTTATGACCGGCTGTTTGACGAGCTGGCCGCGCACAACATCACGCCACTTGTGACACTGTCACACTATGAGATGCCCTGGGGTCTGGTGACGCAGTATGGGGGCTGGGGCAATCGGCGGGTGATTGATTTCTTCAGTCACTACGCCCGCACCGTCTTTACCCGTTACCGGCATAAAGTCAGACTCTGGCTGACCTTTAATGAGATTAACATGTCGCTGCATGCTCCGCTGACCGGGGTGGGTCTGCCGGAAACCGCCAGCAAAGGGGAGGTGTATCAGGCGATTCATCATCAGCTGGTCGCCAGCGCGCTGGCGGTAAAAGCCTGCCATGAGATTATCCCTGACGCCCAAATCGGCAACATGCTGCTGGGTGGGCTGGTCTATCCATTGAGCTGCAAACCCGAAGATGTTCTGGAAGCGCTGCAGGAGAACCGGATATGGCAATTCTTTGGCGACGTTCAGTGCCGTGGCGCTTATCCGGGCTACATGTTGCGCTTCTTCCGCGACAACCAAATTGCCCTTGAGATCACCGACGCCGACCGTGAAGCGCTGAAATCGACCGTCGATTTCATCTCTTTCAGCTACTACATGACCGGCTGCGTCACCGCCGATGACGCGCTGAATCAGCAGCTGCGGGGCAATATCCTGAGTATGGTGCCGAACCCCCATCTGCCCGCGTCTGAATGGGGCTGGCAGATTGATCCGATCGGCTTGCGCACGCTGCTCAATCTGCTGTGGGATCGCTATCAGAAGCCGCTGTTTATCGTTGAGAATGGGCTTGGCGCGAAAGATAAACCCGATGCCGCCGGGGTCGTGCAGGATGACTACCGCATCAGCTACCTCAACGATCATCTGGTGCAGGTCCGTGAGGCGATTGAAGATGGCGTGGAGGTCATGGGCTATACCAGCTGGGGCCCGATCGATCTGGTCAGCGCATCGAAAGCCGAACTCTCTAAACGCTACGGATTTATCTACGTCGATCGCGACGACAACGGTGAGGGTTCACTGGCGCGCAGCCGCAAAAAAAGCTTCTACTGGTATAAAGAGGTCATCGCCACCCGAGGAGGATCGCTGAAAGGGTGATCGCCGCGGGAAAGCGGCATCGCGCTGCCTGCGGTCTCTTTTCCCTCCGTGCAAAACCGGCTGAGTCAGGGTGTCTCGCCAGTATTAACCTGATAGCGGGTGCTCCTGCCGCCGCCTTCCAGACGGTAAAGGCACCCTTTTTCGACCAGATCCGCCAGATGTCGGGTTGCAGTCGCTTTACTGACTTTTGCCACCTTCTGATACTGACTGGCGCTGATCCCCTGTTCAAATCCCTGCTCGCCGCCATCCAGCAGCCGGTTCAGCACTTTAACCTGCTCCTGACTCAGTCCCGTTCCCTGATAGCGCAGCCAGAATCGCGCCTTAATCTGCGTGCGGTCAATCACGCTCATCGCCTGTTGCAGGCTCTCATCAAGGATATCCAGAAACCACACCAGCCAGCGGGTGATGTCGGTGTCGCCTTTTTGCGTCTGTTCCAGAATGCGGTAATAGTCCGCACGGTGCGCCAGAATAGCGGGAGACATGGCGTAGAGACGAATACTCTGACTGTCGGCCTGCGCCAGTGCCAGGTCGGTAAGTGCCCGCGTGATGCGGCCGTTGCCGTCATCAAAGGGATGCAGGGTCACAAACCAGAGGTGACAGATCGCGGCCCGCAGCAACGGGTCGAGCATGACGTCCTGCTGGCTCTGGTTAAACCACGCTATAAACTGCGCCAGCTGCGGCTCCAGTCCGTCACGCGGCGGGGCTTCAAAATGGATGGTAGGCCGGTCAATACGCCCTGAAACCACCTGCATCGGCTCGCTGCCACGCAACATCCCGACGCTCAGACGCTGCACCGTCCATTCATCTGCCGGAAACAGCCAGTGATGCCACTGATACAGTCGCTCCATCGTCAGCGGCTGGCTGCGGTTGTTGATCGCGTCCAGCATCATCGCCGCCAGGCCTTCTGAGCGGTCAGAGACCGGCCAGGGCTGCTCTTCCGTGACGCCCAGCCGCCGCGCCAGCGACGAGCGGACCGACTGCACGTTAACCCGCTCCTCTTCAATGGCCGATGAGGAGAGGATATTACTGAGCAGGGTATCCAGCGTCTGGCTTTCGCTGTCGGGGTGCAGACTGGCGCGGCCCAGCAGCAGGCCGCGCTGCTGCTGCAGATGGCGCAGGCGCGGTAACAGCACAGCATCCTGCCAGTGAAAGTGGGGCCAGTCGGCCTGTTGCCAGATCCAGTGGGTGTTCATCGTCAGCTCAGGGTCAGGAAATGAGCCGAATCACGCATCTTATTCGGCTCACAGAATGAGGCGATAATAACAAACAATCGGCTCACAGAATACGCTGGCGAACCTGAGGACAGAAAAAAGGGCCCGAAGGCCCTGTCTGTTTAGCGGGAGAACTGAATAAAGGTGTCTGAGTAGTAATGTACAATCCAGGCAACATAAGCCAGCCAGATAATTAACCCACCTGTTAAACCGAATTTACCAATCATTGATTTCTCTCCACAGTGATAAGGGTCTGCAGCAATGTTTTACATAAACTGACAGTTGTGGAGAGCGGCTGTATTGTCGCAGATCAAAAAAATCCCGTTCACCATTCACGACATAATCCCTTAGCGATCAATTTCCCCGAAATAATCAGGCGGCGTTCTGGGTGCCGCAGGCTGAGCGCAGGGTAAAGTTCAAAAAAACGCCGCCGATAGATGATCTCAGGAGCACTATAACCACAAGGAGGTAAAGAGCAGGATCATTTCCAGGGGAAAAAATTATGTCCAGTTCGTTACTAAAAAAGAAAAAAATGAGTACCCGTGCGCAGATGCTGCTCATGGGCGGTTTAACCATCACGCTGGGCTTTACCGTCACCATAGGTGTCCTCAGCTGGCAGTCCGGTAAAGAGCAGAAAGCGCTGGCAGAGAAGTATCTGCAGCAGATTGCCCAGAGCCGGGGTCTGCAGGTGCAGCAGGAGCTGACGCATGCGCGCGATGTGGCCAGTCATCTTGGACAAAGTCTGATCGCTTTACCGCATGCAGGCATTACCGATCGCAAGGCAGCGGACAAAGTGATGGAATATGCGCTGCGCGCCAATCCTGAGTATCTGTCGATGTCAGTGATATTCGAACAGAATGCGTTCGATGGCCGCGATGCGGAGTTCGCCACCCAGCAGGGTCAGGCGCCACAGGGCCGCTATGCCTGGTTTGTTGACCGCGATGCCTCAGGCCATTACGCCATGCATCCGCTGCTTTCTTACCTCACGCCGGGACAGGGCGACTACTATCTCATCCCGCAAAAGTCCCAAAAAGATACGCTTACCGAACCCTATAGCTACGCCTATAACGGCGTGCCGACATTACTCACTTCGGTGGCTGCGGTGATTATGGATCAGGGCACGCTGAAGGCGGTCGTCACGTCAGATATTTCGCTGGCCTCGCTGCAAGCGAAAGTGAACCAGATTAAACCCTGGCAGGGCACCGGCTATGCGCTGCTGCTCTCCAATGGCGGCAATGTGGTCTCATCGCCGGTTAAAGAGGAGGCCGGAAAACCCTGGAAAGGCCAAACCGATAACTTTACCTCGAAGGTGGTGCAGCATTTTGATGCGGTACTGGGTGAAGAGGCGCTGGTCACCTGGCAGCCAGTCGTGATCGGCAACAGCGATAAGCCCTGGTATCTGGGTGTGGTCGCGCCGGTCAGCCAGGTGATGGCCGCCGCCAACCGCCAGCTGATGTGGGCGGTGATCCTGATGGTGGTGAGCATTCTGCTGGTCGGTACGGTGCTGGGTATGCTGTTCAGCCGTAAGGTGCTGCGTCCGATTGGCGGCGAGCCGATTGAAGCGGCGCAGATCGCGCTGGCGGTAGCCGATGGCAAACTGGATAACGCGATTGCCGTGCAGAAGGGCGATCGCAGCAGCCTGTTCTTTGCCCTTGAGACCATGCAGACCCAGCTGCGACAGATTGTGGGACAGATTAAAGATGCCAGTGAATCGGTGCGTCAGGGGGCGGGGGAAATTGCCAGTGGCAACCTCAACCTGGCGTCGCGCACCGAGGAGCAGGCTGCCGCGCTGGAGCAGACCGCCGCCAGCATGGAGCAGATTAGCGCCACGATTCGTCTGAACGCCGACAACGCACAGCAGGCGACCAGCCTGACCGAAAACGCCACGCACATCGCCAGCCGCGGTGCCACGCTGGTCGGTGAGGTCGTGCAGACCATGGCGCAGATTGATGACAGCTCGAAGAAAATTGGCGATATCACCACGATGATCAACAGCATCGCTTTCCAGACCAATATTCTGGCGCTGAATGCGGCAGTGGAAGCGGCGCGTGCTGGTGAACAGGGACGCGGCTTCGCCGTGGTCGCCAGTGAGGTGCGTAATCTGGCTCAGCGCAGTGCCAACGCTGTGAAAGAGATTGGCGCGCTGATCGAAGAGTCAAGCGTGCGGGTCGAAAGCGGCGTCCGGCTGGTGAACGATGCCGGTAAGACCATGCAGGAGATGATGCAGGCGGTGAACTCGGTGCAGGGAATTATCGGTGAGATTGTCACTGCCTCTGACGAGCAGGCGCGTGGCATCAGTCAGGTCACGATTGCCGTCAACGAGATGGATGGCACCACCCAACAGAACGCCGCGCTGGTGCAGCAGATGTCCGCCGCCGCCAGTTCACTGGAGGATCAGGCGCAGCAGCTGGCGCAGACGGTGGAGCAGTTTCACCTGGCATAAAACGCACTGACAACGCCGTCGCTGCCGGACAGGGCGACGGAGCAGATGCCTTCCGCAAAGTCGCAACACCCGCCATCCCTGGCGGGTTAGCCCTCTGTGTGGGCTGTCTGATGCAGATTCATTACGCCTCTGTCAGGCGCTCACCGCTGACGGCATCAAACAGGTGCATCTTGTCCGGATTAACCGTTACCGGCAGCGTGCCACCCGGCACGGCATCACTGCGGCCGCTCAGCTGCATATGCAGCAAAAATCCCTGCCACGCCAGATGTAACAGCGTCGACTCCCCCGTAATCTCGACGATATTCACCGTTGCCGGTTGCCCGCTGACATCGGTGATCAGATCGTGAGGGCGCACGCCCAGCGTGACCGGCTGACCCGCCTGCTGCTGTGCGGCACGGTGCCAGCGGGAAGGAAGCCGCAGCCACTGCTCACCACAGCAGACGCCTGGCACGGCGTCCCGTACTTCAAAGCGGGCATCCAGCAGATTCATCGGCGGTGAACCGATAAACCGCGCCACGAAGGTGTTAACCGGGCGATCATAAATCGCCAGCGGCGCACCCTGCTGCACGATAACGCCATCCTTCATCACCACGATCTGATCGGCCAGCGTCATCGCTTCGACCTGATCGTGGGTGACATAAACCATGGTGGTTTTAAAACGCTGATGAAGCGATTTGATTTCGGCGCGCAGCTCCATCCGCAACTGCGCATCCAGGTTCGAGAGCGGCTCATCGAACAAAAATACCTGCGGGTTGCGCACCATCGCCCGGCCCATCGCCACGCGCTGCCGCTGTCCGCCCGATAAAGCCCGGGGATAGCGCTGCAACAGCTGATCGATGCCGAGAATGCCCGCAATCCGGGCGATTTTGCTCTTCTGCTCCTCGCGCTTCACCTTTTTCACCTGCATATGAAACGCCAGGTTCTCAGCAACGGTCAGGTGCGGATAGAGCGCGTAGCTCTGAAACACCATCGCGATATCCCGGTCGGCGGGGTCGAGATCGTTGATGCGCTTTTTGTCGAGCAGGATGTCGCCGTCAGAGACGCTATCCAGACCCGCAAGCAGCCGCAGCAGGGTGGATTTACCGCAGCCGGAGGGACCGACCAGCACGGTAAAAGTGCCGTCAGGAATAGTTAAATCCAGCGGCTGCAGTACGCTCTGTTTACCGTAGCGCTTCGCCACCTGTACAAGTTCAACACTGGCCATGGTCAGCGCACCTCATTTGAAAGTTGGAGTTGTTGCCAGCTGGGATAGCGGCGCGGTGAGCTACTGATTGCCTGTGACGCCACGTCAATGCCCCAGCGCAGGGCGGTATGAGAGGAGTGCTGATAGAGCAGAGCCGTGAGGAAACCAGCATTGAAACTGTCCCCCGCACCGATGGTGTCGACCACCGTTACCGGTTGTGCGGCGGCAAATTGCACAGAGGCGGCAGACCAGAGGCGTGCGCCCTCCGCGCCGCACTTGATCACACATCCGCCGCGGCCGCTGAGCCGCGCTGACAGCTGTTTGCCGCTCTGCTCCAGCAACTCTGCGCCCGCCAGACCCAGCGCCTCCACCTCATTCAGCAGCAGCCAGTCGCAGTCCGCTAACCATGCCGCAATCTGTAAGCGAAGGGCATCGCTCCAGCCCGCTGGCGGCCAGCCGGTGTCCACCGCCACACAAAAACCACGCTGCTGTAAGGTGGCCAGCAGCGCGGGATAGTGTGCATAAAGTTCCAGGCAGAGAAAGGTGCCGCACAGCAGCACGATGTCACCCGGGACGGCCTGGGGCGGCAGCTGAGCCAGCACATCGTCGACGGTCAGCAGGGTGATGTGCCCGTAGTTGCTGAGAAAGGAGCGTTCGTTATCGGGGTGAGTGACGCCCACCGTCAGTGACGTCTCGCAGGCGTAGCGCGGCCACTGCTTCGCGCTGTGCGGAAAATGGCTGGCCAGCCAGTGACTCAGACCATCATTACCCTGGTTAGCGATAGCGCGATGCGGCACCTGCATCGCCTCCAGCGCCAGCGCGCAGTTTCCGGCCGAGCCGCCGGGACGAAGCTCACTGTGCTGCAGCATCACTTCGGTGCCGCGCTGCGGCCAGTCACTGAGCGTACTCATGATTAAATCGACGTTGATATTGCCCACCACATAGAGGGTGGCGACAGTGGAATGGTTCATAGTTATCCCTTACTTCCCCCGCTGGTGAGGCCACTGACCAGCGTTTTCTGCAGCCAGATGGCGATAAACAGAGGCGGTACCGATGCCAGAATGCCAATGGCGGCGATCAGCCCGTCATCCGTCGCCCGTCCGGCGGTAAAACCGGCAATGGCGACCGGCAGGGTCTGGGCCGACAGATTGCTGGTGAACAGCAGCGCGTAAAAAAACTCATCCCAGGCGAGCAGCCAGCCAAACAGGGCAGCGGCACCCAGCACCGGTTTTGCCAGCGGCAGCGTGATGCGCAGCAGAACCTGCCAGAAGCGCAGGCCATCCAGCCGGGCCGCCTGTTCGATATCACGGGGCAGGGCGTCGAACTGATTCTTCAGCATCCAGGTCAGAAACGGCAGGATCAGCGAGCAGTAGACCATCACCAGACCGGGACGGGTGTTGAGCAGACTTAGCTGTTGCAGCAGGAAGTAGAGCGGCAGTACAAAGGCCACGGGCGGCACCATATAGATCGCCAGGGCGCCGGAAAGCCAGGCCTCGCGACCGCTGTAGCGCGAGAAGCTGAACGCCGCCGGGATCGCCAGCAGCAGGGAGATCGCCGTGGCGACCGACGCGACCAGCAGGCTGTTTCCCAGCGCATGCAGGAAGATCGCGCCCGGCTGGCCAGGTGCCAGCGAAATCAGCCCCTGATAGCGGCTGAAATCCCACTGGCGCGGCAGCCATTCTAACGGCACCCGGGAGAGATCGCTGGCGGAACTGACGCTCATCAGAAACAGCCAGCCCATCGGGGCGAGAATGCTGAGGGCGACCAGCAGCGCAGCCCCGTAACGCAGCCCCTGGCGCAGTTTAGTTTTCATAGGCGGAACTCCGGCGGCGCTGATGCCATAACATCAGCAGATAGAGCGTGATCAGCAGGGCGCACATCAGGGTCATCAGGATCGCGTAGGCAGCGCCGCTGCCCGCGCGCAGGTAGCTGAACGACTCCTGATAGACGAAGAAGCTCAGGGTTTTGGTGCTGTCCACCGGCCCGCCGCGCGTCATCACATAGATGATGTCAAAAATTTTAAAGGCATCGATGGTGCGCAACACCAGCGCCACGCCCAGCGGCGCGACAATCGCCGGGAAGGTGATCGCCCGGAAACGACGCCAGGCGGAGGCTCCATCCAGTCGCGCCGCCTCAAACAGATCGTCGGGGATCGACTGCAGCGCAGCCAGCACCAGCAGGGTCACCAGCGGATAGTTTTTCCAGATGTCTGCAAACATCACTGCATTCAGCGCGGCATCCGGCGACCCCAGCCAGCTGCGATAGCCGTCAATAATGCCCAGCTGGGTGAGCAGGGCGTTGATGCTGCCGTAGTCGGGGTTGAAGTTCAGCCGCCACATCATGGCGTTGACAATCGTGGGCAGCGCCCACGGCAGGATCACCAGCACCCGCAGCACGTTGCGTCCGTGGAATCGCTGATTCAGCAGCAGCGCCACCAGCACGCCGATGATCCCTTCACAGACCACAGAAACCACGGTGAAATAGAGGGTGCGCCAGATCGAAGCCCGGAAATCGGGATCGCTCAGCGCATAGAGGTAGTTTTCCAGCCCGACCCAGCCTGGCGTTTCCCCACTGCCAATCAGCGCAGCATCGGTAAAGCTGAGCCAGATTGTGCGCACCAGGGGCCAGGCGGTCAGCAGCAGCATCACCAGCAGCATGGGTGCCAGCAGCACCCATGCCTGACGCTGTTCGCGTTGACGCAGACTCAGCATCATCACTCCTTAACGCAGCCGGGCGGCGCTTTTATCGACCGTCGCCATCGCATCCTGGGCCGACGTTTTGCCCAGTAACACCTGCTGCAACTGCTGCTGGAGCTGGTTCGACAGGCGCGAGTAGTCGGCCGTCTCAGGACGTGACAGCATCACGTTAAGCGATTTATCCGCCGCGGCAATCAGACTCTCCTGACCTTTTTTCACCGCCTCATCCTGATAGGACGATTTCCAGATCGGCAGGCTGAGTTTCGCATACTGATTCTGCACCGGCTGAGAGGTCATATAGCGGATGTACTGCCACGCTTCATCCGCATGGCTGCTGCCTTTGGTGATACCCAGCCCCATTGAGCCGTTGACCGCACCCACTTTGCCCGGTGCATCCCCCGGCGCAGGCATGATGCCCACCTCACCCGCCACTTTGCTCTGCTTTGGATCGTTGGCCATGTTGTACATGTAGGTCCAGTTCAGCGCGAACGCCGCATCGCCATTGGAGAACGATTTACGCACATCCTCTTCCAGATATTCACGCGACGCCGGATTGCTCAGCCCCTGATCGAGTGAGCTTTTCATCAGCGCCAGCGCCTTCAGAGAGGCCGGGCTGGAGAAGCTGAGCTTGCCGTTCTGATAAAACTGGCCGCCAAAGCCGGAGACCAGCGTGGTGTAATCACACACCAGCGCTTCCGCCTGAGACCAGCTCCAGACGAGCGGATAGGTGACGATCTTTTTCTCTTTAATGATTTTCGCGTCATCCAGCACCTGCTGCCAGGTTTCTGGCAGCGTCGTAATGCCTGCTTTCGCCAGCATCGCTTTGTTGTAATAGAGGTACTTGGTGTCGAGGATCCACGGCATGCCGAGCGTTTTGCCTTTGAAGACCACCGTGTTCATCGCACCCGGGAAAACCTTCTCTTTTTCGTCGGGGGTAATGCGTGATGAGACATCCTGCAGCAGATCGAACCGGCTGAATTCTGCCGGCCAGATGGCATCGAACAGCACCACGTCATAGCCATTGCCGCCCGCACCACGCGCCGCCACGATCTTGTCATGCAGGGCTTCATAGGGAACAAACTCCAGATTGACGCTGACATCCGGATGCGCTTTCTGAAAGTTCTGCGTCATGGCGCGGATATCATTTTCGCTGTAGGCGGCCTGCGTCATAAACAGGGCATTAATCTGCGTGGCCGCCGTTGCGCTGCCTGCGCTTAACATCAGTAAGGCGGCAAAGCCGGCTTTGAGTCGGGGGGTATAACGCTGTGACATGGTCTTCTCCACTATGCAGCAACAGGCTGTCGGTTAATTAAATCAATTTGATTGATTTAATCAGGGGCGTAATGGTCAGCGGGCAGGCTGACCTGTCAGGAATTAAGCAAAGGACGTGCCAGTAAAGGGCGGTAACATTAACAACGTCGTAACAACGCTGGCGCCCAGCCTGCGCTTTTATCGCCGCCTTGCCTATCCTGAACCGCGGAAATTGCGTACACGATCAAAGATATTGTTTGCCTCCATTGCTCCGCATACCAATACTGTGAGGTCGCGCTGTAAGGGAAAACAACATGAGAACCTCAGGCACCAACCTTGAACATGCGCGGGCGCATAACCGCCGTGTGGTGATTGAAGCGATTCGTCTGCATGGTGAGCTGACCCGTGCCGAACTGGCACGGCTGACGGCGCTGACGCCGCAGACCGTCTCCAACATTGTGGCAGAGCTGGAGCAGGCTGAACTGCTGACCAGCCGCCAGCCACGCCGCAGCGGGCGTGGTCAGCCCTCCATTCCGGTCACGCTGAATCCGACCAGTGCCTGGTCGATCGGGATTCACCTCGATCACCAGACCCTGCTGCTGGTTCTGGTCGATCTCAGCGGCGAAGTCCACTTCCGCCGCCTCCTGCTGGTGCAGAAGCCCCAGCCTGCTGCTACCCTGGCGTGCATTGCTGACGTGCTGACGCAGATGCGGGCCTTTCTCGGCGCGCAGTGGCAAAAGGTGTTAGGCATAGGCGTGGTGATGCCGGGACCGTTTGGCGTAGAGGGCATCTCATCGGTGGGACCGACCACCCTGAACGGCTGGGAGCAGGTCGATATTGAAGCTGAACTTGGCGCGATCAGTGGCCTGCCGGTGACGCTGGAGAATGACGCCACCGTGGCCGCCATTGGTGAACGGTTTCATGGCATCGCCCGTCAGCTTAACTCCTTTATCTATCTCTATATCGGCACCGGCCTGGGCGCGGGGATCTTTACCGATGGCCACATCTACACCGGCCATGCCCATAACGCGGGTGAGATCGGCCACATCGTGGTCGAGCCGGGCGGGCGCGACTGCTATTGCGGCAATCAGGGCTGTCTTGAGCGTTATGTCTCGTTACAGGCTGCCTATGAGTTCTGCGGCCTCGATCCGATGCGGGCGCTGCCTGACGACCTGCTGCAGATTGATCCTGCGCGTTTCAGTGCCTGGATTGAAAGCATAAAGACGCCACTGCGCCAGGCAATCAATATTCTGGAGTCGGTGTTTGATGCAGAAGCGGTGATTATCGGCGGGATGATGCCCGCGCCGTTGCTGGAACAGATGGTTGCGCAGTTACCACCACTCTATCAGTCGGTACGCGGACGCTATCTGAATGCGATGCGACTGAAGACCGGCATGACCGGCAGCGATACCGCCGCGCTGGGTGCCGCCGCGCTGCCCATCTTCGATGAGTTTAACCCGCAGTTTCAGGTGCTGATGAAGTAGAGAGGAAATGGCGCTGTTGCAGACAACAGCGCCACCGGGATCAGCCCGGATAGATCCCGCGATCTTTACGCGCCATCAGGATACGCTCACACGCCACGATGTAGGCCGCGGTGCGCAGCGAGCACGCTTTCTCTTTCGACTTGTCCCAGACGTGAACCATCGCTTCTGTCATGATCTTGTCTGAGCGACGATTAATCTCGTCTTCACTCCAGAAGAAGCTGGCCATGTCCTGCACCCATTCGAAGTAGCTGACGGTTACGCCGCCCGCATTGCAGACCACATCCGGCACCACGATAATGCCGCGCGAAGCGAGCATGTCGTCGGCGTCAGGGTAGGTGGGGCCGTTCGCGCCTTCCAGCACGATTTTGCAGCTCAGCACTTCTGCACGCTCACGGGTAATCTGACCCTCCAGCGCCGCCGGAATCAGAATGTCCATCTCCGTCGTCCAGAACGCCTCTTTCTCGATGCTCTGTGCGCCCGGGAAACCGGCGATCTGCTTGTGCGCAATCTGCCATTCCGTCAGGGCTGCCATGTCGATACCGTCGGCATTGAACAGGGTGGCCGTGTGATCCTGAATCACCACCACGCGCGCGCCCGCCTCGTCAAACAGTCGGGCCGCTTCACTGCCGACATTACCAAACCCCTGAACCGCCACGCGGGCACCTTCAATTTCAATGTCTGCGCGACGCGCCACTTCGCGTCCGGTGATAAACACCCCGCGGCCGGTGGCTTTCTCACGGCCCAGCGAGCCGCCCAGATGAATGGGTTTACCGGTGACGACGCCGGTGACGGTGGTGCCGAGGTTCATGGAGTAGGTGTCCATCATCCACGCCATCACTTTACCGTTGGTGCCGACATCCGGAGCCGGGATATCTTTCTGCGGCCCGATGATGATGCCAATCTCACTGGTATACCGGCGTGTCAGACGCTCCAGCTCGCCCTCAGAAAGTTTAAAAGGATCGACGCGGATGCCCCCTTTAGCGCCACCGTAGGGCAGGTTGACGGCCGCACACTTGATGGTCATCCAGGCCGAAAGCGCCATGACTTCGTTAAGGTCGACATCCGGATGATAGCGAATGCCCCCTTTGCCGGGACCGCGTGAAAGGTTGTGCTGAACGCGATACCCTTCAAAATGGCGAATTGAGCCATCATCCATCTGCAGGGGAATGTCGACAATCAGTGCCCGCTTGGGATGACGTAAAGTATCTATCCAACGTGAAAGATCGCCCAGATAGGGCGCCACCCGGTCGATTTGCTGCAGGTAGGTTGACCAGGCAGATGTGCTGCTTTCAGACGCATAAGATAACTTATCCATAAAAAACCTTTCTTAATGAAGTTATTTATTGTGTGGAGCCGTGGATGACGCGCGTACTGTTTTGCGCCGTCATAATCTAACACTCCTGAAACAAATAAGATGTGGCAGGCGCCCGGCCCCGACCGGGTTATGCCCCATTCTGGGGCAGACAAAGTGAATAGTTTGCTGATTACACCCCGCACAAGGCGAATAATGATGCGCGTGAAGTGCGTATTTTGTGCATAGCGTGAGAAAACTCGCTATCTTTCAATTCTTTGAAGGCGTTCAAAAAGTTAAAGAATTGATCGACGCGATATTGACTTTATTGCACCAATTAAGTGCATGAGAATAAGTAATCAACCGATTACATTAAGTAATGGATAAAAGGTGAATAGCGGTGATTATTCAGCAGGTTAGGAAACAGCCGGGAAAAAATAAAAAATAAGAGGCCAGCGCTGCTGGCTGGCCTTATCAGATTAGTGAGTCAGCGCCTGTTCCGCTTCCTTCAGATCCTGACGCGCCTCAGCAAGCTTCTCTTCACGCTTGCGGATTTTGCTGGCACTGCGTTCTTCGGCTTTCGCCTGAGCCAGTTCCTGTTCACGCTCCTGAACCTTACTGCGCTTTTCGGCCACTTTTTCCTGTCGCTGCTTCAGCAGGCCGCTTTCGGTGCAGTGCTCTTCAACTTCACGCCGCGCTTTTTCCAGCCCGGCAATCTGGTGAGAATTATTGTGCTGTCGGGCAAAGGAGAGCTGCGTCTCAATCTCCTGCTTTTTTGCTGCACAACCGGTTAACGCAGAGTCGGCATGCGCCGCCGTGAAGGTCAGGGGAAGCAGGCAAAGGCTGAAGGCCAGTAAGGTCTTTTTCATTGTCGTCTCATCTATGAGTCAGGAGGTGGAGACAACAGTATACGAAGCCGCCTTAAGCGGTTCTTAACAGAAAAAAATATTCACTGGCGCGGAAAAAGCGGAGAGGGGGAAAGGCTGCCTGCTGTCAGGCAGCGCTTGAGGCGTTTGACCGGGAAAGGCTAAGGCGGCAATCAGGACCACTGAGCATGACGGGATGCCCCTGCTGACTCTGCTGTCTGAAATAGTCCTGCATCACCTGACTGATGCCGGCACCACACCACATGACATGATGCGCATGGCGTCCGGTGTTAAACGCCGGTTGTCCGCTGGCACTGGCATCCACCTCGACACTAAAACCCATCGCGGTCAGACGAATGGCTTCCAGCCAGATTTCGGTTTTGTCCAGGACGCTCACGGCTTCCAGAAACAGCGGAACAGAGGCGTGGTTTCGCGCCGCGTCACGCATCATCAGGTCAGCCTGCTGCTGCACCGTTTTTTCAAACCGGGCAAGACGGCGTGTGGCCCCCTGACGCCGGTCTGCGTGAAGCCAGACACTCAGAGGGCGCAGCAGATTAATAATGAAGTCATCACCGCTGTAGTTACCGGACATATTGTTCATCTGGCGCGAAAGCGACAGGGGTGTCCCGAATTCAAGCTGCCAGAGCATGTCACCTTTACGCGCCGCCCAGCCGTGGGTCATGATCGAGGTGGCGGTCTGCTGCCCCTGTCTGATCTCCTCAGGCGTCGCGCCCGTGGCAGTTAAGTCAACCAGCGTGCGGATTTCACTGAGCTGTGCGTCACTCCAGTGTTCAGCGTGTTGTCTGGGCGTCAGTAACCCCTGCTTCACCCAGCGCTTCAGGTTCGCAGGATGCGTGCCGGTTATTGCACAGACCGTTTCCGTTGTATGAAAAAGCATATCGTGCCCTCTGTTGAGGGAATGGCCGCCGGGGTTAACCGGGGATGAACGTCTACTATGAACCTGATAACCGCTAATGAACAGGGGGGATCCGGAGGAAAAACAGCGGCCACGCGGCGTGACGCTGCGCTTATTCGTCGTGAGCAGCCGGGTAAATTGAGGCTGATCAGCAGGTTAAAAAATCTGCGGCCCGTGAAAAAAAAGACTGTTTATTTATTCAGTAAAAATTCTTTACGCAACTATACCGGGCAATCCAGGGATATTTTAACTTTTTTAAGAGGATACCGATCTCTCCTCCTCTTTTATCTGCCAGGCAAACGACTAAAATATGGGGTTCTGATGATCAGGAGAAAGAGTGCCCAATGCCTTATCGTTTTACCTTCGCCGCGTTGACGGTTGCTGCGTTATTAACCGGCTGTGCGAAACAGACGCCCAGCGATACGCCAGATGAATTTGCTGCGGGTCCGACGCAGATTGATGTCTCACACATTAAAACCCGTGCCGATGATGGTTCAAGCGTCTTCCTGACGGTAGATGGCAAAGATGCCGGTAAATTACCGAATGGCGAAAGCATGCTGCTGCACGTTCCGGCCGGAAAACACCAGATTGGCGGTTATGTACCGACGCTGTTCGGGATGGGGCGCGTCACCATCGCACCGGTGGAAGTGACCACGTCACCTCAGGACGTCAAGAAAGTGGCCTATACGGTCACCCGCAACAAAGCCACCTTTGTCGAGAATAAGGACGAGCAGGGCTGAGCAGAGGATAGCGGAGAGCAACGCTCTCCGCTGAACGCGCCGCGTTATAAGCCGAGTTCACTCAGGGAAGGGTGATCGTCAGGCCGGCGTCCCTGCGGCCAGTGGAAAAGCCGCTGCGCTTCGCTGATTTTCAGATCGTTGATGCTGGCAAAGCGCTGCTTCATCAGACCCTGCTCGTCAAACGCCCAGTTCTCATTGCCGTAAGAGCGATACCACTGCCGCCGCTCATCGTGCCATTCATAGGCAAAGCGCACCGCTATCCGGTTTTGATCGAAACTCCACAGCTCCTTTATCAGCCGGTACTGCTGCTCCCGCTGCCATTTTTGCTCCAGAAAGGCGATGATCTCACTGCGGCCGGTCAGGAAGGTATCGCGGTTGCGCCACTGGCTGTCCACAGAATAGGCCAGGGCTACCCGCCCGGCATCGCGGCTGTTCCAGCCATCCTCAGCCAGACGTACTTTCTCTGCCGCCTCTTCAGGCCGGGTAAAAGGGGGTAAGGGCGGACGTGAAGTTTCCAATGTTTCTCCTTAACGGCACAAAGGCCCGGATGTTATCGCTCCCGGGCTGAGTTACGGCCATATTAAAGTTCAAGCGCGTGGATCTGGCAGACGGCACGGGCCGCTTCCTGACCTTTTTTCACGAAGTGCTGGGTGTAGAAGTCGATAAACTCCGCCGAAGGCTGGAAGTTATGCGGCGTCAGAGAGACCGAGAAGACCGGCACGTTGGTGGCCAGCTGGGCCTGCATCAGACCACTTACCACCGCCTGAGCCACAAAATCATGGCGATAGATGCCGCCATCCACGACCAGCGCCGCGCAGACAATCGCATCAAAGTTGCCGGTCTGCGCCAGACGCTGTGCCAGCAGCGGCATCTCAAAGGCGCCTGGCACATCCCAGGTTTTGAGCTCATAGGAGGTTCCCCGGCTCTCCAGCTCCTGTTCAAATCCGGTCAGAACCTGAGAAACGATTTCGCTATGCCAGTTAGCTTTAATAAAGGCGACTTTCAACGGCTGCATGACTTACTCCAGTAAAAGGTAATATCCCGTGGTAATGAGCGCGATGACGTCCCTGAACCCCGGATGAAACGTTAAGCCGGACAGGCCGGTAACCTGCTGACTCTCATCACTATACTGTAATGTAAACAGCCTGTGTCCACCATTGTCATTATGTGTGAATGACCTTTCCTCTCTTTGCGGGCATTAAACCCTGTGAGACAACCGCCAGAGCCGTTCAGACGCCTGATCCTGCCCGCAAAATCACTTTCACCGCCCGGTTTGCGTAACAGCTTCCGGTTATGAAACTGCTTAAATAAAATACTGGATATCTGAACAGTATTTTGTATAATAAATGGACTACCCGCCGGGTATTGGTAGCGTTAGCGAGGGGTGAACCCATGATGATTTCGACTGAAAGCCTCAAATCTCTGGAACAATCGGTCACAATGAGCAGCCGTGAGCTGGCTCAGATGACCGGTATTACACATGGAGAAGTGAAGCGGTTAATCAAAAGTCTGGAAACGGCTCAGCGTCTTTCTCAGCCGCTCAAAGTGAATGACTATGAGCGCGAAGGGGAGGTGCGTCAGGAGTACCGCCTGAGCAAGCGTGACTCCCTGCTGGCCGTGGCACGCCTGTCGCCAGGCTTTACGGCCGAAGTGCTGGATCGCTGGCAGGACCGGGAAAGAACCACCCATCTGCCGGACTTTACCAACCCGGCTGAGGCTGCACGTGCCTGGGCTGAACAGTTTGAACAGCGTCAGGCGGCGGAGCAGCAGCTGGCTCTCTCCGCGCCTAAGGCCGCCTTCTTTGATAACTTCGTTCAGGTGGATGACTCGCTGGGCTTTCGTCAGCTCTGCAAAATGCTGAAAGCGAAAGAGCCGGAGTTTCGTCAGTTTCTGCTGGAGCGCAATATCATGTACCGCGCCAAAGGTACCCTGACGCCGCAGCATTACCATCTGCAGGCCGGCTACTTTACGCTGCACACCGGCACCGGCGAAAACCAGCACGCCTTCTCACAGGCGCGTTTTACTGCAAAAGGGGTTAAATGGGTGGCAAGCCTGTGGGCAGCGCATCTTTCCGCTCAGCCAAAAGGGGCCGCTGCGTAGCGGTGCCTCTGGCCTGGCGGGCTGGCGCGGCGTGACTGGCAGAGGGTAAGGCGCAGGCATCCGCTCATACTGTGCTGACATAAAAAAGGCCGCATCGGAACGCGGCCTTTTTTGATTTTTTGATCCCAGGGATGCGTTGCGGGCGATTACCAGCCTTTAATTGCATCGCCTTTATAAACTTCTTCCGCTTTAGCCGCGACTTCAGGCGACTGCAGCGCCGCTTTCAGCTTCTGAATTTTATCGCTGTCTTTATTGTCTTCGCGTGAAACCAGGGCATTGACGTAAGGCGAAGAGGCGCTCTCCATAAATAAACCATCGCGGTGAGCGGATAATCCTGCCTGAGCCGAGAAGTTCGTATTAATGATCGAGAACGCCACGTTCGGATCATCCAGCGTGCGGGTCAGCTGCGGCGTATCCACTTCAACCAGTTTCAGGTTTTTAGGATTTTCGATGATATCCAGTGAGGTGGGTAAATAACCCACACCCTCTTTCAGCTTAATCAGGCCCTGCGCCTGCAGCAGCAGCAGGCTGCGTCCCAGGGTAGTGGCTTCGTTAGAGATGGTCACTGTCGCACCATTCTGCAGCTCACTGATGTTCTTGATTTTGTGCGAATAGGCAGCAATCGGGAAGACGAACGTCTTGCCAACTACCGCAAATTTATAGCCGCGCTCTTTAGACTGATCTTCCAGATAAGGCAGGCTCTGGAAAGCGTTGGCGTCAACTTCCTTGTTATTCAGCGCTTCGTTCGGCAGTACATAGTCATTGAAGTTCAGCACTTCGACATCGAGCTGATATTTATCTTTTGCAACCTGTTTCACCACCTGCCAGATCGCTTCATCCGGCCCGGTATTAATCGCCACTTTGACTTTGTTATCGTCATCTTTAGAACAGGCGGATAATAATAAAACAGAACTGGCCAGTAATGCGGCAAACAAACCTTTCATTATCAGAAATCCCTCAGAGAATTGATGGCTTCAAAGATAATACAGAAATGTCAGGTTGCGAACTGACGGAGGGATATATCTTATAACCACATACCGGATATTGTTCATTAATTCATCAGGCTGGCGGCTTATGCCCGCGAATTAACCGATGCCATTCGCGGCTGTCCGGGCGGTTTTATTCCTCTGGCGCACTCATCCGGTCAACATCCCCTCAGCCAGTACGCGCATTCTCTTCTACGCTTAAAGCCTGCGGTTCGCAGCATTGCATTGATTGTTAACAGGGAATACTGATGTCAAAAGATGAAAAGAACGGGATCGAAGCGGTTGAAGTCATGCGCAGCGGGGAGGCCTGGAACGGAGAGGTCATTGAATCCTATCCGCACGGCGAGCCGGAACTGACCGTAATGCGCCTGTCACTGCCTGCCCATACGTCATTGCCGTGGCACACGCATCCGATGCCAAATGCGGCGTTTATCCTTTCAGGCACCCTGATTGTGGAAGACAAAGCGAGCGGGGAGCAGCGTACCTTCCACGCCGGAGAAGCGCTGAATGAGACGGTTAACAGTGCGCACCGCGGTTACACGCTGGAGGAGCCCGCCGAGCTGGTGATTACCTATGCCGGGGTCAAAGGACAGGCGCTGACCGAACCACTGCCGGGAGAACCCGAAGAGTTTTGACGCCCTTGCAAAACGGCGGTGCAGCGCGCTGCCGTTATTCATCCCGCCCGCAGCGCCGCCGCTATTCACTTCCCTGATAAGCGATTCGCCAGAGCCTGCATATCCACATCCTGAAACCGCTGTTTTAGCGACAGGCGAGGCGCGTCACAGCTGAGTTCACCTGCGCTCAGAAATGGCATCGTGAAGAGGAGTGAATCCCGGCACTGATTATGTGCAACGCACGCTGCTGACTCACCATCACGGGGCCTGCCGTTTTACAGCCTTTATAAGTGCATGATTAAATAGAATTTAAATTCTGGTACGCCAATTGCAATAACCCGTTCAGTAAGCAGCGCACTACACAACTGATACTGAATAGCTGGCTAGGGTTCCGGTTCACGCAGGTGAATGTCTGGTCCGAGAGCTGGCGACCTCTGCGAGGTTACACGGCGGGACAAAAGCCCGGGAGACAGCGGCACCATCTGGTGTCTTGCGCTGCTCCCGTTTTTTTGTGCCAACCAGAGGTCAACCATGAAGACATTTTCCCTTCTCCGCACGCTCATTCTCTCCCTGGCACTGCTGGCCAGTGTGCCCTCTTTCGCCGCAGTTAAAAAAGAGTTCAACGTCTGCTGGACCATCTATGCGGGCTGGATGCCCTGGGGCACGATCGCTAATGAAAAAATCATCGATAAATGGGCCAGCAAATATGGCATTAAAATCAATATCGTCCAGCTGAATGACTATATCGAATCGATCAACCAGTACACCGCAGGGCAGTTCGACGGCTGCACCATGACAAATATGGATGCCCTGACCATTCCCGCCGCGGGCGGCGTCGATTCCACGGCGCTGATCACCGGCAGCTACTCCGAGGGTAACGACGGCATCGTTCTGAAAGGCGTGAATAAAAAACTCAGCGACCTGAAAGGCATGTCGGTTTATCTGCCCGCGCTGTCCGTATCGCACTATCTGCTGGTGCGCGGTCTGGAAAAGGCCGGACTGCAGGAGAAGGATGTTAAGGTCGTGAACACCTCCGATGCCGATATCGTCTCCGCCTTCGGCACCAGCGGTGTCAAAGCCGCAGTGGCCTGGAACCCACAGCTTTCCGTCATCAAAAAGAGTCCGCAGACCACAGAAGTGTTCAGCTCCTCCGCCGTGCCGGGCGAGCTGATCGATATGATGGTCGTGAACACAGAAACCCTCCACGATAACCCCGCACTGGGCAAAGCGCTGACCGGTGCATGGTTTGAGATGATGGCAAAAATGCAGGCGGGCGATACCCAGGCGCTGAGTGCAATGGCCGCGGATTCCGGCACTGACCTCGCCGGTTATCAGGCACAGCTCAAAACCACCCATCTGTTCCCGACTCCCGCCGCCACAGAGGCCTTTGTCGCCTCGCCCGACCTGGCAAAAACCATGCAGCGCGTGGCCGCGTTCTCTTTTGATAAGGGGCTACTCGGCGAGGGTGCGCAAAGCGCTGACTTCATCGGTATGGCCTTTCCCGGCAACCAGACCCTCGGCGACAAAGCCAACATCAGACTGCGCTTTGACGACAGCTATCTGAAGATGGCCGCGGCAGGCCAGCTCTGAATTCCGGGCTGAGGAGCTTACGCCATGCGCCACATTAACCGTTATCCCCGACAGGGAATGCGCCTGACGCTGATGCTGTTGCCGTTTGTCTTGCTGATCGCCGCCTGGTTTATCAGCTCGGCGGTGCGGCTGGAAGCAAACCCGCAGGATAAACTGCTGCCCGGTCTGTCGCAGATGATCGCTGCTGTTGACCGGATGGCGTTCACGCCCGATAAACGCAGCGGTGAGTTTCTGCTGTGGGCGGATACGCTGATCAGTCTCACCCGTCTGCTGACGGGCCTGATGATCTCTGCGCTGATCGGCCTGGGCATCGGTATTGCCGCCGGGGTGTTTCCCATGACCCGCGCGGCGCTGTCGCCGTTTATGACCGTCGTGTCGATGATCCCGCCGCTGGCGCTGCTGCCGATGCTGTTTATCGTCTTCGGGCTGGATGAGCTGTCAAAAGTGATGCTCATCGTCATCGGCATCACCCCGATGCTGGCCCGCGACCTGGAACAGCGGGCGCGGGAGATCCCCATCGAGCTTTTCATCAAAGCCCAGACGCTGGGCGCGAACAGCTGGACGGTGGTATTGCGGGTAGTGCTGCCCCAGCTGCTGTCGCGACTCATTACCTCGCTGCGCCTGCTGCTGGGTTCGGCGTGGCTGTTCCTGATCTCCGCCGAAGCCATCTCTGCCACCGCCGGGCTGGGTTACCGCATCTTCCTCGTCCGCCGCTACATGGCGATGGACGTCATCATTCCTTATGTCATCTGGATAACCCTGCTGGCCTGGCTGATGGATCTGGCGCTGCGTCAGCTGCACAAAGCCTGTTTCCCGTGGGCGGAAGGAGGCCGGGAATGAGTTTTATCGATATCAAAAACATCTGGCAGGAATATGGCGACCACGTGGTGCTGGAGCGCATCAATCTGCAGGTCAGGGAAGGGGAGTTCTGCTCGCTGGTGGGTGCCTCCGGCTGCGGGAAATCGACTTTCTTACGACTGCTGCTCGGTCAGGAGCAACCAACGCGCGGCACCATCACGCTCGATGGTGAGCCGCTGCCGGCGGAGCCCGATCGCAGTCGCGGCGTGGTCTTTCAGCGCTACTCGGTTTTTCCTCATCTCAACGTGCTGGATAACGTCACCATCGGTCTGGAACTGCCGGCGTCACCGCTGTGGGGCCGGCTGCTGGGCGCCCGAAAACGTCAGGCGCGTCATCAGGCCAGAGAGATGCTGGAGCGAGTGGGGCTGAGCCACGCGCTCGACAAATATCCGGCGCAGCTGTCGGGCGGGATGCAGCAGCGGCTGGCGATTGCCCAGGCGTTTGTCATGCAGCCACGGGTGCTGCTGCTGGATGAGCCCTTTGGCGCACTCGACCCCGGCATCCGCAAAGATATGCACGCCCTGCTGCTTCAGCTCTGGAGCGAAACCCGCATGAACGTCTTTATGGTCACGCACGACCTTGCCGAAGGGTTCAACCTGGGCACCCGGCTGCTGGTTTTTGACAAGGTGCGCCTCGATCCCCAGGCACCCAATGCGTGGGGGGCGCGTATCACCTATGACATTCCGCTCAACGAAACGCGGCTGTCCCAGCTGGCGACCGGCCGCAAAGACAACATTTACCCCTTAAAGGAGAACGCTCAATGACGGCACTTTTTCACTCCGGCCCCAGCCTGCGCGAAGAGCAGCTTCCTGGCGGCGCGCATACCTCGCTGATCCTGCGTAAGGGCGGGATCCTGCGCCTGACCGATATCAACGGCGGGGCTAACGTCAGCGCCATGATGCTCAATCCGCACGAAAAAAGTGAACGGCTGAACCTGCCCGACACCCTCAAGGGTCAGCACACCGCGCGGCTGACCACCGGCCACTGTTTTTACTCTGATATGGGTCGCGTCCTGGCGGCTATCGTGGCGGACAGCTGCGGCTGGCATGACCCGTTCGGCGGCGTCCTTAACGCCACCGAGACGCACGACAAGTACGGCAGCGGACGCTATCAGGAACTGCGCAACGGTTTCTACCGTAACGGCGTCGATAACCTGCTGGTGGAGATGGGCAAATGGGATCTCGGCTTGGAAGACCTGCTGATGGTGGTGAACTTTTTCAGCAAAGTCACGGTGGATGAGGCGGGGCGCTTTGCCTTCATTTCAGGCAACAGTCAGCCCGGCGATTTCGTTGAGCTGTATGCGCCAATGGACGTGCTGATCGTCCTGACCGCGCTGCCTCACCCTCAGGATCCCGCCACTCAGTATCTGCCGCGCCCGATTCAGCTGAACTGGTATCAGGCCGATGCGGGTCAGGCCCTCAGCGACGCCATTTTCACCCGCGATGAAAATCAGCGCGCCATGCAAAACACCCAACACTTTTCCCTGTAAGGAGGCTGTGATGACAGCGATTACCCCTGATTATCATCCTGAAACGGCAGTCTGGCGTCATGTGATCCCGGCCGGGGAGCCCTGTCTGTTCGAGGTCAAAAAAGGGCAGCGGCTGCGGCTGCTCGATCTCGAAGGTAACCAGGCGATCGATACCCTGTTCTATCGCGCCGATAACCCCCGCGAGCGTTACGATCCCCAGCGTACCCTGCGTCGTCAGGGAAAGGTCTATCTGACTACCGGCAGCGTGCTCTACTCCAATCTCGGTAATCCGCTGCTGACCCTGGTTGCCGATACCTGCGGACGCCACGACACCCTGGGCGGGGCCTGCTCCCAGGAGAGCAACACGGTGCGCTATGCCCACGATAAGCGCTACATGCATAGCTGCCGGGATAACTTTCTCTGCGCCTGCCTGCATGATGGCCGCCTCCACAAGCGCGATATCGGCGCCAATATCAACTTTTTTATGAACGTTCCGGTGACGCCGGAAGGGCGGCTGACCTTTGAAGATGGACTGTCAGCCCCCGGCAAATATGTTGATCTGATCGCGGCGTGTGACGTGATGGTGCTCATCTCGAACTGTCCCCAGCTCAATAACCCCTGCAACGGCTGGAACCCGACGCCTGCAGAGGTGCTGGTGTGGAACTGAATCTGCATCTGACAGCGCGACAGCCGGGCCTGACATTCCCGCTCTGATCGATCGCCTGTCTGCCTCTACCGCCGCTGCACTGTTCAGGTGCCGGTCATCCCCGGGGACGGCCCCAGGGAATAGCGAATTCTGCGGGACGACCCGCCTCCCTGTGAGCATCACCTATGTTTGATACGTTACTGATTGCCAATCGCGGCGCGATCGCCTGCCGCATTCTGCGTACCCTGCACGCCATGCAGGTGAAAGGCGTCGCCGTTTACTCTGAGGCTGACCTGAGCAGCCTGCATATCCGTGAGGCGGATAGCGCGATCAGCCTGGGCGACGGGCCCGCCGCGCAAACCTATCTGGTGGCGGAGAAGATCATCGCCGCCGCACGGCAGAGCGGGGCGAAAGCGATCCACCCCGGCTACGGTTTCCTCTCGGAAAATGCCGCCTTTGCCGAGGCGTGCGAGGCGGCGGGCCTGATTTTTGTCGGCCCCACGCCGCAGCAGCTGCGTACTTTCGGCCTGAAACACACGGCACGCGCGCTGGCGAAAGCCGAAGGCGTTCCGCTGCTGGAGGGAAGTGAACTGCTGGCGGACCGCCATGAAGCCCGCCGGGCAGCGGCCCAGGTCGGCTATCCGGTCATGCTGAAAAGCACCGCAGGCGGCGGCGGCATAGGTATGCGCGTCTGCCGCGATGAGGATGAACTCGCCGACGCGTTTGACACCGTGCAGCGTCTTGGCCAGAACAACTTCAGCGATGCCGGGGTCTTTCTCGAAAAATATATCGAACGCGCCCGTCATCTTGAGGTGCAGATTTTCGGTGATGGCAAAGGCGGAGTGATTGCGCTGGGGGTGCGTGACTGCTCGGTTCAGCGCCGTAATCAGAAAGTCATTGAAGAGACACCGGCACCCAATCTGCCTGACGGAATGGCAGAGGCACTCTGTTCCGCCGCCATCGCGCTGGGCAAAGCGGTGAACTATCGCAGCGCCGGAACGGTGGAATTTGTCTATGACAGCGCGGCGCAGCACTTCTATTTTCTGGAAGTGAACACCCGCCTTCAGGTCGAACATGGGGTCACGGAGCAGGTGTGGGGGGTTGACCTGGTGCAGTGGATGATAGAACTGGCCGCCGGGGAGCTCCCGCCGCTGGATCGTTTAGCCGCCACGCTGAAACCACAGGGCCACGCCATTCAGGCCCGGATCTACGCGGAAGATCCGGGACGGCAGTTTCAGCCATCACCCGGTCTGCTGACCGATGTTTTTTTACCGCCAGCCGGAGGAAAGACGCTGCGTATCGACCGCTGGGTGGAGGCGGGCAGTGAAGTGCCGCCCTTTTTCGATCCGATGCTGGCGAAAACCATCGCCTGCTGTCCCACTCGCGACCAAGCCATTGCCACGCTGGCTCAGGCGCTGGCGGAAACCCGGTTATATGGCGTGGAGACCAATCGCCTCTATCTGCTGCAGATACTGGCTTTTGCGCCATTCACCACGGGGGAACCCTGGACCCGCTGTCTGGAGCAGCTCGGTTATCAGGCGGCTACGCTGGAGGTGCTGAGTGCCGGAACCCAGACCAGCGTGCAGGACTATCCCGGCCGTCTGGGCTACTGGGCGGTGGGGGTGCCGCCTTCGGGACCGATGGATGACCGCGCGCTGCGCTTCGGCAACCGCCTGCTGGGCAACGCTGAGGGCGACGCCGCGCTGGAGATCACCCTTAACGGCCCGACCCTGAAACTGAATACCGATGTGCAGGCGGTGGTCTGCGGAGCGCCGCTCCCCGTCACGCTGGATGGGGTCGATCAGCCGATGAATACCGTCTTTACTGTTCCGGCGGGCTCAACGCTGAAGCTGGGCGCGATCGCAGGTTCAGGCGTCAGAAGCTACCTCTGCCTGAGCGGCGGAATTCAGGTGCCGGACTATCTGGGCAGCAAAAGCACCTTTACGCTCGGCCAGTTCGGGGGACACGGAGGCCGGGCGCTGCGCAGCGGCGATGTGCTTCACCTGGCACCGCGCCCGGCAGACGTGACGGGCACAGCACTGCCCGCCTCGCTCTGCACGGGGCTGGCCGCGGTGCGCACGCTGAGGGTAATTTATGGCCCCCACGGCGCGCCGGAGTTTTTTACGCCCGACTATATCGGGACTTTTTTTGCCACTGAATGGGAAGTGCACTTCAACTCCAGCCGTACCGGTGTTCGCCTGATTGGACCGAAGCCGATCTGGGCCCGCGAGAGCGGGGGTGAGGCGGGACTGCATCCTTCCAACATTCATGATAATCCTTACGCGATTGGCGCAGTGGATTTCACTGGCGACATGCCGGTCATTCTCGGTCCCGATGGCCCCAGTCTGGGCGGCTTCGTCTGCCCGGTGACGGTCATCGAAGCGGATCTCTGGCAGCTGGGCCAGCTTAAAGCCGGTGATAAGGTGCAGTTTGTGGCGGTGGACATTCCCACCGCCCGCCGACTGGCCGCAGGAGGACGTGCCGAGCTGGCAACGCTCGAGCCACAGGCGATCGCCTGGCAGCCGGCACCGCTCACGTCGCCTGTCGTGATGACCTGCGGTGAAAAGGATAAGCGTCTGGTGGCGCGTCTCTCAGGCGATACGCATCTGCTGCTGGAAGCTGGCGAGCCGGAACTGGATCTGGTGCTGCGTTTTCGCATCCACGCGCTGATGCAGGCGATGGAAGCGCAATCCCGTCCGGGGGTCGTTGATATCACGCCCGGCATCCGCTCCCTGCAGATCCATTTCCAGCCGGAAACCCTGACCCCGGAGGCGCTGCTGGCGTGGGTGCGGGAGGCGTGGGAGAGCGTCTGCACAAGTGATGACCTTCAGGTGCCAACGCGCGTGGTGCATCTGCCGCTCTCCTGGGACGATCCCGCCTGTCAGAAAGCGGTCGAAAAATATATGACCACCGTGCGGCAGGACGCCCCCTGGTGCCCGGACAACCTGGAGTTTATCCGCCGGATCAACGATCTGCCGGATAAGCAGGCCGTATGGCAGACGGTGTTTGATGCCCACTATCTGGTGATGGGGCTGGGCGACGTCTATCTCGGCGCGCCCGTCGCCACACCGCTGGATCCCCGCCATCGTCTGGTCACCACGAAATACAATCCGGCACGCACCTGGACAGCCGAAAACTCGGTGGGCATTGGCGGGGCTTATCTCTGTGTCTACGGCATGGAAGGGCCTGGCGGCTATCAGTTTGTTGGCCGCACGCTGCAGATGTGGAATCGCTATCGCGATGTCGCCGATTTTGGAGGTAAGCCCTGGCTGCTGCGCTTTTTCGACCAGATTCGTTTCTATCCGGTTTCGGCTGATGAGCTGCTGCAGATCCGTCGCGATTTTCCCGTAGGACGCTATCCACTGCGCATAGAGCAGGGCACGCTGCGGCTGGCGGAATATCAGCATTTCCTCGACCGTGAAGCCGGGAGCATCAGCGCGTTTCGTCAACATCAGCAACAGGCGTTCAATGCTGAGCGTGACCGGTGGATAGCCAGCGGGCAGGCACATTACACCACGCAGGAGAGTGAGGTGGCGGAAACGGGAGACGCGCCGCTTGAGGCCGGGGAGCAGGGCGTCGAAAGTCCGGTTTCCGGCAACCTGTGGCAGGTTCAGACGGCAGCGGGGTGCCGCGTGAAGGCGGGCGATACACTAGTGGTGCTGGAATCGATGAAAATGGAGATTCCGCTGCTGGCCCCCTGTGACGGGGTGATTCAGCAGGTCAGCGTGCAGCCGGGCAGCGCTGTGCGGGCAGGACAGCGGGTGGCCATCATCCTTGAAGATCGGTCTTAACAGCCCTGCGTGACAGTGTCACCTGTCACGCAGAACGCTCCTTAGCCTGCGCCCGCTTCACGCAGCCAGGTAATCAGCGCCTCGCTGCCCGGCTGACTCAGCGTGCGCTGCGGCCAGGCAAGATAATAGGGTTTGCTCAGCGGCAGACTGAAATCGTCGACGATCACCAGTTCGCCCCGCGCCAGCTCCGCCGCGATCAGGCGGCGCTGCCCCAGCAGCAGACCGGCCCCCGCCACGGCAGCATCAATCGCCAGCGAGGTCAGATTGAAACTGAATGCGGGCTGCGGAGCCGGTTCGTCCACGCCTCTGGCCTGAAACCAGCTTCGCCAGTCTGGCAGGAACCGGCCCTCATTGCCCCAGTCGAGGTGAATTAAAGGTGCCTTACGGAAGATCGTTTCTGGCGTATAGCGCTGGAGTAAGGCGGGGCTGGCAACCGGCAGCACCTCATCATGGAATAACCACTGTTTGTCCAGCTGCGGATAGCGATCTTCGCCAAAGCAGATGACGAAGTCTGCAGGCATCGCTGTGAAATCAACCTGCGCGTGCGTGCCGTGTAACGACAGATCGCTATCGGGGCAACAGGCGCGCCAGCTCGCCAGCCGGGGCAACAGCCATTTGGACGCCAGCGCGGGTAAGGCATAGAGCGTGAGTGTCGGCGCTTTCGCTGCATGGCGGATATTCTGCTGGCCCAGGTGCAGAATATCAAAGGCTTCGGTGACGTAACGCAGATAGGCCTTGCCGGTGTCAGTCAGCATCACGCCGCTCTGGGTGCGTAAAAAGAGCGCGCTGCCGAGCTGCTCCTCCAGCTGACGAATCTGCTGGCTCACCGCCGCCGGCGTCAATGCCAGCTGGGCCGCCGCTTTCGCCAGGCTGCCCAGTTCGGCGGCCACTTTGAAGGACTGGATAACACTGATTTTGGGCAACCGGGGTGAGTGGGCAGGCATTAACGCTTCCTTATCAGGGTATTAAGTTTTTATCGTTACACAGGCTTACCAGGCGACAGGTAGAGTAGCATTACTCCTGCTCATGATGAGAACTGTTGCTATGACTGACTCCCTGGTTCGTCTTGATCTTCATCCGCTGGCCGATCGTGGCTGGCGTCACCGCTGTCGTGAACAATTGAACCACGCTGGCGCGCTGGTCCTGCGTCAGTTCTTACAGACCGCCGCTCTGGAAGCGATAGTTCAGGAGGGCAACGCCCAGCGTCACCTGGCTTATCACACGCTCAGCAAACATAACGTTTATCTGATGAAACCTGATGCGGCCTTCAGCGCCGATCATCCGCGCAATCGTGACGTGATCAGCACCAAAGGCTGCATTACCGATGACGCTATCGCGACCGACTCCCCGCTGCGTCAGCTTTATACGGATGAGCTGTTCAAACAGTTCCTGTGCGACGTGCTGGGAGAGGACGCGCTCTATCCCTATGCCGATCCGCTTTCGTCGATCAACCTGCATTATGCGCCTCACGGCCAGGAGCTGGGCTGGCACTTTGACAACTCCTCTTTTGCTATCACCCTGCTGGTGCAAAAACCGCAGGCGGGCGGGGTGTTTCAGTATGTGAAGGATCTGCGGGATGCCGATGCCGGTGAGATGAATTATGCAGGCGTCGCGGCGGTGCTGGATGAACGCCAGCCGGTCGAGGCCCTGGCGATTGAGCCCGGCGATCTGGTGCTGTTTCGCGGGCGCAACGCCCTGCACCGCGTGACCCCGACCGAAGGTGAGGTGACCCGCATGCTGGCGGTGCTGGCTTACAACACGCAGCCCGGCATTGCGCTATCCGAAACCGCGCGGATGACTTTTTACGGCAGACTGTGAAATCAGGGCACGCCAGCCGCGCTCAAAGATTTGCTGCGTGCGGAAAGCCACTAACGCCCGCCAGTCTGCATCGCAGGGCCATAATCCTTCGACAAGGTTTGCTTTGATCCTCTGGCCCTCTGCACTGGCGGGGTCGCCAGAGAGATGAAGCCAGTGATCGTCCCGCACCCGCCGATGCATCTCTTCTGCTTCATAAGTTACCCTCTGACGGACGTGAACCGCTGATGCAGAAAATCGATAAACAACGTACAGGATGCAAACGAACCTGAGAGGTTCGTCTGAAGCGCATGACTGCCTGTTAATTCAAACGCTGTTATGAAATGATTGCCAGGATTGATGAATTAAAAGGAAGGTGGCCATTGATACATGAACTCTGGGTCGAGCCTGATGGATGTCAGACCTTTTGTCTGAAAGGCGTTCGGGGAAACAATGCAAGATCGTTATTAGAATCAGGTGCAAAACTTGTATGGGAAGTTGATGCTGTCAGCCATTATGAAGCAATGACACGCTATTATGAATATATGGGCTGGGGTCGATATAGCACGTCTTTTCCTGACCAGGATAGCAGAAGTTATCATGAATTGGGCTGGGAATAGAGCAACTCAGCCAGCCATCATTATTTCCTTCCTGTGACTTCCTGACTTTGGCTGGCTTAATCACGATAAAAAACACCCTTGATGTGCCTGAGCAGGTACTTAACCTTACCGACACTCATATGCGCATAATCTATCTTATGTTAAATAAAGTCTCTAAGACATTCAGGGGGGGCGATGCGACATCAACTCACCTCCTGTTCAGGTTCTTTAATCACATGGAGGCAGTAGCGTCACTACTCCGGAAGAGTTTTTATGATTAATTTCAGCGGTGATGTACTCAGTTAGTCCGGTCAAAATTAGCTTTCTGGCGGCTCCCGCTCAGATAAAAGCGTAATAACATCCCGTGAGCTATGCAGAAATCTTTCTATACGTACTTCGTAATCCATCACCCTGAACACAATAAGATATCGTCCGTAAGCACAACTTCTGACGCTCTGACCCAGTTCCGGTCTTTCCCGGTAGATAGCTGGTGACTCCGCTATCAACAGACACTGCTGATACAGTTCTTCCGTAAAACTTATCGCACGAATCGGGTTATCCTGCGCAATATAGTCACCGATGGCCTCCAGATCCTGTTCTGCCAGAGGCGACAGACCCAGTTTCATTACGCTTTACCACCTTCGGCCTGCCGCCGATATTTCTGCGAAAGGCGACTAAACACCTCTTCCGCGTTTTTACTCTCGCCGCTCTCTATGCCAGCGCTGACTGCTTTTTGCAGAGCATCAAGTTTCATCTGTTGCTCACGTTCTTCAAGCGCTCTGAGTCCCGCACGGATCACTTCACTGGTGTTGTTATATCGCCCGCTTTCTATCTGGTCTCGTATAAATGCTTCAAAATAAGGGCTTAGGGCTACGCTTGTTGGCATGATGACACTCCCTCCGGGTTACTATCAGTTAATAACTATTAGTATTTCAGAGTTATCTTTCCCCATCAACTTTCGGCTTCATGAGTTCCGGCAATTTTGCCGAATAAGTAACTTTGCATCGGCCAACGGTGTGCTCGCGCAATGGCACTGCTGATACATAACGTTAAACCCCGGCAATTTAGCCGGGGTCAGAATCACGCGTTACTCTTTCGCGATCGGCGTCTCACTCTCGTCAATCTTCGTCTCGCCCTGAATGCTGCTGATGCGTTTCTCTACGTCACTGACCTGCTCGCTGCTGTGCAGCAGGGTGTAAGTCAGATCAAACGCGGTGCTGGCACCCGGCTGCAGCTGCTTCACGCGCTTCTGCTCACGTTCAATCGTCACCGGATAGGCATAACTGGTACCGGGTTCAATGCCGGTGACATAACCCTGTTTCAGGGTGTCGGTATTTTTCCACAGGGTCAGCATCGGCAGCTGGCGGGTATCAAACTGAATTGAGGCACCGCCCGTCCCGGCTTTATTGATGACTGCGGCAACGGTCTGGTGATTGCTGTCCGACAGCGGCTTGATGTTAAACACCATCTCATCAAAATCTTTGGTCGGACCTTTATAGGTCTGCCACTCTTTTAATCCGGCTTTGGCATAGTCGTTGAACGGACTAATGCCGGACATCGGTGCCAGGAAGCGTGCGCCCTCTTCCAGAATCGGCGTGCCGAAGTTGCTGTGATAGATGATCTGATAGTCGTGCGGATAGTCAGCATGGTTGGTCAGCACATCATGCAGGCTGAAGCTGTTACTGCCCGGCACATAGCGCAGTTCGGTCAGGGTCTGCAAATCGGCTTTCTTAAAAGTGCTCTCTTTAATCAGACCCCGAATGCGGATCTCATGGGGTGCCGCATCAGCCACTTCAACTTCCAGCTGAGAGACAGGTGTGTTACCGGCTTTGCCGTGCAGCGTATAAATGCGCCCTTCGTCCGTCACCGGATGACCGGTCCATTCATAGCCGCAGCGCACCATCATCTCATTAAAGCCATCCAGCCAGCCCAGGCCATTACGGCTTTCAAGGTTGATGTAAGCCGGGTTGACCACCTCTTTCACGGGAGAGTCCCAGCCCATACGGGAACCAAATCCTTCCACGCGCAACAGATTCATCCCGCGGGTCGGACTCAGCGTAATGGTCAGGCCATCCTGACTGCGAATCGTCAGGATCTTACTGCCCTCCTGCTTACCGCCATGAAGCACTTTCTGTTCGATGCTGAACGGTTTGCCCTGCAACTTCAGCTCACCGCTGGAAATCTGCCAGTTTCCCTGCTCAGTGCCCTGTTCAGCACTCGTCAGCACCCAGGTTTTTGCCGCAGCAGAACCTGAAACCAGCACCGCCAGTACCGTTAACGCCAGTTTAATCTTCATTCATCGCTCCGTTAGCTGAATCGTTTTTTCATAACATAAGTAAAATTTACTGACTGAAGGTTAAAAGAAACGTGACGATGCTCACCTGACGTGAAATGGCTCTGTTTTAGCGACAGTAATGCGGGCTGAATCACATAAAAAGCGTCCGAAAATGAATAATCACGACGGATTTTGTGAAATTGAACTGGCCTGGCTTTACTCGATTCAGCTTGTGACACGCTCTGTTTGCATAACCGGCAGATAACAGTGGATTAAAAAAACGATAAAAAAATTTTCAGACGCCGCAACTTTTTCCGTTTTTGAACGAACCTGTTTACAGGGACGTCAGACAACCCCGTCTGATCGTCAATGGAGAGAGAGTAAAGCCAATGAAAAAGACCCTGAAAACCCTGGCTGTCGCGACGCTGCTGGCCCTGAGTGTTCCGGCAACCTCCGCCTTTGCGGCATTACAGGCTGGAGAGAAAGCGCCAGATTTTAAACTGGATGCGGCCCTCGCGGGTAAATCCACCACCTTTTCACTGCAACAGGCCCTGAAAAAAGGCCCGGTTGTGCTCTACTTTTTCCCTGCGGCCTTCAGTGCGGGCTGTACGCTGGAAGCGCACGATTTTGCTGAAGCGACCGACGAGTTCAGTAAACTGGGTGCGACCGTCATTGGCGTGACCGCGGGTAACACCGATCAGATTGCGAAGTTCTCTCAGCTTGAGTGCCGTGACAAGTTTACCGTTGCCGCCGATCCGGGTGCGAAAGTGGCCGCAGAGTATAAGAGCACGATGGAGATGAAGGGGCAGAAGGTGTCAGACCGCACCTCTTACGTCATCGCGCCCGATGGGAAAATCCTGCTGAGCTACACCGATAAAAACCCTGACGCGCATATCCAGAAAGCCATGGATGCCGTTAAGAAATATCGTCAGGCCAACCCGGCATAACTTCATCATCTGAGCAGGTAAATCATGCTGACTGCGATTGCAGCCGCCTTTCTGGGCGGCATTATACTGAACCTGATGCCATGCGTGTTTCCGGTGATTTCACTGAAAGCGCTGAGCCTGATCCGCCATCATGCCACCCCTTCGCACGCCAGAGCGGAGGGCGTGGCGTTTCTGCTGGGCGTCGTGGTGACCATGGTCGCCCTGACGGCGGTGCTGCTGCTGGCACGGGCAGGCGGTGCATCGGTGGGCTGGGGCTTTCAGCTGCAATCGCCACTGGTCATTGCTGCCCTGATTCTGGTGATGCTGGGTTCGGCGCTGAACCTGCTCGGACTGTTTGAAGTCGGGCTGTCGATACAGCGGGTTGGCGGCGTGGGAAGCGACCGCGGTGGTCTGGTGGGGTCGGCACTGACCGGCGCGCTGGCTATTATCGTCGCCACGCCCTGTAGCGCACCTTTTATGGCGAGCGCAGTAGGCTACGCGCTGACGCAGCCCCCGCTGGTCAGCCTGGTGATCTTCATCGCGCTGGCGCTGGGCTTCGCTGCCCCCTTCACCCTGATCTCCTTTTTCCCGGTACTGGCGCGGATTCTGCCAAAACCGGGCGCCTGGATGAACACGCTCAAACAGAGCCTGGCCTTCCCGATGCTCGGCGCGGTGGGCTGGTTGATCTGGGTGCTGGAACGTCAGGCAGGCTCAGCCGCTCTGGCCGCGATTCTGGCCTGCTGCCTGCTGCTGAGTTTTGCAGCGTGGCTGTATGGCATGGCGCAGAAACGCCGTATGATGGGTCAGCGTCACGGGATGCTGCATGTTGCCACCGCGTTTTTCCTCGCGCTGGTCGTGGTGCCTTTGATGAACCTCAACAGTTTTGCCGCCGCACCTGCCGACACAGATACCGCCTCACAGGCGGCCGCTGCCGTTGCCTGGTCACCGCAAAACGTTGACGCGATCAAAGGCCAGGGCAAGCCCATTTTAGTGAACTTCACGGCCTCCTGGTGTATCACCTGTCAGGTCAACGACCGCACCTCGCTGTCGACGCAGGCGGTAAAAGCCGCGATGGCGCGCACCAGTACGATCTACATGGTGGCGGACTCCACCCAGTACAATCCTGATGTGGAACAGGCACTCAGCGACTTCGGTCGTGGCGGACTCCCGCTCTACGTGGTCTACCCGGCTGACGGAGGGAAACCGGAAGTGCTGCCACAGGTGCTGACGCCGGGGATTGTCATATCAGCGCTGGATAAGGCGACGGAAAAAGGAAAGAAAACCTGAAACGACTGAACCAACAGGCGCCTGGGGCGCTGACCGGCTAATGTCCGATGCCAGAAACTGATCGGCGCGCACAGCAGTGGCCAGCGCTGATGGCACGCGCACAGGCGGGCGACAGAGCGGCCTATAACCAGTTACTGAAAGCGATGGTTCCGGCCATCCGGGCACTGGTGTGCAAAAAAATCCGCGACGAGGCCCTGGTTGAGGATGTGATTCAGGAGACGCTGCTGGCGATCCACCGGGTGCGGCATACCTATGACCCGCAGCGTCCTATCCTCCCCTGGGTAGCGGCTATCACCGCTGCCCGGACCATTGATGCGCTGCGTCAGCATGGCCGACGTCAGGAAGTCCAGGATGAGGAGGTGCTGCAACGCCAGCCTGCTGCCGGGGCTGACAGCGCCGCCGATGCCGATATCCTCTCGGGTTATCTGGACACCCTTCCGCTTCGTCAGCGGGAAATTGTTGAATCCGTACATCTGCGTGAGCAGAGCCTGGCGCAGGCGGCCGCTGAAACGCATCAGTCGCTCTCTGCGGTTAAATCCCTGTTGCATCGCGCAATGGTTAATCTTCGTAAATATGGACGGGGTCATCATGAAAAATCATGACCAGTTAATCAATCAGCTCAGCGCCTCTGCACAGCCGGTACGACGGGTGTGGCCAACACCCTGGCGGGTGGCGGGCTGGATCGCGCTGGCCCTGCCATGCGGTGCGCTGAGCAGCTGGGCATTTCACACCAGGCTCACAGACTGGTCGCAGCCCGGCGCGTTACTGGCGCTTGCTGGCCTGGTGCTGTCACTTATCATCGCGGGCAACATGCTGGCGGCAGCCTTTACACTGAGCATTGCGGGAAGGAAACCCCTCAGCCTGCGCGGTTCGGCAGTGCTGACGGCGATCTGGCTGGCGCTGAATCTGATTAATATGTCATCGTCAGAACCGCCAGCGGCAGCAGGCCGGTTTGGTGAAGGGATACACTGCTATTTGTTTATGCTCTCTGCCAGTGTGCCGATGATGCTGATCTCCGTGGTTGCCCTGCAGCGTACCCGATCACTCCATCCGGCGCGCAGTCTGGCCCTGACCGGCTGCAGCAGCGCATTCACCTCATCTATGCTGCTGTCGCTATGCCATGAAACCCACCTGCATGCCATCGACTTCTCCATGCATCTGGCCGCAGGCCTGACCATCGTGGCTCTGACGGTGCTGGCGGGCCGCCGCTGGGTCAGGCTGCAAGGCTGACGGGTTCAGAGATGCGCGGTGAACCACGCAATCTGCGCCTTGATGACTGAAGCGAAGTGGTCGCCACTGTAGAGATCATAGTGACGGGCATGCTCAGCGACAAAAAATTCTTTTTCCGCTGCCCCGGCGGCTTCAAAGAGTGCGCGCCCCTGTTCAGGGGGATTTACGCTGTCCTGACCGGCAACCACCACCAGTGTCGGACAGGTCACTTTTGCCGCATTGACGGCAGGCTTATAGCGCAGCGTTTCCAGCACGGTTAAAAATGGGATTTTAATATCCATTGCGGGAAACTGCTGCCGGTTCTCCGCAAAGAACGTTTTAGATTCCTCATCATTCAGCACACGAGTGATGGCAACGAACATCTCTTTGCCACTGCTCTGGCGTTTCTGGTCCATTTTCTCCAGGGTTGCGATGAAAGCAGCCTTTTCAGCCGCATCCAGTTTCCCGGTAACAATCTCTTCTCCGTCAGCGAAGGCGAGCTGACTGACCAGACATTTCACATCAGGATTACCGGCTGCGGCACCAAAGATATGACAACCACCGAACGACGTTCCCCACAGACCTGTTCTGTTCGCATCCAGCGCCGGTTGATCTTTTACCCACGCCAGCACCGAAAGAATGTCAGCAATCTGCAGCGCCGGAACCAGGCGACCGCGTTCACCCTCGCTGTCACCAAATCCGCGATAGTCGAAGGTTACCGTCGCAAAGCCCGCCTGCGTAAACGCTTCTGCGAAGGCAGGCAACAGAATGCCCTGAATACCACAAAAGCCGTGGCACAGGATAATGACCGGGGCAGGCTTTTCTCCTGCTGGCTGACGCAACGTCAGCGCGATACCGTCAGTCAGCTTATGCGTTGATATTTCCATCATAGTTAATGCTCCTTGTTGAATGAAAGTTAACGTCATTGAAAACAGGGCACCATTTCACAGCGAAAGCATTTTTTCCCCGATCGAGATCAGGGTGATAAGACTTTATCTGCTGATTAACAACAAATCCGACGCGAAGGCTGCCAAACCCCCGGTTCTGGCGTAGGCTGAAAGCTGGCTGGAATTACGACACGGGAGAAGGCAATGCACGAAGAACTAACGGCTCAATGCCACTGTGGCGCAGTGGCATTCAGGGTGACGCTGAAAGATGGGTTTAACACGGTGCGCCGCTGCAACTGCTCATTTTGCCGGATGCGCGGCGCAGTCGTGGTATTTGCCACCCACGTGGCGTTAACGCAGGGTGACGCGCAGCTCACCGAATATCGCTTTAACAGCAAACAGGTGGGACACTACTTCTGCTCGGTCTGCGGCATCTACACCTTCCATCAGAGCCGCTCGCAACCCGATCAGTTCGGCGTGAACGTCGCCTGCCTGGACGGGGTTTCGCCCTTTGATTTCACCGACGTGCCGGTCTCCGATGGCATGAATCACCCCAAAGATGGCGGTGCCGGTGGGATCGCGGGTCATCTGGTTTACACGCCGACCCGCTGAGCCAGCCGGGAAGCACTATTCCCGGCTCGGTTTGCCGCTGAAACGGGTGATCGGTTTCTCCTCTTCCCTGTCGATCTGCTGAGAGAAGACATCCAGCGCCGTCAGGAGAGGACGCAGGCCGCGCCACAGCTCCTCATCATTAAGCAGACGGATGATGCCGCGAATGCCCGGCGCGGCTTTTTCCTGACGGGCCTCTTCCCGCGCCGGTTTGACGGCCATTGCCGCATCACGGATCGCCTGCAACAGATGATTGAACCGCTCAGGCGGCACACTGCCCAGCGTCATCATCAGCAGCGAAATGTTCTGAAGGGCATTCTGCGTGCCGGGCTGATTAAGGCCCGACACCAGAATCTTACCCACCTCGCTATTCGACTTCACCAGATCGTTCGCCAGGCGCAGAAAACCGTGCTGGTGGAGATTTTCAATCAGCTCATCCATCGCCTCTCTGGCGGTCGGTTCGGTTCGCGCAGGCGTAACCTGATATGTTATCCGTTCAGCCATTAAAATTTCTCCGGTTTTTCAACATGTTCAGGCGGCTCACGATAGCCAGCCTGCTGCCACTTTTGCTCAATCGGCAGATGATCGAGTGGGGTCCGGCTGCCGTGCCGGAAGTTGTGAAGCGGTATCGGGTCGGGCTGCGGACGGCGGTCAATACGCTTCATATTGACGGCAATCTCTTTATAGGCGGGTGTGTTGACGTCAGGATCGTGATGTTCCCCGGTCAGGGCATTAACGCCATCCTTTCCGTGGTGGATTGGCATAAAGAGAATATGACCGGCCACGCGTTCGGTAATGACAACCGGCACATCCACCGAACCGCGCCGCGAGGTGATACGCACCCACTCCCCTTCGGTCAGGCTGCGCGACGCCGCCAGCGCCGGTGAGATCTCCACAAAGGCGTTGGGCGAGAGTGACAGCATGCGTCCGCCCTGCCCGGTCTGATTCATCGACTGAAAATGCTCCAGCATCCGGCCGTTATTCAGCAGCAGATTATATTCCGCATCCTCCTGCTCGGCGGGAGGCTGCCAGCTCAGCGGATAGAGCCGGGCTTTGCCATCCGGGAAGTTAAACCGCTCGGTATAGAGCCGCGGAGTGCTTTCGCCCGCCGCGCTCACCGGCCAGAGCTGCGACTGCCAGCCAACCAGCTGTTCATAGCTGACGCCCGCAAAGATTTCTGCAATCCCTGCTGCCTCCGCCATGATCGCACCGGGATTTGGATAGTGCCACGGGTGGCCCAGACGGGCGGCGAGTTCGGTAAAGATCTGCCAGTCAGGTCGGCTGTCACCCAGGGGTTTCATCGCCGGAGAGAAGTGCTGGATACGCCGCTCGGTGTTGACATAGGTGCCCTCTTTTTCGACGCTCGGGCAGCCGGGCAAGATGACATCGGCAAATTCAGCGGTGCGCGACATAAAGATGTCCTGCACCACCATAAATTCCAGTTTAGTGAAGGCAGCATGCACCGACGCGGAATCGGCATCAGCAAACGCCGTATCCTCCCCGGTGATGTACATTGCGCGAATCGTGCCCTCACCGGCCTCTTTCACCATTTTAAAGTTATCGGCCCCCGCTTTGTCGGAGAGCGCTTCCGGTGCCACGCCCCAGGCACGCGCCCATTTTTCACGCATTGCCGGATCGGTCACTTTCTCATAGCCAGGGTAGAGATTACTCAGACAGCCAAAGTCACTGGCGCCCTGCACATTGTTATGGCCGCGCATCGGATAGCCACCGGTGCCGGGCCGGCCATAGTTGCCGGTGACCAGCAGCAGATTCGACAGTGCCGTGCTGGTGTCTGCGCCGTGGCTGTGCTGCGTGATGCCCATCGCCCATAAAATACAGGCACTGCCCGCCTGGCCGATCATCTCAGCGGCTTCGATCAGCGCCGGTTCGCTCAGGCCACAGATCTCGCTGGCAAAAGCCAGGGTAAAGGGAGCCAGTGAAGCCTGGTACGCCTCCACCTGATTAACCCGCTGCGCCAGAAATGACTCATCGGCATAACCGTGGTCAAACATATATTTCGCCATCGCTGAGGCCCACACCAGATCGGTGCCGGGACGGATGCGCAGATAGCAGTCGGCACGCTCGGCCATTTCATGACGGCGCGGATCGACAACCAGCAGCTTCTGACCGCGATGTTTGTGACTCTGTTTGATGTGAGAGGCGATAACCGGGTGATTTTCAGAGAGGTTACTGCCCACCAGGACAATCAGTTCCGTCTGCTGCAGGTCTGCAATCGTTCCGGCGTCACCGCCATAACCCACCGTGCGAAACAGTCCCTCTGTCGCCGGGTTCTGGCAGTAACGGGAGGAGTTGTCGACGTTGTTAGTGCCGAAGATCAGCCGGGCAATTTTCTGCGTCAGATAGGCTTCTTCGTTGCTGGCTTTACTGGAGCCGATAAAGCCAATCGCATCCCCGCCGTGACGCCGCGCCACGGCCTGCAACCCCTCCGCCACCCGTTGCAGCGCCTCATCCCAGCTGGCGGGCCGGAAACGTCCGTTCTCACGGATCAGCGGGGTGGTCAGTCGTTCAGGACTGTTCACGAAGTCCCAGCCGAATTTGCCTTTCACGCAGGTGGAAATACCGTTGGCGGGGGCCTCTGCCACCGGCTGAATTTTCAGGATGTGGCGATCGCGGGTCCAGATTTCAAAACTGCATCCGACGCCGCAATAAGTACAGACCGTTTTAGTCCGTTTGATTTCCGACTGCCGCAGTGCCACATCAATTTTTGAAACGCCGGTGATCGGCTCCATGCCGATGCTGTTCTCCAGCGCTTTGACGAAGTCGATAAGCGGGCGCTTCAGCCCTTCATCCATCGCCGTGAACGGCCCCGCATCGGGCTGCATGGTTTTTTCCAGTAGCGCATTGCAGGGGCAGACGGTGACGCAGTGACCACAGCTGACGCAGCTGGAACCGGCGATTTCGGTGCCGCCATCCCACAGCACACGCGGATGCGCCTGGGTGTAGTCAATGGAGAGCGTCTCGTTAACCTCGACATTCTGGCACGCTTCAACACAGCGACCGCACAGGATGCACTGGTCAGGGTCGTAGGTGTAAAACGGATTAGAGTGATCTTTCGCGTAGGGCTTGGGCTGATGAGGATAGTACTGAATCGGAATGTGCATATCGGCCACGGCGTTATGCAGCGTGCAGTCCCCGGTATTGTGTTCGCAGACGGTGCAGTAGAGTTCATGACGGTTAAGCAGGCGATCCATCCCCTCCTGCTGCATCGCCTCCAGCACCTGGCCTTCACTCTGCACCGTTAAGCCCTCTTCGGTTCGCAGCGTACAGCCCCGCACCCGCTCACCGTTGGCTTCTACCCAGCAGACATCACAGCTCTGTAAGGGCGACAGCGCCGGATGGTAACAGACATGAGGCAATTTTATTCCCTGGGCATCCAGAAAATCGATCAGCGGCTGGTCGGCCAGGCCCTGCATCCGTTCACCATTGAAAACAATAGTGCAGTAATTTTCACTCATATAAGCCCCATGGCGACATTGCGAATAGCTTCCGGCTGGAAAAATACCCCTGAATTTATAGGGTTGCCTCACAAGCTTAGTGAGGATTAGCCACTACGCCATCTGTACGGCTACGCTTATCCGGGTTAATCGCTGACAGTTAAGGCTTTTTTTAAATGTAATGACTTTTTACCGTACTCATTCAGGGGCCGATTACGCTGATCTCCTCCTGCAGGCTGACCGACCTTTTCTGCACAATGCCTCAGTGGGCTGATGATAATTTTAAAGTATGTTGTAACTAGAAACATGAAAAGCTCATATCTCCGCATTCGATGATGAATGAGAAAGGTCAACCGACTTTAGCCTGCAACAGATTGCTGTTTAATCTGCTCGTCTCTGGACCACTGAATTCAGGACAGAGTCTGCAGGGGCGAAAGTCATACAGGTGCTACCCTCTCATGATGAATCCCGAATACCGGATTACTATTGATGATGCAGAGTCTTAACCGCCGGCATACAGACTGAGAGGCGTTTTCAGCAGTTGAGCATCACGTTAAAGCTTTATCAATTGCGGGCGGAAGGCCGACCCGTCTCAGCGGGTGGTGGCCCCGGTTTAACGGGCGCATCACCGACATATCATCCATCACGTCAGACAGAGGGCAATATCATGAGCACCTTTAAAGCAACCGACGGCACGCAAATCTATTTTAAGGACTGGGGCACCGGTAAGCCTGTTTTATTCAGTCACGGCTGGCCGCTGGACGCGGATATGTGGGATAGCCAGATGAACTTCCTGGCCGGGCGCGGTTATCGCGTGATTGCCTTTGACCGCCGCGGTTTTGGTCGCTCCGATCAACCCTGGAACGGCAATAATTACGACACCTTTGCCTCAGATATCAACGATCTCATCACCCATCTCGATCTGCAGCAGGTGACGCTGGTCGGTTTTTCTATGGGGGGCGGCGACGTGACGCGCTACATCGGCCAGTATGGCAGCGATCGCGTGGCGGCGCTGGTGCTGCTGGGTGCCGTTACACCCATCTTCGGTAAAACGGCAGACTATCCGCAGGGTGTGGATATGTCGGTCTTTGAAGGTATCCGCGACGGCCTGCTTAAGGATCGCGCCCAGTTTATCAAAGAGTTTGCCACCCCCTTCTATGGCACCAACGCCGGGCAGACCGTTTCCGAGGGCGTCCTGACGCAGACGCTGAACATTGCCCTGCTGGCCTCGCTGAAAAGCACCGTGGATTGCGTGACGGCCTTTGCCGAAACCGATTTCCGTGCAGACGTGGCGAAGGTGAAGGTGCCAACGCTGGTGATTCATGGCAGCAACGATCAGGTCGTTCCGTTTGAGTCCACCGGCAAAGTGGCGGCAGAGATGATTGAGGGGGCGGAACTGAAGGTTTATGACAATGCGCCACACGGTTTTGCGGTGACGCATCAGGATCAGCTGAATCAGGATCTGCTGGCCTTCCTGAACGCACTCTGACCCATACAGGGCGCAGCCGCAACTGCGCCCTTTTCACCCGCCTGAGCGCCTTGCCAGCGGCAGCCGGTTCATGCCGGATTGTCCCCCGCTGTCGCTTCACCTCACGTCATTGTGCCGGAATCCGCATCTTTAACCACTGGCCCGCACCACCAGCTCAGCCGGCATCACCACCCGCTGCGGCGGCACATCGGGCTGGGCAATTTTTTGCAGCAGCAGCTCGCAGGCCCGGCGCCCCATCACGCCTGAGGGCTGTGCCAGGGTCGTTAACGGGGGTGACACCATCTCCGCCAGGTCGCTGCCATCGAACCCCACCACGGCAATATCATCGGGTATCCGCAGGCCCGCCTGCTGGATCGCCGCCATTGCCCCTGCCGCCAGCGTGTCAGAAACGGCAAACACCGCATCGGGCCGCGTCTCTCCGGCCAGCAGCGCAAGCATCGCCGCTTTACCGGCGCTAAAACTCAACGCGCTGGCGCAGATGATGGCCTGCCATTCCCGCTGCTCCTCTTCCAGCTGCCGGAGGTAGCCCTGCTGCCGCAGCCGGGCATATTTGTAGCTCAGATCATGATTGATCAGCGCAATACGCTGGCGTCCCCGGGCGGCCAGATGTCGCACCACAGCCTGCGCGGCGTGCTGATCGTCAATGCCGACGCAGGAGACCTGCCCCTCATCATCATGTTCGGCGCACTGCACCCAGGGCGCAGCGCCAATCAGCTGACTCAGCTCCGGCAGCTTACTGAAAGCGTCCATGGTGATGATGCCATCCACCATCTTGCCGGAAAGCAGTTGCAGACTGGATCGCGACCGGGCGATATCGGCCCCCGAATTACAGAGCAGAATGCGATACCCCTGTTGCTCCGCCTGCGCCTCAATGCCTTTCACCACTTCAGCGCAGAAGGGGTTAGAGATATCGGAGACCAGCACCAGAATCATCGAGCTGCGGGCGGTGCGCAGCTGTCGCGCCAGCAGGTTGGGCTGATAGCGGCTCTCTTCTATCGCCGCCAGCACTTTCTCCCGGTTGGCCGGTTTAACCCGGTCGCTGTTATTCAGCACTCTGGAAACCGTGGCGACAGACACCCCGGCCATCCGGGCGATTTTCTGAACAGACATAGCGCTCCCTGTTTTAATCCTGTGCGGTTCCGGTTTTCCGCGCACTTCACGCGTCGCGATCCAGCCCCAGCTGCTGACGCACTGACGGGCGGTTTTCACCGGACGCGGCAAAATCATCAAAGGCGCGATCGGCCACCGGAATAATATGACGCTGGATAAACGCCGCACCTTCCCGCGCGCCCGTCTCACCCGCCTTCAGGCAACACTCCCACTCCAGTACCGCCCAGCCGCCATAGTCATACTGCGCCAGCTTACTGAAGATGCCGCCGAAGTCTATCTGGCCGTCGCCCGGCGAGCGAAAACGCCCGGCGCGCGTCAGCCAGGGCTGATAGCCGCCATAGACCCCGCTACGCCCGTTAATCTGATACTCCGCATCCTTGACGTGAAAGGCTTCGATGCGTGAATGGTAGTGGTCGATGAACTGCAGATAATCGATGTGTTGCAGGTGAAGATGGCTGGGATCGAACAGGATATTGCAGCGGGGATGATGATTGACCTCAGCCAGAAAACGTTCAAACGTGACACCGTCATGCAGATCTTCGCCGGGATGGATCTCATAACAGAGATCAACACCGTGCTGGTCAAAAACGTCCAGCAGCGGCAACCAGCGGCGCGCCAGTTCGGCAAAGGCTTCTGCAAACAGCGTGGCATTGTGGGGCGGCCAGGGATAGAACCAGGGCCAGGCAAGCGAGCCGGAGAAGGTGGCGTGAGCGCGCAGGCCGAGCCTTTCCGACGCGGCTGCGGCACGTCTGAGGGTGGTCATCGCCCACTCCGTGCGCCTGGCAGGATCGCCACGCAGCGTTGCCGGTGCAAAATTATCGAAAGCGCTATCGAAGACGGGATTGACGGCAATCAGCTGTCCTTCCAGATGCGTCGACAGTTCGCTGATTTCGAGGCCAGAATCGGCCAGCACCCCCCGCACGTCATCACAGTAAGTCTGGCTCACCGCCGCCTGTTCGAGGTCAAAAATGGCGGGCTGATGGCAGGGGATCTGCAGCGCCCGGTATCCCAGTCCCGCCGCCCATTCCGCCAGTCCGGCCAGCGAGTTGAACGGAGGCTGAGAGGTAATAAACTGTGACAGGAAGAGTCCCGGCCCTTTAACTGTTTTCATCTGTCGCTCCTGCGCGCCGCCAGCGCTTATTCACGGTAACGGAATGAGAAGAAGAAGATAATCGCGATCAGCGCGGCGGCGCCCGCCGGGATCCACCAGAACAGCGCCCAGTTCTGCGCACTCACCTGGCCCGCAACCAGATGGTTGTAGAGCGCGCCGGAGATTTGCGAACCCAGCAGCATGCCGATGCCATAGGTGAACATCACCACCATGCTCTGTGCCTGTCCCTTAACCTTTTCACCGGCGATGCGATCGGTGTAGATAAATCCCACCACAAAAAAGAAGTCGTAGCAGACGCCATGCAGCAGAATACCGAGGTAGATCAGGGTGCGCGTCTCATCACTCATGCCCAGTGCAAACAGGGCATAACGCACAAACCACGCTGACATGCCAATCAGCAGCATCGCCTTCACGCCGAGGCGGCGAAACAGCAGCGGGATGATCAGCATGAAGAGAATTTCAGACATCTGGCCCAGTGACATCAGTGTGCTGACGTTGCGGACACCGGCATCCGCCAGCCAGGAGGCGGTGAAGGCGTAGTAGGTGCCCAGCGGAATCGAGATCAGGGTGGCGCACAGGGCAAAGACAAAGAAATGACGCTGTTTAAGCAGGGCAAAGGCATCCGCGCAGAAGAGATCGCGGACTTTCACCGGCAGACCTTTAGCCGGCGCTGGCGTGTGCGGCAGCGTCAGGCTGTAAAGAGCGAGCAGCACGGAACAGAGTGCGGCCAGCTGAAACACGGCCACACTGTCGGCGATCGCGGCGACACCAATAAAGATCCCCGCCGCAATCCAGCCGAGCGTGCCGAAAACCCTGACGATGGGAAAACTCTTCTCACTGCTGGCGAGGCTGTGAAAAGCGATGTTGTTTGCGAGCGCCAGCGTCGGCATAAAGCAGAGCGTGTAGCCAAATAAGAGCGCGATCAGCAGCGCCCCGTTCTCTGCCATAAGTGCCTGTGGCACAAACCAGAGAATCATCGCACCGGCCAGATTCATCACCGCCATCACCTTCTGGGAAGGGAAAAAGCGATCCACCAGCATGCCGAGCACAAACGGCGACAGAATCGAGGCGATAGGCCCGGCAGAGAAGGCATCCCCGATCAGCAACGGCATGTTGTGGCGGGTCATGACCAGGCCCAGCGTCACCGACCAGCTGCCCCAGATAAAGAACTGCATAAACATCATCAGAGAGAGGCGCGGAACCAGCAGCTTATGCTGCACCCGCTGGCCTGCACTCTCCTGCACCGTTGCAATCATAGGAACCTCACTCGTGAGTCATCGATTACCTTGTCTGAGTGTAAAAGTAATCGATTACAAAATGAGCTTCTCTCGCCGGGATCACAAATTATTAACGCTGAGTTATCATTGCGCACTTTACACACGCGCGCGGGATGCAGCAGATCACGAGCTGACATTTACTATCTGCGTTTTGCGGAAACGATAACGCTCATAGAGCACGGCGTAGAGACCCCCTGTTACCACCAGGATCGCACCGACCACGGTGGCAGAGTCCGGCAGGTTGCCCAGCAGCAGATAGCCCACCGCCACCGACCAGATCAGGGTGGTGTAGTCAAACGGGGCCAGTAGTGAGGCCTCGGCGTAGCGCAGACTCAGCGTCATCAGAATCTGGGTGATGCCGCCCAGCAACCCGCAGCCCACCAGCAACGCCAGTTGATTGCCCTGCGGCACCTTCCATCCGGCAGGCAGCGTAACCAGCGACGTTAAGGCGGTGGTGATGGCGAACCAGAAAGCGATGGCTCCCGGCTTCTCCTTCCCGTTAAGAAAGCGGATCTGAACCAGCGCACAGGCGGTGCAGAATGCGGCCATTAACGCCAGCAGGATCCCGGCCGACGCGGAGAGCGAGAAGCTGCCCTGCTGCGTCAGCGAGAGATGCCCGGAGAACATGACCAGAATGCCGGTGAATCCCATAAAGACGGCAACCCAGCGGTGATGACGGACTTTTTCACGCAGCAGCAGCGCCGCCAGCAGCACGGTAAACAGCGGCGCGGCATAGTTGATCGCGGTGGCATCGGTCAGTGAGATATAAAGCAGCGAAAGATAGCTGAAATAGAGCCCACCGGTCCCCGCCAGCCCACGCACAACGTGGCCGCGAATGTTACGGGTGCGGATGCCGTCCAGCACGCTGCCCTGGATACGCAGCCAGATGAGCAGCGGCACCAGCGCCAGCAGCGAGCGAAAAAAGATCACTTCGCCAACCGGTATCGCCCCATCCAGTTGTTTTACACAGGCCAGCATCAGCGTGGAGCTCAACGCAGCCATGACCTTCATTGCGATGCCAGCAGAGGCGTTCATAGAGCAGATAACCTTCCGGGTGGTAAACGTCAGCAGGAGAAGTTCTTTGCCTCTATAGTCGCATAGCCATAAACGGCTATCTGCCGCGATAAGCCTGCTGACGGCATTTTATCTTTTTTTCTCACCGTTTTACGGCATGAAGAGGTCAGCGGCTCATCCGCAACCAGGAGAGAATGGCTTAGTGGCAGGCTTCAGAACGCAAAAAACCCGCACAGGGCGGGTTTTTTCAATCATCAATGCTCGCTTAACTGCTCAGGCTGTTGCCGTCATCGCTATCGTAAGCCGCATTGATCATCAGACGTTACATCGGGACAACGTTTGCCGCTGATGGGCCTTTAGCGCCGTTTTCAATGGTGAATTCGACCTGCTGACCTTCATCGAGGGTTTTATAATCGTTGCTCTGAATGGCAGAGAAGTGAACGAATACATCTTTGCTGCCATCCTGCGGGGAGATAAAACCAAAACCTTTGCCCGCATCAAACCATTTTACTAAACCAGTCATTTTATTCGACATCGATACTTCCTTAATAATGAGCCACAAGGTGGCAGAGATGGCCTGTCTTCCAGAAATAAACTTACCAGGATTTTAGGAGGAGACTCACGAAGAAGGGGTATCTTGAGATATCGCTTGCACTGAGGACTGCTTGACTAAAACTGCTTTGATAAGGTCTGTGTTCCAAACCGATGACGCTATTAAGTCATGCCTGACCGACATTAGCAAACATTATTTTAATTTAATTTTAACATCCAGACGGCCAGGCATCTTTACTGATTTGTCTGCCCTTTTTTATTTCCCGGACGGCGGAAAAGATAAAGAACGCTGAATCTTTAAAGCCGCAACCCGATTCTGAGGCTGGCTGCACCCCGTTTCCCACGGGTCTCAGCCAGCCACGCGCAGCGACAACCCCGGCTGCCGCTGCGCCCTGCCCGGCGGCTATCAGGCCAGTTCAGCCTGCTGGCGGGCGGCATGCCGCGCCGTCATCACAAAGACCATCAGGCCGCCGACCCCCAGCGCCACGCCAACCCACGCCGTTGACAGCCAGCCATAACCCAGCGACACCGTCAGGCCACCGAGATAGGCGCCCATCGCATTGGCGATATTCAGCGCCGAATGGTTCATCGCGGCTGCCAGGGTCTGTGACTCATTGGCAACATCCATCAGGCGGATCTGCAGTGATGGCAGCAGCACTGAACAGGTGCCGATCAGGAAGGTCGCCAGCAGGCCGGTTGCCACATGCTGGACCAGCACCGGGAAGGCCAGCATCACCAGCACGTTCCAGAGCAGTGTCCAGCCGATAATGTTCAGCACCGGCCCATCCGCCAGACGGCCACCGACCAGATTACCGATGATCATCCCCAGCCCGAACGCCACCATCGCCCACGGGATCAGCGAGGGAGAGATACCCGCAATATTGATCAGCGTCGGGGCGATATAGCTGAAGATCGCAAACATGCCGCCAAAACCGACGGCGCCCACCAGCAGAGTCAGCAGCACCTGCGCGTTTTTCAGCGCACCCAGTTCACGCAGCGGATGAGCCTCTGAATCGCCGGGTGTATAAGGCACATAGCGACCAATCAGCAGACAGGTCAGCAGACCAATCGCGCCGACAAAGGTGAAGACCACGTGCCAGCTGAACAGCTGACCTATCCAGGAGCCGAGCGGCACGCCAATCAGGGTGGCCACCGTCAGTCCCAGCATCAGCGAGGCCAGCGCACGCCCCCGCCGCGCCGGCGACACCAGTGACGCCGCGACCAGTGAGGCCACGCCAAAGTAAGCGCCGTGCGGCAGGCCGGTCAGAAAACGCGCCACGATCAGGCCGTGGTAACTGTCGGCCATCGCGCTGGCGACGTTGCCGATGCTGAACAGTGCCATCAGGATGAGCAGCAGCGATTTACGCGCCATCCGCGCCGCCAGCACCGCAATAAATGGCGCGCCAACCACCACCCCCAGCGCATAACTGGCGATGGCGTTGCCCGCCTGCGGTTCGGTGATGGCGAGCGAGCGCGACACGTCCGGCAGCAGACCCATCATGATGAATTCGCCGGTTCCGATGCCGAAGCCGCCCAGTGCAAGGGCCAGCAATGCCCAGCGGACAAAACCGGCATCGTCGGTTTTATGATCTTTTCTTAACAAAATGGATTCCCAATGGCCTGAGCTGAAAAACTGAAGTGAGCCGGAGGAAGGAAGCAGAGCGTGTTCCGTCCGGATGAAGCGGCCAGACTATAAAAAGTCAGGCCGCGCATGGCAACCCATTTTGTGATCTGGCGCACGTTCCATCCGCACAGGCGACTACGGCATGCCGGTATTCACCCGACGGCCAATGTCTTTCAGCTGGGAATACTTCTCCAGCAGCTGAGGGCCATCATCGAGGCTCATGGCAAACATCCACATATAGGTCATCACCGAATAGATGTGACCCGCGCTGGTGCCACCCCGGCCCGCCATTAACGCGATGGTGCCAGCAAACAGCAGCGCGGCCATACTGCCGATGGCCAGATAACAGCAGGCTTCCCGATTAGAGAGACGGATACGCAGGCTGGCTAAAACCCCATAGTGACGGCCGAGTGAAGCGGCGTTCGCATGGGTAACGAAATTCACCTCTTTCTCCAGCCGGTTGTTAAGTCGATTAAACAACGCATCATTTTTGCGGGTAAAGCCTGGCAGAAAACAGGCGAAAAACAGCAGGATCGCCAGGCACCCTGCGCCAGTCCAGAACTCAATGGCCAGCAGCATCACCGCCGCCCCGGTCATCGACGCCAGCGAGGTAATCAGCACCGGCAGATGCTTCTCAAAGAAATCGACAAACTCGCGTGATAACGCCACCCTTGCCGCAATCGTCGACGCGCTCTGATTTTCGCTGCGCTGGGCCACAATCACTGGCACCGCCAGCTCTGCATAGATGCGGGCAAAGGTGTGGGTGTCGACGCTGCGCCGGGCTGCGCCAATCGCCCACATAGTAAACACCATCGCCGCATAGAGTATCGCCTGCCAGGTTCTGCCGGAGAGGATGGCATTGATAGCAAAGCCCGCCAGCAGCGGATAAAGCAGAAACATGACATTTTCCGCGACCACCAGCAGCAGCGTGAAGAAGAGCTTGCGGCGATGGCGACGGCCAGGCGCTTTCAGTGTCAGAAGAGCGCTGCGGGGAGCCGCAACGGAAAGGACAGGTATCCGTGACGGCGTCACTGACGGGACGCTGCGCTGCGCCGATGTTGCCCGCACCGCCAGGCAGATCAGCGCCATGCTTAACGGTTATGCCGATTTACTGACGGTTAATCCCTCAGAAGCGAAGGCACGTGAAGCGCTGGCGGATTTAAACCAGTTTATAGATTGTGTGCTGGGATAAAGGGATTTAAACGCGCACTGACCTAACTGCCACGGGACGTTTTTAATTAAATGTTAAAAAAAGGTTTATTATTTTAATTGGTCATTACATCTGTAGCGGGATATATGCAGCTTCGCTAATTAAACTGACTTATGCTTTTTCTGTCTGAAAAGTGCCCTTTTTGATAGCGTTTCGGCTCCGAAACAGCTGTTTACACAGATTATTATCATTGACTTAGCACAGGCTGTGAGCTGTAAGCCGGTGTTTTTTCGCCATTTATTATTTAACCATTAGCGAAGCGGCAGTAAAGCATGCGGTCACAAACTCAACAACTGGTTGATAACTATAGCAAAGAAGTACTTTTTTTCTGATCAAATTAATCATTGAGTCGGACCTTAAAAACCCCTATATTGGCCGCGCTTTAAACATACCCATGACTTTTTTAATTCATTTATTCAACTGAGACGTTACTCCCGTCGCGGTTGTAGGAGAGATATGATGACGGATAAAGTCCGTATTGACAGTTCGAATGCACAGACATTAAACGCAACCAATGAGACCTATTTAGCCCGTCAGGCCGAATTTGAATCTAACGTTCGAAGTTATCCGCGCAAATTGCCGTTCGCTATCGCGAAAGCACAGGGTGTCTGGATCACCGACGTCGAGAACAATCAGTATCTTGATTGTCTTGCGGGTGCCGGAACGCTGGCATTGGGCCATAACCACCCAGACGTTCTGCAGAGCATTCAAAATGTCATTACCAGCGGCTTGCCGTTACATACTCTGGATTTAACCACGCCGTTAAAAGACGCGTTTTCTGAGTACCTGCTCTCCCTGTTACCAGGCCAGGGCAAGGATTACTGCCTGCAGTTTACCGGCCCGTCCGGCGCCGATGCCGTGGAAGCAGCGCTGAAGCTGGCGAAAAAGCACACCGGCCGTTCCGGTGTTATCAGCTTCTCCGGTGCCTACCACGGTATGACCCATGGCGCGCTGTCAGTGACCGGCAACCTGTCACCGAAAGAAGCCGTTGACGGCATGATGCCGGAAGTGCAGTTCATGCCTTATCCGCACCTCTACCGCTGCCCGCTGGGCATTGGCGGCGAAGCGGGCGTGAAAGCGCTGACCTACTATTTCGAAAACCTGATCAACGACGTTGAGAGCGGTGTGCGTAAACCTGCGGCGGTCATTCTGGAAGCCGTTCAGGGTGAAGGCGGCGTGAACCCGGCTCCGGCGGAATGGCTGCAGCGCATCCGTAAAGTCACCCAGGAGCACGGCATCCTGCTGATCCTCGACGAAGTTCAGGCAGGCTTTGCCCGTACCGGTAAATTCTTCGCCTTCGAGCACGCGGGTATTGAGCCAGACATCATCGTGATGTCCAAAGCTGTGGGTGGTGGTCTGCCACTGGCCGTGCTGGGCATTAAGAAAGAGTTCGATGCCTGGTCACCGGGTCATCACACCGGCACCTTCCGCGGAAACCAGCTGGCGATGGCAACCGGCCTGACCACGCTGAAACTGCTGAAAGAGAACAACATCGCAGATAAAGTCGCGGCACAGGGCGAACTGCTGAAAGGCAAACTGAACGAACTGCAGCAGCGCTACCCGGTAATTGGCAACGTCCGTGGCCTGGGTCTGATGATCGGTATCGAGCTGGTGAAACCTGACGAAGCCGCTGATCACATGGGCAGCTTCCCGGCTGACGGCGAGCTCTCTGCGCTGGTACAGAAGAAATGTTTCGAGAACGGCCTGATCCTGGAGCGCGGCGGACGTCACGGTAGCGTATTGCGCCTGCTGCCTTCCCTGCTGATCACCGATGCTGAACTTGACGTGTTTATGGATAAATTTGAAAACGCCCTGCTGTCAGCTGGCGTGAAACCAGTATAAGTGGAGTGAATGCAATGTCCCGGTTAAACCCAATCCTGGCGGCCTCATCTCAGAGTACCGAGGCCTACCAGCAGGCGATCGCCCAGAGTAGCGCGGCGGTCGTTAAGTGGCTGGAACAACCTGAGATGTATCAGGGAAAAACCGTCGCAGAGCTGCGCGAGCGTATTACGCTGGACTTCAATCCTGACGGCCTGGGCAACCAGGCTGCGATTGAACGTGCCATTGAGTACTTCCTGAAAGACAGCCTGTCGGTGCATCACCCACAGTGCGTGGCGCACCTGCACTGCCCTAGCCTGGTGATCAGCCAGGCGGCGGAAGTACTGATCAACGCCACCAACCAGAGTATGGACTCCTGGGATCAGGCTCCCTCTGCAACCCTGATTGAGATGAAGCTGATCGAATGGCTGCGTACCCAGGTGGGTTATCAGCCGGGCGATGCCGGTGTCTTCACCAGTGGCGGCACTCAGAGCAACCTGATGGGCCTGATGCTGGCGCGTGACGCGTGGTATGCCCGTCAGGGTCATTCTGTTCAGCAGGATGGCTTAACCGGTGACCTGAAGAAGATGAAAGTCTTCTGTTCAGAAAATGCGCACTTCTCCGTTCAGAAGAACATGGCGCTGCTGGGTCTGGGTTATCAGTCCGTCACGCAGGTGAAAACCGATAGCTTTGCCCGCATGGATATGGATGACCTGCGTCACAAGCTGGCCGCAGCTAAAGCCAACGGCGAGCATATTCTGGCGATTGTTGCCACCGCAGGCACCACCGATGCCGGTGCGATCGATCCGCTGCGTGAAATTGCCACGCTGGCGGCTGAAGAGAACATCTGGGTTCACGTGGATGCTGCGTGGGGCGGTGCACTGCTGCTCTCCGAGCTGTATCGCGACTATCTGGACGGCATTGAGCTGGTGGACTCCATTACGCTGGACTTCCACAAGCAGTTCTTCCAGACCATCAGCTGTGGCGCTTTCCTGCTGAAGGAAGCACGTCACTACGAGCTGATGCGTTACCAGGCTGCGTATCTGAACTCTGAGTTTGACGAAGCGCAGGGCGTACCGAATCTGGTGTCGAAATCCCTGCAGACCACCCGCCGTTTTGATGCACTGAAACTGTGGATGGGTCTGGAAGCCCTGGGTCAGAAACAGTATGCCGCCATCATCGACCACGGTGTGACGCTGGCACAGGACGTTGCAGCGTATGTGGATGCGCAGCCGGCGCTGGAGCTGGTAATGAAGCCGCAGCTGGCGAGCGTGCTGTTCCGCTACCGTCCGGCGCATCTGGCGCACCTCAGCGACGCGGATATCGCGCTGCTGAACCAGCGTATCGGGGATGCCCTGCTGGAGTCGGGCCGCGCTAACGTCGGCGTGACCGAGCACGATGGCGTGACCTGTCTGAAGATGACGCTGCTCAACCCGACCGTGACGCTGGAAGACATTAAAATCCTGCTGACGCTGGTAGAAACCACGGCTCAGCAGCTGGTTTAACGGTTCTGCTAAAACTCTGAAGGGCGCCTGAAGGCGCCCTTTTTTTATGCCGCTGTTTCCCCTCTTTTCCCGCTTTCCGGTCAATTCAGTATCAGGATCAAAGAATGCGATCCCGCCATCAGGCACTCTCTATGGGTGTTGTAATTAAAGCCGAGCTGGCCAGCCGTTACGGCCCCGGTATCAGACCTCACTGAACTGTCAGGAATACACATTTACTATCATGCGTAAAATTTTCATCCTCCTTCTGGCGTTAGCGATGGCCGCCATCATCCTGATCGCCGATAGTCACGGGACTAAGGTTCACAACCGCGATCAGATTTTCAGCCTGAATGCCCCCTCCGGGCGCTGAGCCTGCGGTCACCCCTCATCCAGCGCTCGCTTATGATCGTCTTTGTTCAGCGTCATCAGCGCCACAATACTGACCAGTGCGGTCGCCATGACATACCAGGCGGGAATATCGGGATTGCCCGTCTCTTTAATCAGCCCGGTGATGATCAGACCGGCACAGCCGGAGAAGAGCGCGTTAGAGAGTGAATAGGCCAGGCCCAGACCGGTGTAGCGCACCCGCGTCGGAAACATCTCTGACAGCATCGCCGGTCCCGGCCCGGCCAGCAGGCCCACCACACCCCCTGCGATAAAGACCACCAGCCCTTTCAGCCCGGTTGCGGTGTTCTCAGCCTGCAACAGGTTGAGCAACGGCAGAGAGAGCACCAGCAGCAGGATCGCCGCCGAGACCATCACCGTCCGGCGGCCTATCCTGTCGCTCAGCATTCCCGCCGGAATAATCGTGACGGCAAAACCGAGGTTCGAAATCACCGCAATCAGCAGCGCCTCATTAAAGCCGGTGTGCAGTGAGGCCTGCAGGAAGGTCGGCATAATCACCAGCCAGGTGTATCCGGCCGCCGACCACACCATCAGCCGGCAGATGCCGAGCAGAATCGTTTTCAGGGTGTCACTCAGGCTGGCGGTCACTTTTTCGCTGGGCTGCGTCTGCTGCCGGATAAACGCCGGGGTCTCCTCCATGCCAGCCCGCAGCCAGAGCGCGATACCCCCCAGCGGCAGGGCAACAAAGAACGGGATGCGCCAGCCCCAGCTCTGCATCTCTTCCGGCGTCAGCAGCCGCGAAAGCAGCGCAACAATCGCTGCACCCGCCAGCAATCCCAGCGCAACGGTAAAGGATTGCCAGGCACCATACAGGCCACGCCTGCCGGGCGGAGCAAATTCGGTCATCAGCGACACCGCCCCGCCATACTCGCCTCCGGCAAACAGCCCCTGCAGAATACGCAGCCCGGTAACGATCAGGGGAGCCAGCACGCCCAGCTGGGCATAGGTCGGCACCAGGCCGATAGCCGCGGTGGCCAGCGTCATCATGATCAGCACAAATATCAGGGTGGGCTTGCGCCCAATCCTGTCGCCCATCCGGCCAAACAGCACGGCGCCAAGCGGACGGAAGAAAAAGGCGATGGCAAAAGAGGCGTAGGTCAGCAGGATACCGGTCAGCGCGGATTCGCCCTGAAGCCGGAAGAAGTTCTCCGCAATCAGGGTAGCCAGAAAGCCATAAACGGCAAACTCATACCATTCAATGAAATTTCCGACCGAACCGGCAATCAGGGCACGTTTGCGGCGGGGGGAGCTGAGCAGATCAGTATCGGAAGCGGACATGGCAGGCGATCCTCAGTCAATCATGGGTCGCTTATGATTAGCACAATCGCTGCACGGCTGCGCACGCTTCTGCCCGTCACGTTAGCGCGGACACAGAAAAAAAGGGTGCTAGCACGGTGTGACAGACCTTTTTCATCCTCAGCCCTTGCACATCCGCTTTACCGTTGTCAGGATGTGCGCCATTGACTGAATCAGGCGAAAAGATAATGAACGCGCACACCTCAAAAGATCCTCTGCACGGCGTCACTCTGGAGATGCAGATCAACCATTTAGTCGCGCAGTATGGCTGGGCGGAGCTGGGAAATCGGGTCAACATCAACTGCTTTAAAAACGATCCCAGCGTGAAATCGAGCCTGAAGTTTCTGCGACGCACCCCCTGGGCGCGGGCGGAAGTGGAAGCGCTCTATCTCGCCTCGCTAAAAGCGTAACGCAGCACACTTGTTTCTCTTAAGCATAACCGGGGTGAGTCTGAGCTTATCCACTGTTGTTACTGATGCTGCAAATCCCGGCATTAACAAGCCCGCGGGTGAACATTATGCGCACCATTACGTTCAGCGATAGCCCGGACAAGGGCAATCCTTCGCCCTGCCAATCTTAATCCTGACGATGAGCAGTCTCTCTGGCTTTCCACAACGCGAATAGCGTAATCGCCAGTGCCAGACTGACGTACAAAGAGACCCACAGCGTGCTGCCCATTTCTTTAAATAACGTGGTGATGATCAGGGGCGCAAAGCCCCCGCCGACAATGCCCGCCAGGGTATAGGCCAGGGATGAGCCCGCGTAACGCACATGTCCCGGAAACTGCTCAGTGACAAACGCGGCCTGCGGCCCGTACATCATCGCATGGATCAGCAAACCGCCAATCACCGACAGCACGATCAATACCGGATGCGCGCTATCAAGCAGCACAAAGAACAGAAATGACCATACAATTGCCAGCAGCGCGCCGGTCATGTAAACCGGGCGTCGTCCCCACCTGTCTGAAAGCGCACCAAACATCGGCACCGTAATCGCGTTAACTATTGCGCCCAGCATTGTAGCCATCAACGCCAGCGGTCGCGGTAATTGCAGCACGGTGGTGACGTAGGTCAGCGTAAAAACGACTACCAGCGCGTAAAGGACATCAGAGCCGATACGCGATCCTCCGGCAATAAATAGCTGTTTCGGATAGTTTACGAAAACCTCTTTTAACGGGGTGTGCGTGGTTTTCTCCTGTTCCTGCATTGCGACAAAGGTGGGTGTCTCTTCCACACCGCGACGCAGCCACAGGCCAAATATGACCAGTACCAGGCTTAGCAGGAACGGAATGCGCCAGCCCCACGCCTGAAACTGATCGGCGCTCATCATCACCGTAACCAGCGTAATAAAGCCCGTGCCGATCAGCGTGCCGCAGGATGGACCAACCTGCGCAAAGGAGGCGTTGCGCCCGCGTTTATTCGCGTCGCCATGCTCCATCGATAACAACACGGCCCCTGCCCATTCGCCGCCCAGCGCGATGCCCTGCACAAACCGCAGTGCGACTAACAGAACCGGACTCCAGATGCCCCAGACCGCATAGCCCGGCAGCAGGCCCATTAGCGCCGTGGTCACGCCCATTATCACCAGCGTGATGATCAACACCGCTTTGCGCCCCGCGACATCGCCAAGGTGGCCGAACACAAAGCCCCCCAGCGGACGTGAAATATAGCCTACCGCGTAGGTCGAAAACGCCAGAATGGTGCCGACCAGCGGATCGAAGCTGGGGAAAAAGATATGGTTAAACACCAGCGCGGCCATGATGTTGTAAACGGTAAAGTCGTACCACTCAAGCGCGGTGCCAATCGAACTGGCAGCAGCCAGACGCCCGGTCTTCGATTTGGTGCGCACGGCGCCTGCTGCATGTTGCAGAGAATCGGTATCAGCCATGGGTCAGCTCCTGTTTTGTTAACTGCCAGTTGAGGGCATAACGCTGTATCTCTCCCGCAAACACCTGTGCCGCGTCCGCAGCGAGGCGATCGCAGCTCCGTGCATCGCTGCAATGAATCAGCAGCATCGGCTGCATTTTTCGCTGATCCTGGCTTTCCTTCGGTAACGGCGAACTCAGGATGCTGTCTGGCATCAGCACGCAGGAGGAGATGTAGCCCGGCGTCTGGCTTATCTGCTGCTGCCAGGCGCTTAGCGCACTGCCATCGATCGCCTGCAGCGTCAACACCGCTAACTGATTGCCCGTGCCTTTGCCATGCTTGTGCACGACCGTGCTCACCCGGCGCATGGGGTTAACCATTTTTTGCAGATTCTGTACCGACCATGCCGTCTGGTGCGTGAATGCGGCGTGATAATCGGCGCTGGTAAAGGCGTCCAGCGAGTCGGTTTCATATAAACCGAGATATCGATACTCAGCGTTAACTGCCTGATAGCGTGTACCGCTCAGGAATCCCGTAATGGCTACACGCTCCTCTACGTGTTCATGGTCATACCACTGGTTAAAGTCAGCCTCATCTTCAGCGCCAATGTTGGTGGCGACATACAGCATGCCGTGGGGTTGAGTCATCATCAGGATCTCCGGTTAAGGGCAGTTTCCACGGCAAGCGACCAGCTGATTAAGCGGGCGTCATCACCATGAGTCGAAGCAAGGCTCAGGCCAACCGGAGCAGAGCCCGGTTGATGGCAGGGTAAAGAGAGCGCACAGCCGTCCAGCATGTTGATAATGCTGGGGTTGCGCAGCATCAGCGCGTTGATCTCCATATAGCGCTGCGCATCACTGAGTGACGCGATAGTGGGCGCGACAAGCGGAACGGTTGGCATGAGTAACGCATCAAAATCCCCTAGCGCTGCGTTGATGCGCTGTTGCCATGCAGCACGCTGCTGGTAAAGCTCGGTGGCATCCTGCACGGTGAGATGGCTGCCACGCTGGATGCGCACCAGCACCTGGGGATCGTAAGCTTCAGGGTGTGCCTGCGCGCTTTTTTTATGCCATTGCCAGGCTTCATAAGCCGTAATGCCGCCACGCGCATTCATAGCATTCAGCTCATCCAGCTCAGGCAACGTGATGTCGGTAACCATCGCACCCGCCTGCTTCAGAAGCGTGATGGCATGCTGCCAGGCCTGCGCCACATGCTGATCCAGACCATCCAGTACGCGCGTTTGTGGCACAGCAAAGCGCGCGTTTCGCACATCCAGCGACTGTAACGCCAGCGGCCGATCGGCAATGACGCTATCCAGCAGCCAGCAGCTGCGTACGTCGTCCGCGATCACCCCGATGCTGTCGAGTGAGGTCGAAAGCGGCAACGTTCCCCGCTGGTTGATGCGCTTTGCCGTGGGTTTGAAGCCGGTCAGGCCACAGAGTGCAGCAGGGATCCGCACCGAACCGCCGGTATCGGTGCCAACAGCAGCCAGACACATGCCCTCAGCAACCGCCACGGCCGCGCCAGAGGACGATCCGCCGGGGATACGCTGCTGTTCGCGCTGCCACGGATTGACTGGCGTGCCGTAATGGGGATTGATGCCTAAGCCGGAAAAAGCGAACTCCGTCATCGTGGTTTTACCAACGATGGCGGCGCCCGCCAGCAGTAGCTTATCGACGACGCTGGCATTGGCAGCCGCCACGGGCGCATCGGCCAGTAAGCGTGACCCGGCCGTGGTCGCCTCTCCCTCGACATCGAACAGATCTTTAATGCTGACTGGCAGTCCATCGATGGGACTTAGCGCCTGCTTTGCCTGCCAGCGGGCGTTTGCCGCGCTACAAGACGCGGCGTAGCGTTGCGTGAACACCAGAGCACCCTGTTGTTCAGGATCCTGCGCGGCCTGCAACGCGGATTCAGTAAAGGCTTCGGGCAGAGCATCGCCGCTCTGCAACTGCTGACTGGCTTGCCAGAGTGTGGTCATCGGCGCTCTCCTCATGCCACCACCGGCAGCGCGCCGGTGGTGTAAGTGTGTTCCAGCGTGCGATTAAGCACCGGGTCGTGCAGCGCCATGCGGAACTGGCTGGATGGCCGGATGCCGCCAATGGCGCCCAGCGTGCCGCAGGACATAGCAACGCCCTCTTCCACGACACCGCCAGCAAAATAGCGCGCAAGCAAATCCTGTGGTGTCAGCAGTGAGGCCAGCGTGCCCTGCTGATAGATGACCCATTTACCCTGCTCTTTAATCCATGAGCTGAGTTCAAGCACATCCCAGTGTTCGGTAACGTCGCTCATGCGCCATGCGGCGCTGGCAACCGGCTTGATACACGCCTGCTTAGAGAGCGCAACGCTGAAGGTTTCCAGATGGCGGTCGGTATGATCAGACGTGAGGGACACCCATAATTCGCCGCGATGCGAGAAAACGAAGGGTTCGGCTTCGCCGGAGGTCTGCTCGCCTACCACTTCAAGCTCTGATTGCTGGCTGAGCTGATTAACCGCAACCCGGTAAAAAAGCGGTACTGCACCGGGTGCGGGCACGCCGAGGGCTTCTAATTCACGAATATGGTGCAACACGGCTTCCTTATCGCGGCCGGCCCAGCCAGCAATAATGAAATGCGTAATGTCCACGTTCAGTGTGGTCGCGGCTTTATCGCCCGTAGAGAATCGCAACTGCATGAGAAAACCTCCGATTGAAAAATCACAGTGAAATTTCACAGTAATTTTAAACTAGCGATTTTCATGCCAGATTTTTGTGTAAGATGTCTTACAGGTAAAAAAAGGAACGTGGTGATGAGTGAATCAGTGGCGGAAAATGTGAACCCAGGCCGTGCAGATAAAAGCCTTTCTCTTAATGAACAAGCCTATCTGGCTTTCAGGCACAAGCTCATTACGTTGCGCTACAAACCTGGCGAATACCTTAATACCGCTCAGGTGATGGATGATCTGGCGATAGGCCGCACACCGGTTAATCAGGCGGTTCATCGCCTCGCAACCGAAGGTTTACTGCAAATTATCCCGCGTAAAGGTGTCATGGTGGCGCCATTATCGATTGATGATGCACTCGAGTTAATTGAAGTACGGCTGGTAAATGAAACGCTCTGTGTTGAGCTTGGCAGCCAGAAAGTAACGGATGCGCAGCTTGAGCGTCTGCGTCATCTTAATCAGCAAATTGATGAGGCGAGCCAGTTACGCAGCCGCGAACAGATGATGTTGCTGGATCGCGAGTTTCATCAGGTCCTGGCCGAGATTGCCGGTAATCGCCATCTTGCCGATATCCTTAGCGTGATTCATGCACAAGCGCAGCGCTTCTGGGCCACCACCCTTTCCAACGTGGCGCATATGGATGAAGTGATCGCTGAGCATAATGAAATCATTGCCGCGCTGGAATCAGGCGATACGCAACGTGCAGCCGAAGCCGCACGTGCGCATATTTTCTCATTTAAGCGCGCCCTACTTTCCGCTTAAAGACCAGACCGCGTGCCGTCGCAAGTCCCCTTCCTGACAGCGCCTGATCGATTTCAGTTTATGCATGACCCGGTTGCTGCGGGTGGCACGCTAATGATGGCTGGCGGCTGATACCGTTTTCAGGGCGGCAGCGGTGCTCGCGAGCATGATATGCCCAGTGGGGAGTGTTGCCGGTTCGCTGTTTAGCCTGGGGCAATCGCGTTGAAACGGGGGCATATTCGCTTGGTGCCAGAAGCGGACGATGCTTGCGACATGGTATGTTAGTTTACGGAGGGCTGGTCAAAACGGATCATCCTCCCGCACCACCTGTCTCAATACTGTGGCGGAAGTAATATGTGAAAGTAATTAGCAGGCTACCTTCACCGTACAGATTTAAACAAATTTCAGGACCATATGAGATCCCTGGGTTTTTTTGACTGCTTCATCAATATAATGCTGGCGAACAGCATCAGTCACAGGTTCACTTTCATAGGGGGGTTCAAACTGTTTCATGGTGCTTTTTTCAGCCACAAAACCACCCACGACCATTTCACCTTCTGCCCTGATTTTTTTGCCCTCGATATCAAGCATCACATATGAACTTGTGCCTGTAATTTTCATATCAGTTATCCCTTACAAAAATGACTTTTTCCGTCTGTGATATCGGATCGATTGTACTGATTTTCGTGACATTATCATTGCCCATCAGGCGCGGTAACTCAACGTTTTCCCATATATTACCTTCACGCAGGGACTGCCCCACTACGGCCCTGACTTCTCCAGAGACCTGTTTTGCATAAGACGCGGAGACATCCTCCCAGGCCTTGATGCTCTGCGGGTTATCGAAATCCCATTCAGGCATTTTAATATTTTTATCTTTGATTATGGATTCGAGCGTGACACCGCCCCGGGACTTCGCGATGGCTTCTGCGACGTCAGGACCGCCGACACCTTCAGTACGTCCTGACCAGAAAAAGGCACTGTCCGGATCAGTGGCCAGTTGGGGTTCTATTTCTTTAAGGTTGATGAGGCTCTTAGGCGTGTTACGCCACGCATTAAAGGCTGCGCCTCCTTTTGCACCTGCAAGGCCGCCTGCAAACGCACCGCCTAATGAAAGCCACTTCTGACCGTCAGAGCCTTCTCCCCATAATTTCCCGCCTATGTAAGCGCCGCCATAACCTCCACCAAGACCTCCCGCAAAACCCAGCAGGGCTATCGCCGGTCCTGCCAGAACGGTCGTGGCCGCAAGGCCCACGCCCAGCAGTACTCTGTCCACCCAGTCAGGAATTTCAGGACTGATTACGTCAGTCTGCTCTTTAATGCCACCAATAATGACGTTAGTAGATCCGCCGCTGATGACCCCACTGCAAGTCAGGCGGTCCCCCATCCTGGCAGCGGGTAGTCCGTTGATACAGACGCGTGAAGATCCTTCTGCCACCCGCTGTAAAGCCGGGCCATGCTCGTCACAGTCACCTACAGACATATGCGACATCACCGCCGGTCTTCCGTTGATGAATACGTTTGATGAACCAGTAACCAGATGGCCGGTTTCGTGGTGGGGTGCCCATGACATACTGCCGAGAACTTCTCCCAGTCCGCCGCCGCCAGCCGCGCCTGCGAGCGTCGCGGCCAGGACTACTGTTCCGACGCCCCCCGTGGCCAGCGTGAACGCCGCACCGGCAATGGCCCCGCCTATCAGACCGAGCACCAGCCAGCCTTTAGAGGCGGAGTGTTCTATGCCGTCCCCCACGCGTGCAGCGGAAAAAGCTTCAGCGGCACCACTCATTTTTCATTTATCCGCTGGCGGAGGTAAGCCTCAACGACTTCAGTGGTATCAAGGCCGTCAATACCCCGGACAGTTCTGGCCAGAAGCAAACTTGATATCAGTCCAGGTCTCCTGGTACCTGCCATCTCCCACAGCGTAAAGCGGCCAGCATGCTCGCCATCAGGTATCGGAGACAACATCAGTGGTTCACCGACAGCGTCAAAGAACAGATAGTTGCCGTTCCTGGCCCGGCTGAGATCAATCGATGAGTAGAGGTCAGAAATTGAAGGGAACACATTCAGTTCGCGGCTATCACGGTCAAAGCTAAAGAAGAGTTCCTGGCTGTCGGCGGGGATCTGGCTCCCCCTTGCGGTAGAATCTGGTGCATCGTCCGGAAAGGTAATGCTGTCCGTGATGTTGTCATAGATACGGCCATGGTAATCGTCAAACGCATCCGGGCAGGTGCCAATGAAACAGAGCAGCTTTTTACCCGTATTATTTTCAGATGTCAGTACCACCCTCTGCTTCTGAAAGATGATTCTTTCGCCAGATTTGAAACTGTAAAACAGTTCCAGGGCCTGCCTGCCATTCAGTTCAGTGAGCCGGGCATGATTGAGTGAGAGATCCTGCAAAGTCGCCTGCAGTTCGGAAGACAGTCTCTGGGATACTGACTGAAGCGTGTCTTCTGCAGCAGCGGTTGCACGTGAAATCACAAAGGTGAATTCATTGGCATTCGTATGGCTTAGGGTAAAGAGGTTCATGGTGCGATCGCGAAATACGTCAGGCACCGTAATGTTGCAGTCCTGCAAGGTATATTCAGACATGTAAAGCTTCTCCGGTCCGTGAGTCCGGACCAGAATATCAACGTTTATAAAATGATCCCTAGATGATACTGATTTAAATTTGATCTAATGCAAAGGTGTTCTTTACACCTTCTGACCTGCTACAGGATAATTCACACAGAAGGCTGTTATCAATGTCCGCTTTTCGCTATTAGTGGACATTGGCCTGCACATCGTCCGCTCTGTGCCAACAGCCGACATAATCATTATTGCTGAACAATAACTGCTAACAGAGAAGGTATCTGATGAACTACCAGGTGATTAACTTTTTAATGAAATAAAATTAATGGGAACTGTTTCGGTTAACCAAACCCCGTTTTCAGCCTGGAAAAATTTATATCCATGCTGGTACATTCGCTGGGATTCAATCTCCAGCAGTACTGGTTTACCGTAGCGTTGTCCGACAACAATAGCCGTCCGGGTTTCCTGCGATAGATGCACATGGTGGCGTGAGCCTGCAATCAATCCTTGCTGAAAAATAGATTCAATGAAGCGTGTTGCAGTGCCATGGTAGAGGAGTTCTGGCGGTTCTTTTTCTCTATGCTGGAGATTCACGTTTGGTGCTGAGTGCCCCTGAGCAGCACGTATACGCTGACCATCGTCGGAGAGGGTAAACCGTTTCTTATCACTGCTATTCACAATTGTCTGAATCAGTGCCAGATCAAGTATATGACCTTCATTCGCTGCGCCGGTAATCAAAGAGTTAATGTCTGCCCAGCCTTCTGCATCGAGTTGCAATCCAATAGTGTGAGGCTCATGGCGCAAGATATAACTCAGGAACTTGCTTATTTCGTTAAGTTGCTTGTTACTCATGATTAGTCTGCATAATTTTTAAGATTTAATTACAGCCTATATAATAGCCGGGAGCAGCTGTGCAAGTCTAAGTGAACGGAGCACGACTACATTCGTTCTCACCATGAATGCCACTGTTGCACCCTTTCTGCAGTTACTTTACCTCACTTTCGCACCCATCGTGATGACTTATAGTCTGGCTGCTCAGTATGTAATAACGCATCTCATACGAGATCTATTGTGCTACCTCACTTGTATCAATTACTTTTTCAATTTGCAGGGCGAATGCTTCAGCCGACAGCTATTATTGTTTGGGGTAATTTCTGCTCTTAGCTCAAATCAGACATCTATCACCTGCAACCACCACAAGCCTTAAAACACCCTCTTTGCCTGACATCAAACACAACTGCTCGCCTGCCGGGAGCCGATGGCATGGCAAGCCGTCAGCCTGAAGCACTGAACAGCACGCAATAAAAAAGCCCGCGCAGGGTGACCCGCGCGGGCTTTTCACATCAGGACGCGATTACAGCGCCATGTCGTGTTTGGCTGAAGGCGCTGCCTGCTCAGGCTGAGCCGCTGGCGCCGGTGCTGATTTTCCATCCATGTTGATCACAGGCGGCGTGGTCAGCTGCAGGGTTGCCGCAGTGTCATTCCAAACCTGCTGCAGCAACGGCACGTTGTCGTTCAGCTTCTGACCATAACCAGGGATCATTTTGTGGATCTTGGCCTGCCACTCTGCTGACTTAAACTCTTCCGGGAACAGCTTCTGCATCACGCTTAACGCGATCGGAGCAGCGGTTGACGCGCCAGGCGAGGCACCCAGCAGGGCTGCGACAGTTTTCTGCTGATCGGTCACAATTTCTGTACCCAGTTTCAGCACGCCACCTTTCTCAGCATCTTTCTTGATGATCTGAACACGCTGACCGGCCTGAATCAGTTTCCAGTCCTCTTTCTTCGCGTCCGGATAGTACTCTTTCAGCGCGTCGAAGCGATCTTCATCACTCAGCATCACCTGACCAATCAGGTATTTCACCAGGTCAAAGTTATCGATACCGACATCGGTCATTGGCACGATGTTATGGGTCGTGGTGGTGCTCAGCAGGTCAAACAGCGAGCCGTTTTTCAGGAACTTGGTAGAGAAGGTCGCAAACGGTCCGAACAGCACGACGCGCTTGCCATCCAGATAACGGGTATCCAGATGCGGAACAGACATCGGTGGTGCACCGGTGGAAGCCTGACCATAGACTTTCGCCAGGTGACGATTCGCAATCGCGCTGTTTTCGGTCACGAGGAACGAGCCGCCAACCGGGAAGCCCGCATAGTTGTCCGCTTCCGGGATGCCGGTTTTCTGCAGTAACTTCAGTGCGCCGCCACCGGCACCGATGAAGACATATTTCGCATCGACCGCGCGCTCGCTGCCATTTTTGACATCTTTAATGGTGACGTGCCAGGAGTTGTCGCCGTTGCGCTTGAACTCGGTAACTTCAGATGAGGTTTCCAGACGGAAGTTGTTATTCTTCTTCAGGCTGCCGATCAGCTGACGGGTAATTTCACCGTAGTTAACATCGGTGCCGACCGGGGTCCAGGTTGCCGCGACTTTCTGCTGCGGATCACGACCTTCCATGACCAGCGGCGCCCACTGTTCGATCTGCTTGTGATCGGTGGAGAATTTCATGCCCTGGAACAGCGCGGTTTTCTGCAGTGCAGCATAGCGCTTGGTCAGGAAGTCGACGTTGTCGCCCCAGACGAAGCTCATGTGCGGTGTAGAGTTGATGAAAGAGCGCGGATCGTGCATCACGCCCTCTTTGACCTGTGCGGTCCAGAACTGGCGTGAAACCATAAAGGCTTCATTGATTTCCAGCGCTTTGGACACGTCGATAGAGCCATCTTTACGCTCAGGCGTGTAGTTCAGCTCCATGTTGGCAGAGTGACCAGTACCGGCGTTGTTCCAGCCGTTTGAGGATTCCAGCGCCACGCCATCCAGCTTCTCAACCATGATCTGTTTCCAGCCAGGCTGCAGCTCTTCCAGCATGGTGCCCATGGAGGCGCTCATGATGCCGCCGCCAATTAACAGAACATCGGTTTTTTCTGGTGAGGTTTCAGCGTGAAGTGCGGATGAAACTAACAGGGCCGCAAGAGACAGCGCGGGAATAACTTTTTGTGAATTCATCATTTTAATCTACAGCTCGGACCGTACTGGTTAAAAAAAGTCCTCAAAGTTTAAAATAATGTTATTTACGAGTTAATGCGAAATTAGTTATAAAATTAAAAATAGCAATTTAGCCTTAATTTAATTACAAAAGGCTTACTTTATTGAGCGATTATTTTAACCACACATTAAGGGTGTCCTTTGAATTATACAATCCCCTAACACAAATATTCTTACTGAAACCGACGGCGGTCAGGCCGCTAAAACTGTACTGATGCGGCGAGTTAGCGTATGTTTCCCGGCGATCTCCCATCCGTACTGAAAGCCTATGACAAGCCAACCACAGAACCGACACGCCGTGACGAAACGACCCATGAAACTCAGTACCCTGACCACACTGATGATGACCGCGGTTATCTTCACCGTACTGCTGGCTGTCCATCTGCTCTATTTCGTTCAGATCGATAACTTTGCCCAGTCGCACCTGAAAGATAAGGCGATGGCGGTCGCCCGAACGCTGGCGGACAGCCCGGAAATTCAGCGGGGATTGCTGTTGGCTGACGGCAGCAGCCAGATTCAGCCGCTGGCTGAGGCGGCGCGTAAACGCAACGGCCTGCTGTTTGTGGTGGTGACGGATATGCGCGGCATTCGCTTTTCGCATCCCAATGCTGCGGTGATCGGCAAGCACTTTGTCGGTAACGATATCTATCCCACCCTGAGCGGTCGGGAGAATGTGGCGGTCAATCATGGTGTGCTGGTGGAAGCGTTGCGGGTCTTTACACCGGTGTTTAACGCGCAGCATCAGCAGATCGGCGTGGTGGCGATCGGAATTGCGCTGAATGATGTGGCGGCGCAGATAGCGAAAAGCCGCTGGAACATCGTCTGGACCAGCCTGTTTGGCGGCGTGGTCGGGCTGCTGGGTATCCTGATTCTGGTCCGGCGGCTGAAGACCATCCTGCTGGGCCTGGAGCCACACGAGATTTCCAGTCTGTTTGAGCAGCGCCAGGCCATTCTTAACTCCATCAAAGAGGGGGTGATCGCGGTAGACGATCACTCCCGCGTCAGCCTGATCAATCAGGCCGCGCAGCAACTGCTGCATGAGACCACGCAGAAAACGCCAGCCAGCGGCGATTTGATTGCTGAAGAGAGCGTGATGCACCGCCACCAGCAGGATGCGCTGCATGCCGGGAAAGCCTGGTATGATGAAGAGCTGACGCTGGGAAATCGCATCCTAATCACCAACACCGTACCGGTGCGCAGCCGTGACCGGATTATCGGGGCGGTGACCACCTTCAGGGACAAAACCGAGATCAGCCAGCTGATGCAGCGTCTGGACGGCATGGTAAACTATGTGGATGCGTTGCGTGAGCGGTCCCATGAATTCATGAATAAGCTGCATGTCATTCTGGGCCTGCTGCATATGAAAAACTATGCGCAGATGGAAGAGTACATTCTCAAAACCGCCAACGCCTATCAGACGGAGATCGGTTCGCTGCTGCAGAAGATCAAATCGCCGATCATTGCCGGTTTCCTGCTCAGTAAAATCAACCGGGTTACCGATGAGGGCCATCAGCTGATTATCGATGAGGCCAGTTTTTTGCCCGACTGCGGCAGTGAGGAGCAGAGCGCGGTGCTGATTACGGTGCTGGGCAATTTAATTGAGAATGCGCTTGAGGCGCTGGATCCGGAGACCGAGGGTGAAATCCACCTCATGCTGCACTATCAGAATGGCTGGTTAGCCTGCGAAGTGAGTGATGATGGTCCCGGCATTGATGCCGCGCAGCTGAACACCATCTTTGAACGGGGCGTCTCCACAAAGGGTGAGGATCGCGGTGTCGGACTGTTTCTGGTCAGACAGCAGACCGAAAGCCTGGGGGGTAGCGTCAGCGTCGAGTCAGAACCCGGCGTCTTTACCCAATTCTTAGTACAACTTCCGTGGGAGAGAGGAATGATTACCCAATGATTAATGTGTTAGTTGTCGATGATGACGCCATGGTCGCGGAGCTGAACCGCTGCTATATCGGGCAGATCCCGGGATTTACCTGCTGCGGAACGGCCTCGACGTTACAGCAGGCGAAAGAGCGGCTGGCCCAGGCCGAGCCGCAGGTGGATCTGATTCTGCTGGATATCTATATGCAGCAGGAAAACGGCCTCGACCTGCTCCCGGAGCTGCGCAGCGCAGGCCGTCCGGTTGACGTGATTATTATCTCGTCTGCTGCCGATGCCGCCACCATCAAAACCTCACTTAACTACGGGGTGGTCGATTACCTGATCAAACCTTTCCAGTTTGCCCGGTTTGAAGAGGCGCTCACCGGCTGGCGACAGAAGAAGTCGCTGATGGATAATCATCAGTTTTACCAGCAGTCAGACGTGGACCAGCTTCTGCATGGCAACCCGCCGGGGGCCAGCGAACAGAAACGCCTGCCGAAGGGACTGACGCCGCAGACGCTGCGGACGCTCTGCCTGTGGATCGACGCCCATCCGGGTACCGAGTTCTCGACCGACGAGCTGGCAACCGAGGTGAATATCTCCCGCGTCTCCTGCCGCAAATACCTCATCTGGCTGGCGCAGATCAATATTCTGTTCACCAGTATTCACTATGGCGTCACCGGTCGCCCGGTCTATCGCTACCGCCTGCAGCCGGAATATCACACCCTGCTCAAACAGTACTGTCAGTGAACCAGCCGGTAATCGTCATCCAGCAGCTGAAACGAAAAGTGATGTTGTGACGAACAGATGACCCGCCTGTCGCGGGTCACAAACAGGGCTTCAATACCCGGTTTGTCCGCCAGACAGGCAATGCCCTGTTCCACGCCCAGACCATACAGCAGCGTGGTGTAGATATCGCCATCCAGCGACCGGTCAGAAATTACGGTAACGCTCAGCAGTTCGTTATCCAGCGGATACCCGGTACGCGGGTCCAGAATGTGGTGATAACAGATCCCGTTCAGCTCAAAGTAACGTTCATAGATGCCGGATGTCACCACGGAGCGATTGTTGACGCCAATCACGCCGATCAGCTCGTCGGCTGCGCCAAACGGTTTTTTCAGTCCGATTGCCCAGCCCTGTTCATCAGGGGGTGCCCCCACGGTCTGCACGTTGCCGCCCAGATTGATCAGCGCATGGCTGACCTGCTGCTGGCGCAGAAAGGCCTGCACAAGATCGGCGATATAGCCTTTGGCGATGGCCCCCAGGTCAATCTCCATGCCCGGTCTGGCCAGCATTACGCTGCGGGCGTCGGCGTCAAGCATGACCTCATGGGGATCGATGAGCGCCCTGCGAGCCTGAAGCTCCGCTGGTGACGGCACGCTGTGCCCCTGAAAACCGATTTTCCAGCACTTCACCAGTGGACCGATCGCCAGATTAAACAGGCTGTCGGGCAGCAGGCTCACCGCATGCGCGCAGGCGATAAGATCGAACACCGGCTGGCTGACCACCACCGGATGCTGCCCTGCCGCATGGTTGATCGCCATCACCTCAGAGGCGGCGCGGTTCACGGTGAAGAGATTCTCCTGCTGTCTGATGAGCCGGAAAACCTGTGCGGCCAGGGTCTGATTGTCTTCGAAGAGTTTGAGCAGGATGGGTGACCCCATCAGGACGGCGGAGTAAGCATAGACACGCGCTTCAGTTAACATAGGCGACTCTGCTTCAGAAAGGGAAAACCGGCACCCGCCAGAGGCGGATGCCGGAGAGGACCGTTAACGTCGGGCGTAAGCGGCGGCGTTACCACCGGCCAGAATACCAAAGATGATGATATCGGCGACGGCGTTCCCGCCGATACGGTTCGCGCCGTGGATACCGCCAACCACCTCACCACAGGCCCAGGCACCGTTGATCACCTGTTTCTGAGTGTCCAGCACCGCTGTCGTGGTGTCGATGGTCACGCCCCCCATGGTGTGGTGAACACCCGGTGCGATACGAATCGCGTAGAAGGGACCTTCACTCAGCGGGTGACGCAGCGCGGTCTGACGACCAAAATCTTCATCTTTCTGCTGGATAACAAAGTTGTTGTAACGGGCCAGTGTCGCTTCCAGGGTGTGATGTTCGCCCATGTTAAGTTTCACCGCCAGCTCCGCCACGGTAGGCGCGCTGATGACAAAGCCTTTAGCGATATACTCGTCGGCCGCTTTGTTATTCATCCGCACCTGTTCGTCAAATACAATCCAGGCGCTCTTCTCAGGCAGGGCGATAATCTGCGCCGAGACTTTGTCGCGGGTTTCCATTTCATTATAGAAGCGCTTGCCCGCCTGGCTGACCAGAATAGCCCCGCCGCCGCGAATGGATTCAGAGACCAGATAAGAGGTGGTCTGCTCCACCGTTGGGTGAATCTGGATCTCGCCCATATCCACCGTGCCCGCGCCGATTTTCTCCAGCATCGCAATCCCGCTGCCGGTAGCGCCTTTATGGTTAGTGGTGACAAAGCCATCGAGTTCAGGACGGTATTTCACCACCAGCTCACGGTTGGCACTGAATCCGCCGGTCGCCACAATCACGCTTTTCGCGTAGAGGATGCGGCTGTCATTGTACTCATCGACCACCTTCACGCCGGTGACCGCGCCATTTTCATACAGGATTTCTGCGACTGAGGTCTCCAGCAGAACTTCGATGTTACGGCTGTTGATGTTTTTCACCAGACCGCTGATCAGGAAGCCCCCCACCGCGGAACGGTCAGCCGGACGGTGAGTCCGGTCAATGCTCATCCCGCCGGTAATGGTGATGTCGTTGAGTTCGATTCCGTGGTTAGCCAGCCATTCGATCGCTTCCGGCGCCAGATCCACAAACTCACGCAGCAGCACCGGGTTATTTTTGAACTGACCGCCCTTCAGCGTCTCCTCATAGAACAGCTCTTTGCTGTCCTCGATGCCTTTGAGTTTCTGGAAGCGGGTTTCGGCAGCATTCATACCGACCGACGCCTTGATGGTGTTACCCCCGATGGTCGGCATCTTCTCGATGATGACGACGCGAGCGCCCTCGTCGTGCGCCTGAATTGCCGCAGCCAGACCTGCCCCGCCACTGCCGACAATCACCACATCGTAATTCTGCGGTGCATTCGGGTTGCCCCCCTCTTCAATCACATGCGCTTTGCTGGAGGTGGTCATGGCGCGTGAAACCGCTTTTTTCAGCGCCTCACTCTGGGTGGTTGCGCCGGTAATGGCGTCGACGTGCGGGCTGTTTGCTACCAGAATGCGGTTACGCAGGCTTTCAAACGTGGTGGTGAAATCGACATCCAGGGTGTCATCCGGCACCAGTGAAATGTCGGTGATACGGTCCGTGTCTAGCGTCACGTTGATTTTCAGCTTCAGCGCTTCTGCTTCCACTTTTTCCTGATAAACGCCCGCTTTGTATTTACGGCCCGATTCGCTCATGTCGCGGATCATCGCGTCGACCAGCGAGAAGCGCCACAGCGGTTCCGGGATCTGCAGCTCTTCGCGTTTGTTGCTGTCGATATAGAGTTCAAGGTGCTCGTTGTTGATGATCCGATCAGCCCAGTTCGGGTAGGCAATACAGGCTTTACCAATCGCCACCAGATCGTAGCCTTTCTCCAGCGCCATCTCGGCATCGGCCCGGTTCACAACGCCGCCAACGCCAATCACCGGCACTTTTGCCAGTTCAGGCGACCGCATGGCGAGGTACTTCTCGATCAGCGGCGTCGGGTCCTGGGTATCCACAATCGACGGACGCAGCAGCTGGCCCACAGAGAAGTGGACATAATCCAGGCCACGCGCGGCCAGTTTTTCCAGCAGATAGAGGGTGTCGTCAAAGCGAATGCCGGGCACTTCGATCTCTTCAGGCGAGAAGCGATAGCCGATGATGAAGGAGTTGTGGGCGAAGCGCTCCGCCATCTTGTGGGTGATTTCCAGCACTTCCAGCGGGAAGCGGGCGCGGTTGTCGCGGCTGCCGCCCCACTTGTCATCGCGCTGGTTAGAGTTGGGTGAATAGAACTGCTGGATCAGATAGGTATTGGCGCCATGAATTTCCACGCCATCGAAACCCGCCTTGATTGCACGGTTCACCGCATCACCAAATTTGGTGATCATGGTGTCGACTTCTTCAGCGCTGAGCGCCAGCGGTTGGGTGGCACCTTCACGCGGCGCCGCGATGGCGCTCGGCGCAACCGGGGTTTTCCCGCCAATCAGCTCCGGCTCGACCATACGGCCGCCGTGATAGATCTGTAAAATGGCGGTAGAACCTTCAGATTTGATCGCGTCCGCAATGCGTTTCAGACCGGGGATTTTATTGTCGCTGTCGATGGCAATGGCACCCGGAAAGGCCGGGCCGCGGTTATCGATAAAGCAGCACTCGACAATCACGGTTCCGATGCTGCCTGCCCGTGCGCGATAGTATTCAACCAGTTCACTGGTGACCGTGCCGTCATAGAAACCGGTACAGGTGGTCATCGGGGCCATCACCAGTCGGTTTTTTAACACGGCGCCATTTGGCAGAGTCAGTGGATTAAGGATGGGAGTGAGTGTATTCATTGCGATAAACTCCAAGATTTAAAAGTCTGGAAATTTTTTAGCGGACGCAAATTATCGCTTAATTAAGTGGTCCGATGTCATGCTGTTAATATACGCCTTTCTTTGCTTACGTAAGCGATAAATTTACTTATTTAACTTTTAAAGCATCTGGAGTTTTTATTTGCTGAATGGCGGAACTAAAGTTATATTTATTGTTAATCAATGGTAACCAAAAATCAACCATTTGTTTACATTGAAATAAAGTTTTTCATTATCAGAATGTTATGTGATAACCTCCTGCTTTTCCGCCCTGCTCATTTGTTGACCCGCTTCACAAAAGTGTCAGAATGCCGGTGGCAGAAATATAAATAGAAAATAAATGTTAAAAAATCGCGAATAATGAATTAATTTCTTTGATCTGGATCAAAATTTATATTTGCAGAAATCGCATCATATTTACAGGCTTTTAAAAATGCTGCTCAATCCTCAGGCAGCGGATTAAAAAAATCAGTGCATCGCGGTTTATTCACACTATCAAGAATAAGAACGAAATTCATCAGTGAAGGTCCGGGGCGCAAATCGTATTCTTCTTAACTTGCAGATAAAACACTATGAAAACACTCTCAGCTGTAACTGAACCCCCAAAAGCCGCACCTGCGGGTGCGGGGAAAAAGAAAGCGATCATGCTGGCGCTGCCGGTGCTGGTGGCCGTGCTGCTGTTGCTGGTGCCGACACCTGCGGGCCTTGAACCCTACGCCTGGCACTTCTTCGCCATCTTCGTCGGCGTCATCGTCGGCCTGATCTTTGAACCTCTGCCCGGCGCCGTGATCGGCCTGACGGGCGTTGTCGTCATCGCGCTGTTCAGTCAGTTCCTGCTTTTCAGCCCGGCAGAGCTGGCTAATCCGAAATTCAAAGTCGCCAGTGAATCCTTTAAGTGGGCGGTCAGCGGTTTCGGTAACTCCACGGTCTGGCTGATCTTCGGTGCCTTTATGTTCGCCGCAGGGTATGACAAAACGCAGTTTGGTCGTCGCCTGGCGCTGATCCTGGTAAAATATCTGGGTCGCCGCAGCCTGACGCTGGGTTATGCCATCACCTTTGCTGACCTGTTGCTGGCACCCTTTACCCCGTCGAACACCGCGCGCAGTGGCGGCACCATCTATCCGATTATCGCCAACCTGCCTCCGCTCTACGGCTCTAAACCGAATGACCCAAGCGCCCGCAAAATCGGTTCCTATCTGATGTGGGTCGCCATTACCGCCGCCTGTATCACCAGCTCAATGTTCCTCTCTGCACTGGCACCCAACCTGCTGGCCCTGGCGCTGGTGAAAAGCATCATCGGTTTTGATATCTCCTGGGGCATGTGGTTCCTGGCCTTCCTGCCGCTGGGTCTGCTGCTGATTCTGACCATGCCGCTGCTGGCTTACTGGTTCTATCCGCCTGAAGTCAAAATCAACGATGAAGTGCCAAAATGGGCAATGGCTGAACTGGAGAAACTGGGCAGACTGACCCGCAATGAGATCCTGCTGCTGGTGTTCGTGGTCTGCGCCCTGCTGATGTGGATCTTCGCGACCTCGTGGATTGAGCCCGCCCTGGCGGCACTGCTGGTCGTGGTCCTGATGTTGTGGACAGGGGTGCTCAGCTGGAACGACATCACCAGCAATAAACCCGCCTGGAACACCTTTGCCTGGTTCGCTACCCTGGTGGCGCTGGCGGACGGTCTGGCTCGCGTCGGTTTCATCACCTGGTTAGGTAAAGAAGGTGGCATGCTGCTGCAGGGCTATGACCCGCAGATTTCAGCCGTCGTCCTGTTAATCGCCTTCTTCCTGCTGCACTACCTGTTTGCCAGTACCACCGCGCACACCACTGCGCTGTTACCGGCCATGCTGACCATTGCCGCCTCGATTCCTGGCATCAATATGCCGGTCTTCTGCCTGATGCTCTGTACCTCTCTGGGTGTGATGGGCATCATCACCCCTTTCGGCACCGGCCCAAGTCCGATTTACTACGGCAGCGGTTATCTGCCGACTAAAGACTACTGGCGTCTGGGTACCATCTTCGGCGCTATCTTCCTGGTCTCCATGATGGTGATTGCCTATCCGTGGATGGTGTGGATGTTCTGACGGATACAACATGCAGATCAACGCGTTATAATATACCATTCCTGCACTTCCCCGCGGCACCCGCGGCGGGGAAGCATAATAAACGATTAATTCGCCTATGATGTTGCGCCCCGCAGCCTGCTCGCGGTGGTTCAGCCGGTCATTAAGTGAGAAAAAATGTCGAACAAACCTTTTGTCTATCAGAACCCTTTTCCGCTGTCCCACGAAGAAACCGAATACTATCTGCTGAGCCGTGAGCATGTCTCAGTCGCCGAATTTGAAGGTCAGGAGATCCTGAAAGTTGACCCGCAGGCGCTGACGCTGCTGGCTCAGCAGGCCTTTCACGACGCCTCTTTTATGCTGCGTCCGGCTCACCAGCAGCAGGTTGCCTCAATCCTTGCTGACCCGGAAGCCAGCGACAACGACAGATATGTCGCCCTGCAGTTTTTACGCAACTCTGAGATTGCCGCCAAAGGCGTGCTGCCAACCTGTCAGGATACCGGCACCGCTATCATCATGGGTAAAAAGGGTCAGCGCGTCTGGACCGGCGGCGGGGATGAAGCCGCGCTGTCGCAGGGTATCTATAACACCTACATCGAAGATAACCTGCGCTACTCCCAGAACGCCGCACTGGATATGTACAAAGAGGTGAACACCGGCACCAACCTGCCTGCGCAGATTGACCTCTACAGCGTGGATGGCGACGAGTACAAATTCCTCTGTATTGCCAAAGGGGGCGGCTCTGCCAACAAGACTTATCTCTATCAGGAGACCAAAGCGCTGCTGAGTCCCGGCAAGCTGAAAAATTACCTGGTGGATAAGATGCGCACCCTGGGCACGGCCGCCTGTCCGCCGTACCATATCGCATTTGTTATCGGTGGCACCTCAGCGGAAAGTACGCTGAAGACGGTTAAGCTCGCCTCGACCCATTACTACGATGGTCTGCCGACCGAAGGCAACGAACATGGTCAGGCATTCCGTGATGTGCAGCTGGAGCAGGAACTGCTGGAAGCCGCGCAGAAGCTGGGTCTGGGCGCACAGTTTGGCGGCAAATATTTCGCGCACGACATTCGCGTGATTCGCCTGCCGCGCCACGGTGCCTCCTGCCCGGTCGGCATGGGCGTCTCCTGCTCCGCTGACCGTAACATCAAGGCGAAGATCAACCGCGAAGGCATCTGGATTGAGAAACTGGAAGCCAACCCGGGCCGACTGATCCCGGAAGCGCTGCGTCAGCAGGGCGAAGGTGAAGTCTTACAGGTTGATCTCAACCGTCCGATGGAGCAGATTCTGGCGCAGCTCTCCGCCTACCCGGTCTCTACCCGTCTGTCTCTGACCGGCACCATTATTGTGGCGCGTGATATTGCGCACGCGAAGCTCAAAGAGCGTATCGATAACGGTGAAGGGTTGCCGCAGTACATTAAGGATCACCCGGTCTATTACGCTGGCCCGGCCAAAACACCTGAAGGTTACGCCTCCGGTTCACTCGGCCCGACCACCGCCGGACGCATGGACTCCTACGTGGATCTGCTGCAGGCACACGGCGGCAGTAAGATCATGCTGGCAAAAGGCAACCGCAGCCAGCAGGTGACGGATGCCTGTCACAAGCATGGCGGCTTCTATCTCGGCAGCATCGGCGGCCCGGCAGCGGTGCTGGCGCAGCAGAGTATTAAGAGTCTGGAGTGCGTGGAGTATCCGGAGCTGGGGATGGAAGCGATCTGGAAGATTGAGGTCGAGAACTTCCCGGCCTTTATCCTGGTCGATGATAAAGGTAACGATTTCTTCCAGCATATTGAGCGCGCGCACTGCGCGAAATGTGTGAAGTAAGAGATGCGTTAAGTTATGAAAAAGCCCCCGATTTCGGGGGCTTTTTTTGAAGATCTCAAAGGAAAAGCTGGCTGTGGTAGCGAGCCTGCGCAGGGAACGGGGTCAGATCGGAAAGACGCAAGAGCCGTCATCCATGACACGCTCGGCCCGCGCCGTCCTGGCGCGGGACGCTTTCCTCCTCTGACCCCGTTCCCCGCGCCCTGAGCAAATTTACTGCTGTCAGATTCACCCTGCTTTGTCTTCAGCGTCAGTCTGCAAAAAAGCTATCGAATCCTTTTTAGCCACGCTGCAACCGCTGCAACGCCTCATCGATCGGGCTGTCGCCCTGAGTCAGTTCAATGATCTGATATTTAATGGCTGGCTGTTCGATCAGCCCGACCAGGGTTGCCGCCACATCTGCCCGCGGCACCACGCCATAGGGGATCGCCAGGTCGGCATGAATCCGTCCGGTGCCCGCTTCGTCAGTCAGCGTGCCAGGGCGCAGGATCACCCACTCCAGGCGGCTCGCCACCAGCTCAGCATCAGCCTGTCGTTTGACCCGCATGTAGTTCTCAAAACCCTCTGAAGGAGTTTTGCCGCGACCTGCATCGGGAAAGGCCGAAACCAGCATAAAGCGTGGAACATCTGCCTGCTCTGCTGCTGCCACGGCCAGTGTCAGCCCCTCACCATCAATGGCATTGGTCAGCGCGATTCCGGCGCCACCGGCCCCCGCCGTAAACACCACGACATCATGCTCAGCCATCAGCTGTGCCAGCTCCGGGACGCTCAGCTGCTGAAGGTCGCCTGACACAGCCGTTGCGCCTGCTGCCTGCAACGTCTCAGCCTGCTCCGGTTTGCGGTGCAGTGCCGTTACCCTGTGCCCTTTGCTGCTCAGCTGACGGGTCAGCTGCTTACCCACCTTGCCCGCAGCCCCGATAATGAAACATCTCGCCATGGGTTCTGAACCTCCACTGAATGATCAAATATGCCGGAAACGAAACAGGCGCCGGATAGGGCGCCTGCAGGTTTTTACTCAGGGATCACTTTTTCCGCTTTCAGCTTATCGAACAGCTGGGTGAAGGAGTCCAGCGTGCTGCGATAGCCGGTAAAGCCCGCTTTGCGGCTCTTACTCATGTCGGTAAAGGCTTCCATCGGACGTCCCAGATCGGCATCAGTGTGCCACCAGGAGGCGAGTTTATTGATATCCGCCTCACGCAGCTGATGCTTCTCTGCAATCGCCTGCCATGCGCTGGCGGCCTCATCCATCCGCCCTTCCAGCGGCATCATCTGCGCCGGATAGTCCGCGGCCTCGATACCAAAGTATTCTGCCAGTTTCGGCCACATCCAGTTCCAGCGGAAGACATCGCCGTTTACGGCGTTAAAGTCCTGGTTAGCGGCATTAGGCGAGGTGGCGGCCCAGAGCAGCTGCTCAGCCAGCAGACCCGCATCGGTCATATCCGCCACACCGTTCCACTGCTCAGGCGAACCCGGGAAGATAAACGGCCAGCCCTTCTCTTTACAGAGCGTGGCGTAAACGGCCAGCGTCTGCCCCATGTTCATCGCATTGCCTACCGCATAGCCGATGATGGTGTGCGGACGATGCACGCTCCAGCGATAGTCATACTTTTCAGCGCCCGCGAACAGTTCATCTTCCTGCGCGTAGTAGAAGTTATCAACCGGCTGACGGCCCTGCTCTTCGCGGAATGGCGTAACCGGCACCGCACCTTTACCGTAGGCTTCAAACGGGCCCAGATAGTGCTTCAGTCCGGTGACCAGCGCCACGTGAGAACCCTGCAGGCGATCGCCCAGTGCTTCAATCACGTTGCGCACCATGCCGCCGTTGACGCGGATATTCTCTTTTTCATTCTCCTGACGCGCCCAGACGCTGAAAAACAGCGCATCCGGTTTGACCGATTTCAGCGCGTCACGCACCGCATCGGCGTCGGTCAGATCGGCGGTCAGGCTGGTCGCACCCGCTGGCACGGCACCACGGCCGCGTGACAGGCCGCTGACCTGCCAGCCTTCCTGCTGTAATTTGTCTGCCAGTGCGCGACCGATTACGCCGCTGATGCCCACAATCAAAGCGTGCTTTTTCATTTGATTTCTCCTCAATTTGCGTAATGCTAAGCCTAATAGAGAATTCAGTTCTTATCTCTGTCATTTATTCACATCATTCTCAACCTGAGTTCACGAATCGATGCACGATCATCGCCTGAAAGATATCCTGCCGTTTGTTGCCAGCGTCGAATGCGGCAGTTTCACCGCGGCGGCCGAACGTTTGCATGTCACCGGCTCGGCGGTCAGTAAAAGCCTCAGCCGGCTGGAAACACGCTTAGGCTCGCGCCTGCTGGAACGCACGACGCGCAGTCTGCAGCTGACCGACGCGGGCAGCGCCTATTACCAGACCTGCCTGCGGGTGCTGGAGGATCTGGCCGAAGCAGAAGCGGTGCTGGCGGCGCAGCGCACCATTCCTTCCGGCCGCCTGCGGCTGGCAGTGCCCACCACCTATGGCCGTCTTAACGTCATGCCGCTGCTGATGCCCTTTTGTCAGCAGCACCCCGAACTGGCGCTGAGCCTGAGTCTGTCCGATCGCTTTGTTGACCTGTTTGAAGAGGGGGTGGATGTCGCGGTACGGATTGGCGGGGCACCTGACCTGCCTGCCTCTCTGGGCTGGCGCAATATGGGTCGCGAGAAGATGCAGTTCTGTGCGTCACCCGCTTATCTGGCACGTGAGGGACGCCCGGAAGATGAGGCGGCGCTGCTGAATCACCCCGCCATCCTTTATGAGCGGGTAGATGGCAGCACCAAACCCTGGCTGTTTACCACCCAGGATGGGCAGGCGCACTGGCGGGAGGTGCCCTGGCGGCTGGCTGTCGGGGACGTTGATGCGCAGTTACAGGCGGTTATCGCCGGGCTGGGTGTGGCACAGATGCCATCCTGGCTGATCCAGCGCGCCGTGGACGCGGGTGAACTCGACATTATTCTGCCGGAACTGCAGCCTGACGGGCTGACGCTGAGCGTGGTATGGCCACGGCGCAAACAGTTCCTGCCCAAAGTGGACGCGCTGCTGTCGGCGCTGAATGAACTGACCATCCGCTAATCTCTCTTCGTGCGCCAGGCGCGCCACGCTGCCAGCGTCGTGTCATAGCGAGGCCGGAACCCTGCGTCCGGCCTGCCGGGAGGATTACGGCGCCGTGATCACGATGGCCACACGGCGGTTCTGCGCCCGCCCCTGAGGAGTGCTGTTGCTGGCCACCGGGGCGCTCATGCCTAACCCGCGAGTGATGATATTCTCAGGGGGGATCGCCGCGCCCTGCGCCCACTGCGCCGCAACCGCGTTTGCCCTTTTCAGTGACAGCTGCTGGTTGTAATCCGGTTTGCCGTAGTTGTCGGTGTGCCCGTCAATGCGCACATGCTCAATACCGGTCGAGGCCAGGTTTCTCGCCATCGTCTGAATGGTCGTTTTGCTGGCAGGGGTCAGTTCGGATTCGTTGATACCAAACAGGATTTTATCGGACAGGCCCAATCCCCAGCCCTCCATGTTCTGCGTAAAGCCGGCGCTTTTCATCGCAGCGATCTGCGCCTCACTGAAGCGCGAAGTCGACTGACAGCCCGCCAGCGCCATCACAAGTAATACCAGGGAAAATTTCATTCTCATCTTTTCGCCTTACCTGCTCGTTTATTCCTGTACATGTTCATATCGGCACGTTCGAGAATGGCCGCGACCGTGTCACCCTGCTGTGACCAGGCATAGCCAATGGTCACCGAGGTCGTTATCTGCGTATCCCCGGCAAGCGTGATCGCCTGCGTGATAACCTCATGAATGCACTGCACCAGACGCTGAAGCTCCTCCTCACTGACGCGACTGCTCACCAGCATGGCAAACTCATCGCCACCTAAGCGGGCAACCAGATCCTGATCGGCCGCCAGAGACAGGAGGCGTGAGCCTATCGCTTTTAAAACGTCATCGCCTGCGGCATGACCCCAGCTGTCGTTGATGCTCTTGAAACGATCGCCATCCAGAAACAGCAGAGCAAAGCGCCCCTTCTCCTGCTGTCGATCCAGAAGCCGGGCGAGATGCGCCGTAAAGGCGCTGCGATTGGCCAGCCCGGTCAGCGGATCTTCCAGCGCTTTGGCCGCCAGCGAGCGATTGTCACGGATCAGCGAAGCCTTCAGCGACTGCATCTCCTTCAGCAGCGAATTGAGATCATCGGAGAACAGCTGAAACTCACTCGTCGGGCTGCCGGGTATGCGCAGGGAAAAATCACCCGAATGAATCACATAGTGAATGGAACTGGTAATGTTGCGCAGCGTCGCGACGATCCCCCGATGCAGGAAGGCGCTCAGCATCAGCGAGACAATCAGCACACACAGCATTCCGCTGGTCAGGATCAGGAAGGAGTAGCGAATAAATCGCATCGCGCCGGTCACGGTCCCTTCCAGCGTCAGTGTGCCGACCGTGACGTCAGCGTGATTGATGGCGACATTAAGCGGTTTGCTATACATCCACTCGCGTAACCAGCGTGAATACCAGCCCGTCGGTTCCTGCTGCGCATGCCAGCGGACCAGTTCAATATGATCCCGGGTGACGAGCTTTGCAGAGGCATAAAGGCCCTGCTCACCGAGCTGTTCAATTTTATTACGCGCATCGTAACTGTCGGCAAAAACGGTCGCGGCGGTCAGCGTCGTGCTGAGCGTGGAGCCGATCAGTTCAAGATTACATTTCTCATAATTTTTAATGAAGAGCAGCGAGGTCGAGGAGAGCAGCAGCCAGCACAACAGTAATATTACCGCCGCATTGATGGTGCTTATTTTCTGCAGCTTATTACGTATTGATGATTTGTCGTTTCTTACTTTATCGAATTTCATATTATTCGACTCTCTGGCGGGAGAGCAAAAGCACATCCGGACTCACCCTGACGCCACTTCTGGCAAGTGAGTCAAGGTTAACGGAAAAAAGCGTTCGGTCCGGTTGAAATATCAGGCAAAAAGCGGCCCCCACGGTGCACTCCGGGCTGCTCTCTGCAAGGGTAAGCACCGCTCTGCCCTGTAGCTGCTGAATAGTTTTTGCCTGCTGCTGCGAGTTTTCCGCGCCAAAATAGAGTGCATCGCACCGGCGCGTCGTAAGCTGGCTGACAGTCGCTATATAGACAACGGTAAAGGTTGCAGCAGGCGAAGTACTATTTTCCGGCAGGGAGAGATGCCGTGCCGATGAAAAGACACATAACTGGGGCGGACTGTTCAGGCCGGGCCAGTGGCTGAAGCTGATAATTCCGCTGACGATACGGTTGGCTTTGCCATCCCGTATTTCGCCATAAGCCAGATGAGGAATGAGCAGCAGCAGAATAATGAGTGTCAGGACGCTTCTGCAGACAGGGCGCAGGGAATGCAGCAAACAGGCATTCAGATAAAAAGGATATTTTACGGTCATACTGCGTTCCCGGAAATAGATCGCTCGGCAGGACGCCTGAATAAGCGCCGGAATATTAACACAGCGTTAATAAGAATTGTACCGGATGAATAATTAAACAGGGTGGTGGAAAACTATATTGTCTTTCTGTCACCGGGATCGTGACGCGATGCTGTTCGGGAGACGGACATCGCGTCAGACGTCAGACATAGCCCATCATTTTGAGCAGCGACTGCACCTGGTTCATCGCTTCACTGCGGTGAGAAACGCCCAGCTTCTGATAGAGATTGCGGATATGGGTCTTGATGGTGGTGGAGGCCACAGCCAGCTCCCCGGCAATCTGATCGTTGCTGTAGCCCGAATAGATCAGCCCCAGCACCTGCCATTCACGCTGTGTCAGCGGGCTGGTGCGGATCAGCTCCGGCACGTCAGGATGGTTGAGCAACCGGCTGACAAACCCCTCATCGAAATGGGCAAACTTGTGACGGTGATATTTATTGATCTCCAGCAGGATGCGGCGGGCGCGATGGCTGTCCAGCTCATTCAGGGTATTCAGCTGAATCAACTGCCGCAGCTGTTGTGCCATCATCTCGCCTTCAATCACAAAGTGACTGATAAAACCGGTACTGCGCGCCAGCTTCAGCGCCTCGATCAGCACACGCTGCGCCTCCGCTTTGCGTTCAGTCTGCCAGTAGATCTGATTCAGCAGCAGCAGGTTGCGGTTCAGATCGCTCATCAGGCGCAGGGCGCGGGCATTCTCGTTCAGCTCTTCCAGCACCACTTCCGCCTGGCTGACATCGCCCAGCAGGATCTGCGCACGGGCGATGTTGCGCCACTGCCCCTGCAGAAAATGGTTGTTGGCAAAGGCAGGTTTTGGCGTCTGGCGCATCCAGTCGCGTGCGTTCTGACTGTCGCCGGTCATCTGCCAGTAGATCACCCGAACCTTATCGGCATTGGCAATCCAGTCGCTGTGCCAGTTGCCGTTGTTCAGCAGGTTTTCCAGCCGGTTCAGGTAGCTGCGGGCATTATCCAGATTGCCCCGCGCCAGTGAGCACTGCACCAGCAGGCCCAGACACTGGATCTGCTGCTGCGGCTGAAAACCGTTCAGTACGCTGATGCCGTCGCGGGCGGCCTGTTCCGCCTCTTCCAGCCGTCCCCAGGCCCACAGCAACTGAGCGCGAATGCGCAGCAAAAACTCATGCAGCGGGAACTGCGCCAGATGCTGCTCTTCCACCAGCACAAAGGCGCGACTCTGGATTTCGTAGGCTGCCTGCAAAAAGCCCTGGGCAAACAGAATTTCGCTCTGCTGTATCAGGCTCCAGAGGGCGTAGTGCCACACCTCATCGCGGCGCGCCAGCTGCTCGGTCTGACGCATCAGCTTGAGGGAATCCTCCAGCTCGCCTTTGCAATGCATCACTTCGCCATGCACCGACATCGCCACAATACGGCTGTAGTGACGATTGCCGGGCAGCGTGTCGAGCGCCACTTTTGCCAGTCGCTCCGCTTCGTCGATGTTGCCGTCGTTAATCGCTACCTGAGCGCGTAATGCATTAAATTCGCCGCGCAGCGCCGCATCAATCTCGCAGCGGCTGGCCTGTTCAAAGCGTGCCAGCAGGCTGTCCACCTCGGAAAAGCGGTGCTGAGTCTGCATCAGCCAGGCCTGCAGCAGCACCAGCATCGGGTTCTCCAGCATCATCTCCCACGGCAGCGCCCTGAGGGAGTTCTCCAGCAACGGCAGCTCACTCTGATTGAACAGTGTCCAGGCGTGCTCCAGCAGCACGTCGCGCAGCATGCTGGCGTCGCCGGACGCCAGCGCATGATGAATCGCCTCGCCAGGGAAACCCTGCGCCATCCAGCTCTCAGCCGCCGCCCGGTGCAGCGCGGGCAGCTCCGCCGCCAGCTCCCACTGACAGCGCTGCCGCAGGAAATTACCGAACAGCGGGTGGTAACTGAACCAGCAGCCGGAATCATCCATGCGCTGCAGGAACAGCCCCTGACGCTCGATCTCTTCAAGCCGCATCTGGCCGTTCTCTTCGCAGGTAACCCGGGCGATGAGTTCATCATTCATGGAGCGCAGCAGCGCGGTTTTCAGCAGGAAATGGCGGGTGGGGAGATCGACATGATCCAGGACCTCCTCCACCAGATAGTCAGAGAGGTGGCTGGCATTGATGCCGGAGAGACGACGGGCCGAATGCTGAGCCGAACTGGCTCCCTGCCGCGCCGACAGCACAATCAGCTGCAGCGCGGTCGCCCAGCCCGCCACATCGTCACATAACCGGCTGCTCTCTTCGCTCTCCAGCGGGGCCGCCAGACGACAGTCGAAGAATTGCCGCGCCTCCTGATGGGTAAACGCCAGCTGCTGACTGCCCAGTTCAATCAGTTGCTCGCGCACCCGCAGGTTGGCAATACCCAGCTGGGGCAGATTGCGCGACATCAGGATCAGCGTCAGATTTTCAGGCTGGTGACGCAGGAAAAAGCGCATCGCATCGTGGATCACCGGATTGGTGATGAGGTGGTAATCATCGACAATCAGCCACAGCGGCTGTTGCCACTCCACCAGCTCGATAAACAGCTGTGAAAACAGGGCGTTAAGATTGACATACTGCCGCTTCTGCGCCAGCTGTTCGCTGCGCGGACAGCCACCGTGGGTGGCCTGCTGCAGGGCCGCAATCAGGTAATCGGCAAAACGCTCCGGCTGGTTGTCGCCCTCATCCAGAGAGACCCAGCCCAGATCGCTTTTCCCCGCCGCCCACTGTGACACCAGCGTGGTTTTGCCGTAGCCCGCCGGACTGGTGACCAGCACCAGACGATAGTTTCCGGCTGCGGTGAGCTTTTGCAGCAGGCGCTCACGGATGACGGTGCCATCAAGACGCACCGGGCGGCTGAGTTTAGCGGGTATTAACATGGGCGCGCGTATCTCCGTTTGTCGAGCGCAGCATTATTTTACGCTTCGTAATTATTCCTTACACAGGTTCAGCATTTCGTCAGATGAATGCAAGCAAACCCATTAATTAAACTTTACAAAAGTGTGCGCTATCACACTCCTGAACCGATTTCGGATTAGCCTCATCCTCTCCACCCTCCCTATCCTCCTGCGCTAATTCTGTTCAGGAGGAGGAGCGCCAGCTTTCGCGCGGGCACACTGTCGCCATATTGACCCCTTTTTCTGTTTTTCCAGGAGATCAACCATGACGACACAGCCCGAATTTAACCCGATTCAGTTCAATGCCGCCCTGACCCGTCAGTGGCAGCGTTTTGGCCTGCGCGAAGCGCAGGAAATGACGCAATCACAGTGGTGGCAGGCCCTCAGCAGTGCGCTGGCGGATATGCTGGCCGCACAGCCAGGCGCCCCGGCACCCGCAACACAGCGCCACGTTAACTATCTGTCGATGGAGTTTCTGATTGGCCGTCTGACCGGTAACAACCTGCTGAATCTGGGCTGGTATGACGCGGTTAATGACGCGCTCTCTGCGTGGCATATTTCGCTGACTGACGTGCTGGAAAATGAGACCGATCCGGCGCTGGGTAACGGCGGACTGGGTCGGCTGGCCGCCTGCTTTCTCGACTCTATGGCCAGTGTGGGCCAGCCTGCAACCGGCTATGGCCTCAACTATCAATATGGCCTGTTCCGCCAGCGCTTTGAACAGGGGGCGCAGCACGAAACGCCGGATGAGTGGCAGCGCGATCGTTACCCCTGGTTCAATCATAACGCGGCGCTTAACGTTCGGGTCGGACTCGGCGGCAAAGTGGTCACCACAGAGGGGCAGCCTCAGTGGCAACCGGCGTTTGAACTGGTGGGTGAGGCCTGGGATTTGCCGGTCGTTGGCTACCGGAATGGCATTACCCAGCCGCTGCGTTTGTGGCAGGCGAAACACGCTCAGCCGTTTAACCTTAATCGCTTCAACGACGGCGACTTTCTGCGCGCAGAGCAGCAGGGCATCGACGCTGAAAAACTGACGAAGGTGCTCTACCCCAATGACAACCATCAGAACGGTAAAAAACTGCGTCTGATGCAGCAATATTTTCAGTGCGCCTGTGCGCTGGCGGACATTCTGCGCCGCCATCATCTGGCCGGACGGTCGATTGAAACCCTGCCCGATCATGAAGTCATTCAGCTGAATGATACCCACCCTACGCTGGCGATCCCGGAGCTGATGCGTCTGCTGCTGGATGAGCACCAGCTGAGCTGGGATCAGGCCTGGCAGATTACCCGCCACACCTTTGCCTACACCAACCACACGCTGATGCCGGAAGCGCTGGAGTGCTGGGATGTCCGGCTGGTTCGCAGCCTGCTGCCGCGCCATATGATGATCATCAACACGCTCAACGCCCGGCTGAAAGCCGTGGTCTCAGCACGCTGGCCGGAGGATGAGGCGAAATGGGCGAAGCTGGCGCTGGTCCACAATAATCAGCTGCGGATGGCGAACCTCTGCGTCACCAGTGGTTTTGCGGTAAACGGGGTGGCCGCGCTGCATTCGAAACTGGTGGTGCAGGATCTCTTCCCGGAGTATCACCAGCTCTGGCCGGAGAAATTTCACAACGTGACCAACGGCATTACCCCGCGTCGCTGGATCAATCAGTGCAACCCGGCGCTAAGTGCCCTGATTACCCGAACCCTGAACACACCCTGGCTGAACGATCTGGATGCGCTGCAGGGGCTGGAAGCCTTTGCGGATGACGCCGCGTTCCGCGCCGAATACCACGCCATCAAGCAGCAGAACAAACAGGCGCTGGTCGGCTGGGTCAAAAACCGCACCGGCATTGCGATCGATCCCACGGCGCTGTTCGACGTGCAGATTAAGCGCCTGCATGAGTACAAACGCCAGCATCTGAGCCTGCTGCATATCATCGCGCTGTGGCAGACGCTGGTGATCGATCCGCAGGCGAATCGTGTGCCGCGCGTAGTGCTGTTTGGCGCCAAAGCCGCGCCGGGTTACGCCCTGGCGAAGAACATCATCTATGCCATCAATAAAGTGGCTGAGGTGATCAATCACGATCCCCGCATCGGCAACCGTCTGAAGGTGGTCTTTATCCCCGACTACAACGTCTCCGTCGCGGAACGGCTGATCCCGGCCGCCGATCTCTCCGAGCAGATCTCGACCGCCGGCAAAGAGGCTTCCGGCACCGGTAACATGAAACTGGCGCTGAACGGTGCCCTGACCATCGGCACCCTCGACGGCGCAAACGTTGAGATCGCTGAACAGGTTGGCAGTGACAACATCTTTATCTTTGGGCATACCGTTGAACAGGTCGTGGCCTTAAAAGCTGGCGGATATGATCCCGCTCTGTGGCGTAAAAAAGATCCGCAGCTTAACCAGGTGCTGCAGGCGCTGGAGGATGGCACCTTCAGCCAGGGCGATCGTCACGCCTTTGACGCGATGCTGCACAGTCTTGGCCCGGAGGGTGGCGACCCCTATCTGGTGCTGGCCGACTTTCAGCCCTATCTGGAGGCCCAGGCGCAGGTGGAAGCCCTCTGGAGCGATCAGGACGCCTGGACCCGTGCCACTATCCTGAATACCGCGCGCTGCGGGATGTTCAGCGCCGACCGCGCTATCCGCGATTACCAGCAGCGCATCTGGCAAGCGAAACGCTGAGGAACGCCATGAAAACGAATCCGGTTAAGGATGATTTTTCCGTGGCGGGTATCGCTGCGGAATATATTAACGCCCACGGCAGACCGCAGGCGATCCCGGCCCTGACCCGCCAGCGTCTGCTGGCGGTGATGCAGCCACCGCGTCAGCAGAGCACGCCGCTGCCGCCGGTGGTGATCTTTCGCAGCGGCGATCTGCTGAGCCTCTCCCCTCAGCTGACGCAGGATGCGCAGTGGCAACTCACCCGTGAGGCGGGAGAAGTCACTTCGGGTCGCTGTCATCCCGCTCAGCCGCTGCATCTGCCGCCGCTGCCGGAGGGCTACCATCAGCTGACGCTGCAGCAGGGTGCCCGGCAGTGGTCGTGCCGAATCATCATTGCTCCGCCCCGCTGCTATGAGCCACCAGCGTTGCAGGCGGGGGAATCGCTGTGGGGAGCCTGTGTGCAGCTCTATACATTACGTTCGGCGGAGAACTGGGGCATTGGCGACTTTGGCGATCTGCGCCGGATGCTGCCCGCTGTCGCGGCACGCGGCGGCGCGTTTATCGGGCTGAATCCCATTCACGCGCTGTTTCCCTCCAGCCCGGAGAGTGCCAGTCCCTACAGCCCCTCCTCCCGGCGCTGGCTCAATGTCCTCTATATCGATGTGAATGCGGTCAGTGACTTCCGGCAGAGCAGCGCCGCCCAGGCCTGGTGGCAGCAGCCGGAGACACAGCAGGCGCTGACGCAGGCGCGCGCCGCGGAGTGGGTCGACTATGCGGCGGTCACCCGCCTGAAAATCACGGCGCTGAGCCTGGCATGGCCGCAGTTCAGCCGGCGTGAGGCCACCGATCCTGAGGTGCAGGCATTCCACGCCTTTATCAAAGAGGGTGGCGTCAGTCTGCAGCATCAGGCGCTGTTTGATGCCCTGCACGCCGATCAGATTGCGCAGGATAGTCAGCGCTGGGGCTGGCCGATGTGGCCGGAGGCGTTGCAGGACCCTGCCAGCCCGGCGGTGAAGACCTTTCTGCAGCAGCATGCCGATCAGGTGCGTTTCTGGCTCTGGCTGCAGTGGCTGGCCGCGCAGCAGTTTGCTGACTGCTGGCACGGCTGCCAGCAGCAGGCAATGCCCATCGGCCTCTACCGCGATCTGGCGGTCGGGGTGGCCAAAGGAGGAGCCGAGACGTGGAGCGATCGCGACCTCTACTGCATGGAGGCCAGCATCGGAGCCCCGCCCGATATCCTCGGCCCGCGCGGTCAGGACTGGGGACTGCCGCCGATGGACCCGCAGGTCATGCAGCAGCGCGCCTGGGAGCCGTGGATTGCCCTGCTGCGCGCGAATATGCGCCACTGCGGCGCACTGCGCATCGATCACGTGATGGCGCTGATGCGACTCTGGTGGATACCGGCCGGGGAACCGGCGATGCACGGAGCCTATGTTCACTATCCCATCGACGATCTGCTGGCGATTCTGGCGCTGGAGAGCCAGCGGCATCGCTGCATGGTGATTGGGGAAGATCTCGGCACGGTGCCGGAGGCGATTGTCGATAAGCTGCGGGATGGCGGTGTTTACTCCTATAAAGTGCTCTGGTTTGAACAGACCTCCCCGTCGGGATTCCGTCCACCCGCCGCCTGGCCGCGGCAGGCGATGGCCGTCGCGACCACCCATGATCTCCCGACGCTGCGCGGCTGGTGGCAAAGCGACGATCTGACCACGGGTGCCCGGCTGGGCCTCTACCCGGACAAGGTGGTGCTGGCCGGGCTGTATCAGGATCGGCTGCGGGCAAAGCAGGCGCTGCTGAACAGCCTGCATCAGGTGGGCGCCCTGCCGAAACGGGCCGGACGGTCTGCCGGACGTACCGGGATGAGCAAGGCGCTGAACCGGGCGATGCAGCGCTATCTGGCGGACAGTCACAGCGCCCTGCTGGGTCTGCAACCGGAGGACTGGCTGGATATGGCCACGCCGGTCAATATCCCCGGCACCAGCGATGAATACCCGAACTGGCGACGCAAGCTGAGCGTCACGCTGGAGGCGCTGTTCAGTGATGCGGAAACCCGTGCACTGTTGCGGGATCTGACGGCGCGACGGAAGCAGTCAGCATGAATCAGGAAAGCTGAAATCAGCGCGGATCAGGGATGACCGCGCTGTATTGCATGAATAACGCTTTAACCTTAATGGCAGACAACGGCTCTTTCTCCTGACATCTCTGTCACTGAATCCGCTCACAGGTCATATCTCTCCCTCATTCAACATTATTTCAATCCAAAAAAAGGTGCGCCGGAGCGCACCAGATGGGACAACATCCCTGGTGTCGGGGCGGTTTCACCCCTTGCCTTTAACACCACGGATAAAGGTTTGCCGGGCGGAGGTAGAACCCAGCCGTTCAGCTTCATTCAGCAGCTTCAGCGCTTTGTCGATATTGCCGCTGTTAATCGCCTGAGTGATCTGCTGATTAAAGTAGCTCTCAGTGTCACTCATGATCGGTTCTGCCGCTGTTTTCGTCGCTGGCAAAGGCGCGGCCGTGGCGGCAGGGGTTGAACGATAAGCGGGCGCAGGCGCGGTGTTACCGACGGTGACCGGGCCGGGACCGGACGATCCAAACAGCGGCCCGACCAGAATGGAGGAGCCGGAACTGGTCTGCATTTTCAGTTTGAGGGTGCCCTCCCGGCTGTGGCTGGCGATAGGGTCGGGGATGTCCGGCACAGCATGGCCGGTGCCCTGCGCGTAGGCTTTAGCCGGATCGAGCAGGGTGGTGGTCTGGGTCAGATCGCTGTCGGTGGTGAACACCAGCAGGTAAATTTTTTGCTGGCCCAGCGCCGGGGTCAGTTTCATCACCCCTTCCAGCCGGTCTGCCGCCATCACGCCTGGCTTCTGGTAGGTAAAGTAGCGGCTGGGGAACCAGGCGGCGGGCCGCAGAGTTTCATCCAGTACCAGCACGTTAGGCGCAAAAACCTGCCCGTTGGCTACTTCACTGCTCAGCGTCAGCGTCAGTTCGCCGATATTCGCTGGCAGGCTGTAGGCCGCCACCGGTCCGGCAATGTGCGGTGCGTTGAGCGTCTGCCCGCTGCTGGCGAGTCTGGTCGTCTGGGTCTGTGAGGCGGCCAGCGGCTGCCAGCTCAGGTGTTGCAGGGTTTCAGCAGGGACAACCGGGGCGGAGGTGAGATCCTGCGGCACCAGGTTGACGTCCGCCAGGGCGGGCAGGCTCTGTCCGGCCAGTAATGCTGCACTCAGGCAGAGTGCGGTCAGCGTCTTTTTCATTTTCATTATGCGTACCTTATTACAGGTCGCGGCATGCACCAGGCAATGGCACACCGCGACCAGAGAGATTCATCAGGCGTGCAGGCACGCCCGTCAGAAACGGTGCGGGTTTACCACCAGATTTCCATCTGCGCGCCGAAGGTAAATTCATCGTTATTACCGCGGCTGTTGGTCAGGATGCCGTTGCCGGTAGAGTCAGCCGAGGCGAAGGTGGTGAGATCGCCGGCGCTGTCTTTGTTGTAGCCCCACTTCTCATCCCATTTGGCATAGGTAGCGAACAGACGCAGCGCCGGACGTGACCAGATGCTGTCACCCGCCTGCCACTGCTGTGCCAGCGTCACTTTGTACTGGCCGTTGCGCTCGCTGGCCTGCTGTGACTTCACATTGTCATAGCCCAGTTCCAGCAACGTACTCATGATCGGCGTCCATTTGTACATCGGACGCACGCCGACGGTGTACCACTCGGTGCCACGGTCGTTATCCAGATCGATGTTCTGATACATGGCGACGTACATCAGGTCCCAGCGTTCTGCCAGCGAGATCGCCCCGTGGTCGAGGATGCGGTACATGTCCCCGTTGTTATTGAGACTGGTGCCCTGCGGCACCCCTTTGCCCTGCGAGGTCATCGCGTCGGTGGCGTACTGCAGTACAAACTTGTTGTAGCCCTTGAGCATGCTCTGGGTATGTTCGGCGGTGAACATCCAGCCATCTTTTGAGGCGCCATCTTCCAGACGATAGTCGTCACGGGTATTGGCACGACCGTAATCGACCCCCAGCTCCAGCACGCCATCCGGGTTGGTTTCCAGACCCGCCAGGCGCACATCAAACACGTCATTCGCGGTGCTGGTGGCGAAGTCACGGATACGATCGCTGGAGAAGGTGTAAGAGCCGCCCGCTTCCGAGGAGCGGGTTGCCGCGAAGGAGAGCTTACCGAAGCCGAGATCGACATCTTCCAGACCGGCACCCGGTCCGGAGATATCCCAGTAGTAGAAGTCGATCATATGAACGTCATGACGCTGATAGAAACGCTTACCGGCCCAGAGGGTCGATCCTGGCAGCGCATCGATCAGGTTTTTTCCTTTTACGTTGGCTTCACGGAATGCCGGTGAGGTGGCTTCCCAGTCGTTCTGCTGGGCTACGGAGTAAGCCACGTTGGTGTCGAAATAGAAGCTTTTGTCGCCCTCTTTCCACACTTCCTGGCCTAATTTCAGTTCGGCGTAGGTTTCACATTCGTTACCCAGACGGTATTTACTTTGAGCACCGGTGGCCTGAAAACATTGCTGTTCGCCACCGCTGCCCGTCCAGCCGATGCCGGAACGGGCATAGCCGGTGAAATCGACCGCCATCGTCGGGGCGGAGAGCGTGCTCACCGCGACGGCAACGGCAAGGGGAAGTTTGCGCAGAGTTAACATTTTCTATCTCCTGAGGTCATGGCTTTTATTGTTTTGGCAGGGCTACACACCCGGCTCCTGGTACAGCCTGCGGCACGCGCTCCCGTCCTCGCGGAACAGGTGACAACGCTCGGGCGGCAGGCCAATCGCCAGGATCGCGCCCTCTTTTACCAGCACGACGTCCTCCTGGCGGTAGACCAGGTTCTGACGGATTGCGGGAATCTCGATGTGGATCTGTGTTTCATGCCCCAGCTGTTCCACCACCTGCACTTCCCCTTCAAGGGTGACGTCGGCGATATCGCTGGAGAGCAGATGTTCCGGGCGAATGCCCAGTGACATATTGCTGCCGACCAGTACGCCGGCGCTGTCAACCGGCAGCCAGACCAGCTGCTGATTCGGCAGACGGACCTGAACCTGATCGAGGGCGGTGGCGGTCACTTTGACCGGCAGGAAATTCATTTTGGGTGAGCCGATAAATCCGGCGACAAAGCGGTTGGCGGGATAGTGATAGAGCTCCAGCGGCTTGCCGACCTGCGCGATGCGCCCGGCATCGAGCACCACAATTTTGTCAGCCAGGGTCATCGCTTCGATCTGATCGTGGGTCACGTAAATCATGGTGCGCTTCAGGCGCTTATGCAGACGAGAGATCTCAATGCGCATCTGAACGCGCAGGGCTGCGTCGAGGTTGGACAGCGGTTCATCCAGCAGGAAGACGCGCGGTTCCGCCACCAGCGTGCGGCCGATGGCGACGCGCTGACGCTGCCCTCCCGAGAGGGCTTTTGGCCGGCGATCAAGCAGGTGCGCCAGCTGCAGAATTTCGGCCACCTGATTGACCCGCTGATGGATTTCGGCCTTTTTTACCCCGGCCAGTTTCAGGCCAAAAGACATGTTTTCCGCTACGGACAGGTGCGGATAGAGCGCATAAGACTGAAACACCATGCCGATGCCGCGCTCGGCAGGCGGCACCTCATTCATGCGCCGGTCGCCAATGAGCAGCTCGCCGCTGGTGATGGTTTCCAGTCCGGCAATCATGCGCAGCAGCGTCGATTTGCCACAGCCCGACGGGCCGACGAAAACAACAAATTCCCCTTCACGAATGGTGAGATCGATCTCTTTCGACACCACCGTTTCGCCCCAGGCTTTTGTGACATTGCGTAGCACAACGCTCGCCATGATCCCTTCCCTCTTAGCTGCACATTCGTGTCTGCTCAGCGGCAGACGGGTTCCGGGGCTCACTATGCGAGAGGAAACTGGCGGTCACATCCTCCACCGCAGCGCAATCCACTGGGGGAGGAGACGGGAGGAGGAGAAACCGTGGCAGACGAGGCAGCCAGCGCGCCGCCGCGGTTTTTTGTGATCGTTCACGCAGACCTGCACGATTTTTTGCCGCGCCATCTCCCGCTCCGGACGCTTTTTGCCAGCGCGATCACAGTGATGGGCGGCGGGGCGTAGAGCAGAGGAGGATGAGATGCCGGTGTGGATACGCACAATGATGCCGACAGAGTCTTCACCACTTCCGCTAACAGGATGAATTTATGACGATGAAAACCGGAGCAAGAATTCTGGCCCTCTCGGCCCTCTCTGCCGTGCTCTTTTCGGCCAGCGCGATGGCAAAGATTGAGGAAGGTAAACTGGTCATCTGGATCAACGGAGACAAGGGCTATAACGGTCTTGCTGAAGTGGGTAAGAAATTTGAGCAGGAGACCGGCATCAAAGTCACCGTTGAACATCCTGACAAAATGGAAGAGAAGTATCCGCAGGTAGCGGCGACGGGCGATGGTCCGGACATTATCTTCTGGGCGCATGACCGGTTTGGCGGCTATGCGCAGTCGGGCCTGCTGGCGGAAATCAGCCCGGACGCCAGCTTCCAGCAGAAGATTTTCCCCTTCACCTGGGATGCGGTTCGCTTTGACGGCAAGCTGATTGGCTATCCGATCTCGGTCGAGTCACTCTCGCTGATCTACAACAAAAAGCTGCTGCCCAATCCGCCAAAAACCTGGGAAGAGATGGCCGGTCTCAATAAGCAACTGCGCGCTAAGGGCAAAAGCGCCATTATGTTCAACCTGCAGGAACCCTACTTCACCTGGCCACTGCTGGCCGCTGGCGGAGCCTACGCCTTTAAGCTGACCGACGGGCGCTATGACGTGAAGGATGTCGGCGTGGATAACGCGGGCGCGAAAGCCGGGATGCAGTTCCTGGTCGATCAGGTCAAAGCCAAAACCCTGAATGCGGATACCGATTATTCGATTGCCGAGGCGGCCTTTAACAAAGGGGAAACCGCGATGACGATCAACGGCCCCTGGGCATGGAGCAACATCGACAAGAGCGGGATCGATTATGGCGTGACCACGCTGCCAACGCTGAACGGTAAACCCTCTAAGGCGTTTGTTGGTGTGCTGAGTGCCGGGATCAATGCTGCCAGTCCCAATAAAGAGCTGGCGAAAGAGTTCCTGGAGAACTACCTGCTGACCGACGCCGGCCTGGATGCGGTCAATAAAGATAAGCCGCTGGGCGCGGTGGCGCTGAAATCGTTCCAGCAGACGCTGGAGAAAGATTCCCGTATCGCCGCCACCATGACCAATGCCCGTCAGGGTGACATCATGCCGAATATCCCGCAGATGGCCGCATTCTGGTACGCGATGCGCACCGCCACGCTGAATGCCCTGGGCGGTCGTCAGAGCGTTGACGCCGCACTGAAAGATGCCCAGGCGCGTCTGAAGAAATAATTTTTCCCCGCCGCCGGGGCAACCCGGCCTGAGTGACCGTTAAGGAAAACCGCATCATGTCAGGAAAACCGAAAACGCACCGTCTGCTGTTAAAGGGCGTTCTCATCGGAATGGGCTGTCTGCTGGTCGGCTATCTGCTGGTGCTGATGTACGCGCAGGGCGAATATCTGTTTGCGCTGCTGACGCTGATCCTCAGTGCGACCGGGCTGTGGATTTACGCCAACCGTCGCGCCTATGCGTGGCGTTATGTCTATCCCGGCGTGGCCGGGATGGCGCTGTTTGTCCTGTTCCCCCTCGCCTGCACCGTGGCCATTGCGTTCACCAACTACAGCAGCACCAATCAGCTGACCTTTGAGCGCGCTCAACAGGTACTGCTGAGCCGCACCTTCCAGTCGGGGGACGCCGTCAGTTTCGCACTCTTCCCGGCAGGCGACCGCTGGCAGCTGGTGCTGAACGATGGCAAAGCAGACTTTGTCTCGCCGCCGTTTCAGTTTGGCGCTGAACAGACGCTGAAAATGGCCCCCGCGACGCCACCAGCGGGTGAGCGGGCGACCCTGAGGGTCATCACATCCAATCGCCAGGCGCTGAGCCAGATCCGTGCTGAACTGCCGGATGGCCGTCAGTTGCGGATGAGTTCGCTGCGCCAGTTCTCCGGAACTCAGCCGCTCTACCGGGTGGGCGCGCCCGATGAGCTGATCAATCAGCAGAGTGGCGTGCACTACCGCGCCAATCCGCAGACCGGTTTTTATCAGGCCGTCAACGCCGCGCACAAATGGGACAACGAAACGCTGAGCCCCGGCTTCACCGTGAATACCGGCTGGAAAAACTTCGCGCGGGTCTTTACCGACGAAGGGATTCAGAAACCGTTCCTGGCGATTTTTGGCTGGACGCTCTTCTTCTCGCTGATCACCGTGGTGCTCACCGTCGCCGTCGGCATGGTGCTCGCCTGTCTGGTGCAGTGGGAGGCGCTGCGCGGCAAAGCCGTTTACCGTGTGATGCTGATCCTGCCCTATGCCGTGCCCGCCTTTATCTCGATTCTGATTTTCAAGGGGCTGTTTAACCAGAGCTTCGGTGAGATCAACGTGATGCTCAGCGCGCTGTTTGGTGTGAAACCCGCCTGGTTCAGCGATCCGACGCTGGCGCGTACCATGCTGATCATTGTGAATACCTGGCTGGGCTACCCCTACATGATGATCCTCTGCATGGGGCTGCTGAAGGCGATTCCGGACGATCTCTATGAAGCCTCGGCGATGGATGGCGCTGGCCCATTGCAGAACTTTTTCCTGATTACCCTGCCGCTGCTGCTGAAACCACTGATGCCGCTGATGATTGCCAGCTTTGCCTTCAACTTTAATAACTTTGTGCTGGTGCAGTTACTGACCAACGGCGGGCCCGATCGTCTCGGTACCACCACGCCAGCCGGGTATACGGATCTGCTGGTGAACTACACCTGGCGTATCGCCTTTGAAGGCGGCGGCGGGCAGGACTTTGGTCTGGCGGCGGCGATTGCCACCCTGATCTTCCTGCTGGTGGGTGCGCTGGCGGTGATCAACCTGAAAGCCTCGCGGATGAAATTCGACTAAGCGTCTGGCCCGACAGGCGCAGACCCGGACCGTGAGGATGGTAAGCACGATCCGGGTTCAGACTGACAAATCAAATCGCCTGATGGACCAGGTTTAAGGAGTTGTTATGGCTATGGTACAACCCAAATCGCAACGGCTGCGTCTGCTGACCACGCATCTGCTGCTGCTGTTATTTATCGCGGCGATTCTGTTTCCGCTGCTGATGGTGGTGGCGATTTCGCTGCGCGCCGGTAATTTCGCCACCGGCAGCCTCATCCCGGAGCAGATCTCATGGGAGCACTGGCGTCTGGCGCTGGGTTTCAGTGTGGAACATGCGGATGGACGGGTCACACCGCCACCCTTCCCGGTGCTGCTCTGGTTATGGAACTCGGTTAAGATCGCGGCCATCAGTGCGCTGGGCATCGTGGCGCTCTCCACCACCTGCGCCTATGCGTTTGCCCGCATGCGCTTTACCGGCCGTGCCAGCCTGCTGAAGGGGATGCTGATTTTCCAGATGTTCCCGGCGGTTCTGTCGCTGGTGGCCCTCTACGCGCTGTTTGACCGGCTCGGCCAGTATCTTCCGTTTATCGGGCTGAATACCCACGGCGGCGTGATCTTCGCCTATCTTGGCGGCATTGCGCTGCATGTCTGGACGATAAAAGGCTATTTCGAAACCATCGACGGTTCGCTGGAAGAGGCGGCGGCGCTGGATGGTGCCACCCCGTGGCAGGCGTTCCGGCTGGTGCTGCTGCCGCTGTCGGTGCCGATTCTGGCGGTGGTGTTTATTCTGGCCTTTATCGCGGCGGTGACAGAGGTGCCGGTCGCCTCGCTGCTGCTGCGCGATGTTAACAGCTACACCCTTGCGGTCGGGATGCAGCAGTATCTCAATCCGCAGAACTATCTGTGGGGCGACTTTGCCGCCGCTGCGGTGCTCTCTGCGATTCCGATTACCCTGGTCTTCCTGCTGGCCCAGCGCTGGCTGGTCAGCGGCTTAACCGCGGGCGGGGTGAAAGGCTAAACGATCATCATTGTACGTTGCCACTGCTTACACAACCTCTGTTGTGGTTGAAGGATTCGGCGGCCTGCGGGCCGCCTTTTTTTACGCTTCCTCTGCCGGTGTACGGCTGCCTGCCACCAGCGCCACGACAAGCGCGGTGATCGCCTGCTCGCCTGCCTGTTTATCGATATCGCCCCGTGCCACCGCGCCTGCGATAGCATCTGCGCCCCCCAGCAAGCCCCACATGCCTGCTTCGGCCATCCCACTGCTGCCCGTAAACGGAGCAAACCAGCGCTGACAGCGGGCGATAAAGTCGAGCTGATAGTGACGTTTTACCGCAGCGAGTTCAGGCGTGGTGCTGAGCGCGGAAAGGAGTTCAGGAATTTCACGTCCTTCCGTCATCACACAATCCACGTAACAGGCTGCGAGCACGGCCGCTTTTTGCTGCATCTGCATCGGCGCAGCCTCCATGGCCGCTTCCATCCGATCGGTCTGGCGGCGGTCGAAATCGTCATACAATGCCGCCAGCAGACCATGACGGGTCGTGAAGTGATCGTAAACGACGGGCTTACTGACGCCCGCTGCCTCACCCACCCGGGCCAGCGTCAGCGCCTCGCTGCCTTCGGCCTGCATGATCTGCCAGGCGACTTCTGACAGCTGTCGGCGACGCGCCTCGCGTGACAGACGTTTAGGGGAAGACTTTTTCGCGGTCATGCGGTTTCCTCTCGGGCAAAAATCCGTTGCCCCCATTGCTGCGCCCGCTGATAGTGTGACTCAGGAAATCCCTCGTCGCTGGTCAGTAGCAACTCGCTGGTAACCACCGGCGCGCCACAATAATCAAAGATGCCGTGATCGATCAGATTCCGCATGCTGCCGAAATAGCCGCGGCGCATGAAAGTTCGCGTATCGGCTGCACCCAGCGCGATCAGATGCACGGGAAGATGTCCGAGGCGTTTCACTATCCGGTCATCCTGCTCGTCGAAGGCCCAGCCTGCAATAAAGACCCGGTCAATCCAGCCCTTGAGCTGTGCCGGAAATGACCACCAGTAAATCGGGTAGACCAGCACCAGCGCATCAGCGCGATCCAGCCGCTGCTGCTCGGCCAGCACATCCGGCGGAGTTGCAGCCTTACCGTTAAAACGCTGGTGATCGCTGAGCGTAAAACGCGGGTCGAACCCCTCAGCGGCGAGATCGGCCTGTTCAACCGTATGGTGGCCTGAGGCCATAACGCCCTGCGCAAGCTGGTCCGCAATGCGGTGGGTGTGAGCATCATGATTGGGATGGGCAGTTACTATGAGTGCATGCATCGTCGTCACCTTACCTGATTAGCCATTAAGCTACTAAAGGTAGGTTACGGTTAGTAGGTTAGCAAGTGGCAACGTATGCAGAGATTCTGCTGACCGCATTCAGGGTTAAACCCGCTCATCGCCCTGCGGCCAGCCGTTAACGACGATAAGCCAGCGAGCGCACCAGCCAGTCGCCCAGTTTCTGAATCAGCATCACCAGCGCCAGCAGCACGACAATGGTCGCTGCCATAATCTGATTATCGAAGCGCTGATAGCCGTAGCGAATCGCCAGATCCCCCAGTCCGCCGCCGCCGACCACGCCGGCCATCGCGGAGAAACCGATCAGCATCACAATCGTCAGGGTGATCCCTGCCACCAGCGCAGGCAGCGCCTCCGGCAGCAGCACGCGGCTGACGATATGCCACAGATTGCCCCCCATCGACACCACCGCCTCAATGCGGCCGCGATCGACTTCATCCAGCGCGTTCTCCACGATGCGCGCAAAGAAGGGAAACGCCCCCAGGGTAATCGGTACGATCGCAGCGGTACTGCCCAGCGTGGTGCCAACCAGCAGGCGGGTAAAGGGGATAAGCGCGATCAGGAGCACGACAAACGGCAGCGCGCGTCCGGTATTCACCAGCGTATTCAGCAGGAGAGAGATAGCGCGATTGGGCAAAATACCCTGTGGACGGGTCAGAAACAGCAGGACACCCACCGGCAATCCGATAGCGACGGTAAAAAGCGCTGCCAGCAGCACCATATAGAGCGTTTCGCCTGTGGCATTCAGCAGCAGTTCCTGAAAACGATCGCGGGTCATGCTACGCATCGGGTAAGAGCCTCCCGCTGATATTTTTCGATAAACGCCCTGTCCGCCTCGCCATCCTTCAGCAGCATCGTGCGGAGACGGCCCTCTTCGCGTCCCATGATCTGGCTGAGAGTGCCGCTTTCCACCAGCTGCCCCTTCTCCAGCAGCGCGGCACCGTCACAGATACGTTTCACGACCGCCATCTCATGCGTGATCAGGACGATGGTGATATTCAGCTGCTGCTGAATATCTGCCAGCAGATCAAGAATGGAGAGGGTGGTTTCCGGGTCCAGTGCGCTGGTCGCCTCATCGCACAGCAGATAGCGGGGACGGGCTGCCAGCGCGCGGGCGATCCCGACACGCTGTTTCTGTCCCCCGGAGAGCTGTGAGGGCCAGGCCGTTGCAAAGGCTGTCAGTCCCACCAGATCCAGCAGCGAAGTCACGCGGGCGTGGCGTTCGGCCCTGGGTATCCCGGCAATCTCCAGCGCCAGGTCAATATTGTCCCGCACGTTGCGGGAATGAAGCAGATTAAAGTGCTGAAAGATCATCCCCATCTGCTGCCGTTGCTGACGGAGCTGCGCCAGACTCAGCCGGGAGATATCTTCCCCATCGATCTCAATCAGACCGCTGGAGGGACTCTCCAGCCGGTTCAGGCAGCGCAGCAGCGTGCTTTTACCCGCCCCGCTTCGCCCCAGTATGCCGAAGATCGACCCTTCACTGATGGTGAGAGAGATATCGTCTAACGCTGGCGCGGGTGCGCCAGCATACTGTTTGCTGAGGTGACGGATATTAATCATGCTGATTATCCGCGACCGGAATCACGGAGCCCTGGTAGTTTTTCCGGATAAACGCGGCCACCTGCGGCGAACGCAGATCCTTTGCCAGCTGCACGACGCGGGGATCTTTCTCCAGTGCCGGGGTGGTGACCAGCAGGTTGGCATACGGGTTATGCGCAGCGGACTCCAGACCCAGCGCATCTTTGGCCGGATTCAGCCCCGCTTCCAGCGCATAGTTGCCGTTGATGATCGCGGCATCAACATCATCCAGCGAGCGTGGCAACTGAGGCGATTCAATCTCGATGATTTTGATTTTCTTCGGGTTTTCGCTGATATCTTTCGGCGTCACCAGCGTGGAGCCCGCCTCACCCTGCGCCCGGAGTTTAATGACCCCTTTATCCTGCAACAGCCACAGCGCACGGCTCAGGTTGGTGGTGTTGTTGGGTACCGCAATGCTGGCACCCTCTGGCAACGCCGCCAGCGACTTCACTTTGCGCGAGTAGATCCCCAGCGGCTCAATGTGCACACTGGCGACGACGGCAAAGGTTTTGCCCAGCGCCTTTTCCTGATCTTTCAGGTAGGGCAGATGCTGGAAGTAGTTTGCATCCACATCCCCGGAGGCGAGCAGTTCATTGGCGTTTACCCCACCGCTCAGCTCCACGATCCTGATGTCGAGTTTGGGATCCAGCGTTTTAACGTACTCCAGAATTTCGGCATGTGGCACCGGATCCGCAGCCACACGCAGCGGCGCAGCCTGCAGACTTTGAGCAATCAGCAGTGAAAGACCGGCCAGAGCCAGAACGCGCTTTTTAATCATCATCATTTATCTCTTATGGTTTTAGTGGGAGGTGTGTTCAGGATAAAAACGCTCTGCAACTTCCGGATGCGAACGCAGCCGGCCTTTGAGGTAATTCCAGCCGACTTCACGCAGCAGCGGGTTGAGCGGATCGCTGGCCGGTCCCTGAGCCAGCCCGGCCAGTTGCGGGGGCAGCGGGTAGATCGGCACAACGGCATCGAGCTGCGCACCGAGGAAAAAGGCGATAGAGAGGCGCTCGCGGCTTTGCGGGGGCGATACCACCCGATGAACGGTGGCGCGCAGATAGCCATTGGTCGCCAGCTCCAGCAGCTCGCCAATGTTCACCACAAACGCGCCCGGTTTGGGTAAGGCGTCGATCCAGTTGTCCGGCGTCACTTCCACCTGAAGACCCGGCTGATCGTCCTGCAGCAGCATCGTCAGGAAGCCGGAATCTTTGTGCGCGCCGACGCCCTGGCGGGATTCGCCCTCGCTACGGCCGGGGTAGCGAATAAGCTTGATATGTTCGTTGGGATAGTCGCCATAGAGATTGTCAAAGGCGTTGCGCGGCAGATGGAGCGCTTCGGCAAAGGCGCGCAGCAGCTCCAGCGCAACGGCGGTCATCTGCTGCTGCCAGCGGGTGACGACGGTCTGCAGTTCCGGCAGGGCTTCAGGCCACTGATTGGGGCCCTGCATCCGTTGCCAGGTGGGCGCGTCGGCGGTAAAGGGCAGCGCTTCGCGTTCAGCACCAATGTCAAACTGCTCGCGAAAATCGGGCTGGCTGCGGGTTATCTCCACGCCAGCCAGGTTATAACCGCGAAAATGAGGCGAATTGGCCATCCTGACGGCACTTTTGTCCGCCTGTGGCAGGGCAAAAAACTGGCGTGCGACCTGCTGAACCTCATCGGATAACGCGCGGTCGATCCCGTGATTGATCAGATAGAAGAAACCTACCTCACGCGCCGCCTGGCTGAGTTTCTCGCGTGACTGTTGCTGCTGCTGTTGATCTCCCGATAACAGTGCGAAATCAATAACCGGTAATTCTGCTGATGTTAACGCGCCCATGTTTAACACTCTGTTGGTCTGGAATAGCAGTACACTGCCACTGCATTTATGCGTTAACTACCAACTAATCCTGCTATGGATATGCGGCGAACGGAAATATCGCGCTGCACCCCAGTCAAATGATCCGCAGATTACTCTGGTTGCCGGGTGAGACATTCTGGCGCGCGTCAGGCCTGGCGACGCCTGCTGGCCGGAATCATCCTGCGCCGGATGTTACGAAATGTTTATGGCCGTAAGCAGAGATGAATAAGATTACTATGCTGACTTTGTCAGTAAAAGTAGTTATTTCCGCTGAAAACTTGCAATACCTTACAATTGTGGTCTAAGGTTTGCCCCTGCGGTTAATTGCCGCTTCACTTAAAACTTATTCGGCTTCTTATAGCTTTCATTTCCACGGTTTCTTCTGACCCTTATTTTCGGCTGCGAAAGCTATAAGACTCCTTCATTCAGCAGTTGAGGAGTTTATGGACACCAGAAACAGATCGTCTGACCATGCAAAGAAACATTTCTGGAACAGGAAGCAAAAAGAGCTGACTGTTGATGACATTACCGTGATCGATAACGACATGCTGAAGCGTGCCGTTGGCGCAGCCGCGTTAGGTAATGCGATGGAATGGTTCGACTTCGGCGTTTACAGCTACCTCGCCGTCATCATCGGCAAGGTCTTCTTCCCGGACGCCAACAACGCCGTGCAGCTGATCGCCACCTTCGGTACGTTCGCTGCGGCCTTCCTGGTCCGTCCGATTGGCGGCCTGGTGTTTGGCCCGCTGGGTGACCGCATCGGCCGACAGAAAGTGCTGGCGATGACGATGATCATGATGTCGATTGGCACATTCTGCATCGGGCTGATCCCGGCCTATTCCTCCATTGGCATCATGGCACCGATCCTGCTGCTGCTGGCGCGTCTAATCCAGGGCTTTTCGACCGGCGGCGAGTATGGCGGCGCAGCGACCTTTATTGCGGAGTACTCCACCGATAAACGCCGTGGCTTCATGGGCAGCTTCCTGGAGTTCGGCACTATTGGTGGTTACCTGCTGGGTGCCAGCCTGGTGACGGTGATGACTACCCTGATGTCAAACGAGGCGATGATGTCCTGGGGCTGGCGCGTGCCCTTCTTTATCGCCGCGCCGCTGGGTCTGTTTGGTCTCTATGTGCGACTGAAGCTGGAAGAGACTCCGGCCTTCCAGCAGCACATGGAAAAACAGGAGGCGCTGGAGCAGAGCAAACCGCGCCTGACCCTGATGCAGATGCTGAGCAAATACCGTGCGCCGATGCTGAAATGTATCGGTCTGGTGCTGCTGTTTAACGTCTCTAACTACATGCTGACCTCCTATATGCCAAGTTATCTGACCGGCGTACTGGGTCTGCCTGAACTGAGTGGCCTGCTGCTGGTGATGGTGGCGATGTTTGTGATGATGCCACTGACGCTGCTGTGGGGCCGCTGGACGGACCGCATCGGGCGTCGGCCGGTGATTGGCTTTGGTGCGGTGGGTCTGATCCTGCTCGCGATTCCGAGCTTTATGCTGATCGGTTCCGGTAACATGTGGGCAGTATTCGGCGGCTTGCTGATTCTGGGCGTGCTGCACACCTGCTTCAGCGGCACCATGCCTTCAACGCTGCCTGCGCTGTTTACGACCGATATTCGTTACAGTGCGCTGGCCATTGGCTTTAACCTGTCGGTCTCCCTGTTTGGCGGAACCACCCCGCTGATTACGGCGTGGCTGGTAGATACCAGTAAAAACACCATGATGCCGGCCTACTACATGATGGGTGCAGGCATCATCGGTCTGCTGACTATTCTGACCGTCCGTGAAACCGCCCGGCAGCCGCTGACCGGTTCATCGCCAGCGGTGGCGACCAAAGCGGAAGCGCATCGCCTGATTGATAAGCTGCGCAAGCGCTCAAAACCTTCAGCGCCCGCCGCGCATTAAGCCTGAAAACACCCTGCTCTGCAGGGTGTTTTTTTATCTGACGCCTCTTCCTCTTTTTCCGGCATCACCTCAGCGCCCGGAGTCGTCATCCCTCTGACTTCACGCCTTGCCGGAAACGCGCCACTTTCGCCCGATTACCGCACAGCGCCATGCTGCACCAGCGACGGCGATGCGCTTTGGTACGATCGTAAAACCACAGGTTACAGGCGGGATGTTCACAAGCGCGTACCCGGCTGAAATCCGCCTGGGCCAGCAGGCTGGCAGCCTGTTCTGCAACCCGCCCCAGTCGCTGCATTGCGCTCTGAGCAGGATAAATCCGGCGGATCTGCAACGTCCCCTGCTCTGTGACGAGCTGCATATGGCTGATCGCCTCGCCCAGCCAGGCATTCAGCACCCGCACATCTATCGCTTCACCCGCCTTCTGTTGCTGCACCATGTCGCGAATGTTGTCGCGCAGCTGACGGGCAGCCTGCAACAGCGTGCCAGCTTCAGAGTGCGCTGCCGGGCCGTCTGTAGCCAGTCCGGCCTGCTGAAGCCATGCGTCAACATCCTCATCGGTTTGCCAGAAATCGTGCGGCTGACCGTCCACGATGGCGACGGTATTAATGAAGTCCAGCGCCGCATGATCGGCCAGAAACCACGGCCCCTGCGCGGTGGATGATTGTGTTTCTGCCATGTTAATGCCTCTCCTGGGAGTCTCGCCTGACACCAGTGTCATCGATAAAAGACGCATTATACAGTTACAAACAGACCATGTAACCACTTAAATCATCATTGACAGGTTACCAAAAGGCAGCATAATCAGCATCAGTAACCTCTAATAAACGAATTTACCAGTTACAGGAGTGTCAGCTATGACCGACCACGCTATTCAACATCGCTATCTGCAGGCCGATGGGGTCAATATCTTCTATCGGGAAGCGGGCGATCCTTCCCACCCGGTACTGTTACTGCTGCATGGCTTTCCCACCTCGTCACATCAGTTTCGTCACCTTATTCCTCTGCTGGCTGACAGGTTTCACCTTATCGCGCCCGATCTGCCCGGCTTTGGCTTTACTGACGTTCCCGCTGAGCGTCACTACAGCTGGACTTTCGACGCACTCGGTCAGACGCTGACCGCTTTCGTGGATGCGCTGGGTCTGAAACGTTATGCCCTGTATGTTTTCGACTATGGTGCCCCTGCCGGTCTGCGTCTGGCCCTCGCCCGGCCTGAGCGTGTCAGCGGACTGATATCGCAAAACGGCAATGCCTATCTGGAGGGACTGGGAGAAGCCTGGGCGCCGGTGCGTGCTTACTGGGACGACCCCAGCGAAGCTAAGGGTCAGGTGGTGCGCGACACCGTCCTGACGCCGGAAGCGATCAAGTGGCAATACACGCATGGCGTCAGCGATCCGCAGTTAATTGCGCCGGAGACGTATACGCTGGACACCCTGCTGATGGAGCGACCCGGTAATAAAGCGATTCAGCAGGCGCTGTTTCTCGATTACGCCAGTAATTTGCAGCGCTACCCGGAATTTCAGGCCTTTTTCCGTCAAAAGCAGCTGCCGACGCTGGTGATCTGGGGGAAACACGATCCCTTCTTTATCCCGCCGGGGGCAGCAGCCTGGCAGCGTGACAATCCGCAGGCGGTGGTTGAGATGCTGGATAGCGGGCATTTCGCGCTGGAGACCCATACTCAGCACATTGCAACGCGTATCCGGGAGATGTTCAGCGGCGACTGACAAAAGGGGCACAGAAGCTATCCGATACCGCCTCTGTGCCTCTCCCTTCCTTTATTCATTACTGAACCGGCCGACCGTACTGGCCGCGCCCAGCGCATGCCCCTTCAGCTGTGCAATCAGTTCCGCCTGGGTTAAACCCGCTTTTAACTGGCCCGGCGGCAAATCGGTGGCGATCAGCACAAAGTTATAGTGGTGCAGACCGCTACCCGCTGGCGGACAGGGGCCATAATAGTGTGTAGTTCCCGGCGTATTCTTTCCGCCGGTATACCCTTTCCCCTCCGTCAGGGCGCCCTGAGCAAACGATGAACGCGTGGGGGCAATGTTGTAAGCCACCATGTGGGTGACGCCCAGCCCCCTGGCCCCCACCGGATCGGTCATCAGCAGCGCCAGACTGCGGGTGCCCGCCGGAATAGCCGACCAGTTGAGTTCAGGAGAGACATTCTCACCGGTACAGGAAGGATTACTTTTATTAGCACCGGCAAACTTTTTGTCCAGCAGCGCATTGTCGCTGAAGTCCCGGGATTGCAACGTAAACACGGATGCCGCCAGCGTGGTCATGGGCAGAACGGCCAGCGCCGCCGCGCAGAGTAATTTTTTCAACCGTCACTCCTTATCAGATAGTACCTGAGAAAATTGTCCCGCTACATTTTGTCATTGCCTGCTTACTCTGACGGCTACGCAACAAAGGCCGCACAGCCGCGTCAGCATTTTCACTTCACTTTGTTCAGGGCCGTAAAGACGCGTGCGACCGCGACAGCACCCGGATCGGGCACGCCATTGAGGTTTGTGCTGTTCAGATAGGAGGAGCGACCCGCTTTTGCGGTTCCCATGGTGGCCGTCGCCTCACTGCCCTGCTGCGCCGCTTCTGCTGCCGCCTCCAGTGACTGGCCCGCCACCAGCGCCTCAATGGCCGGTTGCAGGGCATCGATCAGTGTCCGGTCGCCCGGCTTTGCCCCGCCATACTCCTTCATCTTCTCCAGCCCCTGCTGCAGGGCAACAGGCAGGGTATCGCCCTCCGCCAGTTGCTGGGCGGCAGCGGTAAAAAAGATCGCCATCAGCACGCCGCTGGAGCCGCCCATCACCGTCGCCAGCCGCTCTCCCGTGACCGCGAGCAGCTCGGGTAAGGCATTCAGTGGCAGCTGATTATCGGTACATTCGCGCTGGATCTGACGCGCACCCGCGGCAAAGGTCGAACCGGTATCACCGTCTCCGACCTGCGCATCCAGCCGGTTCAGCTCACTTTCGCAGGCCATCAGGGTTTCACAGATAGTGTTAACGTAAGCGGCAACCTGGGGGTTTGCAGAGGGCTGGACCGGGTGGGCTGAAGCCGGAGTGGCGGCACTTACCGGTTCCAGTGGGGCGATTCTCACTGGGGTTACCCAGCCGGTGACCTCAACCGGCGCGCAGAGGGCCTCTTCGAAGAGGGGAGTCAGCCTCATGCAGGTCACGGAAAAGCCTTTCATGTCCAGTGCGGTCATCAGCGGCGCAGGCCCCATCAGATAGTTACTGCCCCGGCTGAGCGGTGACGCAATCAGGTCCCGCGTCACCAGACTCATCTCCAGCGCGGACATACCGCCCAGATTATTCACCAGCAGCGCGCAGGGTTCCTCATTCTCCGGCATCACCTTCTCCAGCAGCTGCTGAACAATCTGCTGACTGTTCTGGCTCTGCATCACCTCAACACCCGGTTCTCCGTGAATGCCCAGTCCCATTTCGACACTGCCTTCCGGCACCCGCTGGCTGACCGGCTCATCCGGCAGATGGCAGCCGGAGAGCGCCACGCCCATCGACGCGATGGCCTGGCTGGCCGCCTGCGCGGCCGCGGTGACCGCCGCCAGGTCGTCACCCCGTTCGGCGACGAAGCCCGCCACCTTGTGCACCAGCAGGGTACCGGCCAACCCGCGCGGCTGAGGATTCTCCGGCAGGGCCACATCATCACCGACAATCACCATGTTGACGCTGTATCCCGCCTTACGCGCCTTCTCTGCCGCCAGGCCAAAGTTAAGCCGATCGCCGGTGTAATTTTTTACAATCAGCAGGCATCCGGCTTCCCCGGTAAGATTGACGATGGCGTGATACACCGCGTCTACGCTGGGTGAAGCAAAGAGATCGCCACAAACGGCGGCCGTCAGCATCCCTTTACCGATAAATCCGACATGCGCCGGTTCATGTCCGGCTCCCCCGCCGGAGATCAGCGCCACCTGCTGTTTCTGCCAGTCCCTGCGCATGACAATGCGGATTCGCGGCGCGACCTGTAGCCGCACCAGATTGCGCCACGGGCTGGCGTAAATCATGCCATCTAACGCGCTGTCGACGAGGTCGTCCTTGTTATTCAGTACAAATCGGGTCATCTCTCTATTCCTCATGGGCGTGCGAAGGGGAAGTAAACAAGTGTTGCACATAACCGCCAGACGGGGAGAAATCCACTGCGAAACCCGGCGTATCAGCCCGTCTCGTTCAGCGCCTGGCGCGGCATCAGGCAAAGGCATCGCGCCACTCCTGACTAATTTATTGATTTTTATCAAATATCTTTATCCGAAACTGAGAGGTTCTGCGCAGAACCCTGATAGGGAATGGTGGAAGTTAGAGCGCATTCACAAACAGAGGATGTTTTTATGACTCAACGTATGATTCTGAATGAAACGGCCTGGTTTGGTGCCGGCGCGTTACGCCATCTGCCGGAAGAAGTAGAGCGTCGTGGAATGCGCAAAGCCCTGATTGTTACTGACCGTGCACTGGTGGCAGCGGGTGCGCTGAAGCGGGTGACCGATCGGCTGGCCAGCCACCAGCTTGCCTGGACGGTGTACGATGAGGTGGTGCCCAATCCCACCATTCGGGTGGTGCAGCAGGGCGTGGCGGCCTTCAGGGCATCGGGGGCAGACTATCTGATAGCGATCGGGGGCGGTTCACCTCAGGATACCAGCAAGGCGATCGGTATAATTATTAACAATCCCGAATTTGAAGATGTGCGCAGCCTGGAGGGCGTGGCCCCCACCCGCCATCCCTGCGTTCCGATTATCGCTATCCCGACCACCGCAGGCACCGCCGCTGAAGTCACCATCAACTACGTTATTACCGATGAAGAGAAACGCCGTAAGTTTGTCTGTGTCGATCCGCATGCCATTCCGAAAGTCGCGATTGTTGATGCGGAAATGATGGCGAGCATGCCCGCCTCACTGAAAGCCGCAACCGGTATTGATGCACTGACCCACGCGATTGAGGGCTATATCACGCGTGGCGCCTGGACGCTGACCGATATGCTGCATCTCAAAGCCATTGAGATTATCAGCCAGTCACTGCGCAAGTCGGTGGCGGGGGATCCCGACGCGGTGGAGCAGATGGCGCTGGGACAGTATGTCGCCGGGATGGGTTTCTCCAGTGTCGGACTCGGGCTGGTTCATGGCATGGCTCATCCGCTGGGCGCCTTTTATGATGTGCCACACGGCATTGCTAACGCCATTCTGCTGCCGCAGGTGATGGCGTGGAATGCCGCCTGGACCAGCGAAAAGTATCGCGACATTGCGCGCGCAATGGGCGTGAAGCAGGTCGACACCCTCTCGCTGGAGCAGGCGCGGGAGGCCGCGGTTGATGCCGTTCGTCAGCTCTGTCGGGATGTGGGCATCCCGCGTTCCTTACGTGAAGTGGGTTTACAGCAGGCTGATATCCCGGCCCTGGCGCAGGCCGCGCTGGATGATGTCTGTACCGGTGGCAACCCGCGCACGCCCGATCTTGAGGCGGTGATGGCGCTCTACCGTCAGAGTTAACGCGCGCCAGCTTATCCGCCGCTGACGTCAGGCCCGCTCACGCCAGCGGGCTTTTTTATCGTGCTGGATCTGTCGCGATTCGCCAGGGCGGATAAAGCCAGTCAGCGCGGTGACGGCCGGGGTTTTCTCGATTTTCTGATGCCCGTTTCAGCCTGAAATCGCCCGCGAGTTTTCTGCAGGTTGCGGTGCATGCGCCACCTGACCGGATAATTTCTTTAGATGCTAAACCCTTAGTCACTTGATCTGGATCACAAAAATCCGCATCATGCGCAGCGAAAACCTTTACGATGCTGCGGAGATATTGATGACACTGTACCAGGGTATGCTGATTTTTTATGCCGTTGTTGCACTGTTCGCTACGCTGATCACCTTCTTCATCGCCAAAGATAAGCTCAGCATTAAACTGCTCAGCGCCTTTCTGGTGGGTGCCACCTGGCCGATGAGTTTTCCCGTCGCGCTGATGTTCGCGCTGTTTTAATTGACATTTTCGCCTTACCGACCACACTCAGATTAGACGTCATTGACCCGCTCTGCGCCGATCGCTGATGTCGGCTTGCTCATCACTCATATAAGGAGCGGATATGCGCGTAATCAGTGTAGCGATTCTGATTTCCCTTCTCAGTGCCTGCAGCGGACCCTGGGGCGCCGAAAAACCGGTCCCGGCGGCAGAAACCCGTCAGCAGACCTGCCAGCCTGGCACCAATCCCAGCCAGAATGACTGCGGTCACTTTCCCGAACCGGAATTTCACTGACACACCCGCACACTGTGTTACGGGATCGCATTTGCGCTATTTCATCGCATACCAAGGCTTTACACGCCGAGGGCCGGTCAGTAAAGTAGCGCCCAGACATCATTTCTGATGCGTAAGCGTTAACGTCAACCAACGCCCCCGCAGCGCTGCTGCCTGTGATGATCCCTGCCATGAAGCCTCTGCAACTTAGTGTTAAACCTCATGCTGCGCTCTCCGGCGCCTCATTTTTTTTATTTGTGCTGCTGCTGACCGCAGCCAACCTTCGCGCACCGGTGACTGTGGTCGGCCCGGTTCTGCAGGATATCCGTCAGACCTTTGGACTGAGTGCCGGTGAAGCGGGTCTGTTCAACTTTATTCCCCTGATCCTCTTTGCCCTGCTTGCGCCACCAGCCGCCTGGCTCGGTAATCGCATCGGACTCGAACGCAGCCTGTGGGGTGCACTCTGCTTGATGACCGCGGGTTCCCTGTTGCGCTGGCTGCCTGTGGAGGCGGCGTTATGGGGCGGGACCCTGCTGCTCAGCGCCGGGATTGCTGCCGCCAACGTCCTGCTGCCCCCGCTGATTAAACGCGATTTTACCGCCCATACTGCCCGCTATATCGGGCTTTACGCCGCCACCATGTCGATTACTGCCAGCCTGGCCTCCGGGATTGCCGTTCCGCTGAGCCAGCTTTCCTCCGCAGGCTGGCGACTGTCGCTGGTGGTCTGGGCGATCCCAGGGCTGATTGCGCTACTGGCCTGGCTGCCACTGCTACGCCAGCGTCCGTTAAAGCAGGCATCCGGCGAGACGACAGTTCTCCATCGCCATCCGTGGCGCTCGGCAGGCGGCTGGCAGATTGCCCTGTTTATGGCGCTGCAGTCGCTGGCCTTTTATACCCTGATCGACTGGTTTACGCTATTCGCCCAGGACCAGGGTTTCAGTCAGGCCACGGCGGGCTGGCTGCTGTTCTGGTATCAGGCCATCGCGATTGTCGCCAATCTTGGCTGCATGATGGCGCTGAAGCGGGTGAAGGATGCCCGCCTCACCGCCTTCATCGCCTCGTCGGCTATCTTTCTCGGCATGCTGGGGCTACTGCTTAACCCGCTGTGGGCGGCGATCTGGCTGACCCTGGCCGGTCTGGGCGCAGGCGCCTCACTGGTGCTCTGCCTCTCCCTCTTTAATCTGCGGGCCAGCAATCATCGTCAGGCTTCACAGCTCTCCGGTATGGCCCAGTGCGTCGGCTATGCGCTGGCCGCGCTCGGTCCTTTGTTGTTTGGCGTGCTCCATGAGCAGAGCGGAAACTGGACGATCCCCTTCAGCGTACTGGTGCTGCTGAGCCTGCTTCAGATGCTGCTGGCCCCCCTGGCCGCACAGTCAAAACCCATCAGCTGAACGTGCGGCCATGCCGCCATCAGACCTTAACAATATGATCTGCCGGTCGCTGATGCACAGCATCAGCGACCGGCGGGAAGCGACAGGAGAAGCGAGTGTGTCTGAACTGAATAATGCGCTGTTACAGGCGATCCTGGATGAGGTGCGTCCGCTGGTTCATCAGGGAAAAGTGGCGGACTATATCCCCGCGCTGGCCGATGTGGCCGCAGACCGGCTGGCTATCGCTGTCTGCCTGCCTGACGGCACCCTCTTTCAGGCGGGCGATGCCCAAACGCGCTTTTCGATTCAGTCGATCTCTAAAGCGCTGTCGCTGACCGTGGCGCTGACCCGCTATGACGATAGCGAAATCTGGCAGCGGGTCGGAAAAGAGCCGTCGGGTCAGCCTTTTAATTCGCTGGTGCAGCTCGAACTGGAACAGGGTAAACCGCGTAATCCCTTCATTAATGCGGGTGCCCTGGTGATCTGCGACCTGCTGGAAACCCGGCTGACCGCGCCGCGTCAGCGTATGCTGGAGATTGTCCGGCAGCTGAGTCAGCAGCCGGACATCAACTATGACCGCCACGTTGCCCGTTCCGAGTTTGAACACTCGGCCCGCAACGCGGCGATTGCCTGGCTGATGAAGTCGTTCGGGAATTTCGATAACGATGTGACCAGCGTGATGCAGACCTATTTTCACTACTGCTCACTGTCAATGAGCTGCGTTGAACTGGCACGCACATTTATCTATCTGGCGAATCAGGGCCGGACGCTGGATGGCAGCCAGATGATTACCGCGCGTCAGGCGCGCCAGATTAACGCGCTGATGATCACCAGCGGGATGTACGATGGCGCAGGCGAATTTGCCTGGCGGGTCGGTATGCCGGCAAAGTCAGGGGTAGGTGGCGGGATCATTGCCATTATTCCCGGTGAGATGAGCATCGCCGTCTGGTCACCCGGACTCGATGGCGCGGGTAATTCCCTGGCCGGCACGGCGGTGCTGGAGTTACTGACGGAAAAGCTGGGTCGCTCTATTTTCTGACCCTGGGACCCGACGAAGTAGAGTAGTCATCTGTGCAAGGCGGTATGATGATGAACAGGCACGACGACTCCGGACGCCGGGGAGTGGGATCATAGTCTGCATAACAGACTGAGAGCATGTCTCAGTCTGTTTGACGGATATCCGCCAGTTCCGCTTCGCTCAGCCCGGTCATTTGCAGAATGGTATGGCGGTCCATACCGCTTTTCAGTGCAGAAAGCGTCTTGCGCCGCCCCATGCCGAAACTGCCGAAGATGCCCCCACTCAGACCAGGTTCAGCTCACTACGTTAATCGGCTCGCCCTGAAGAGAGGCGGCGATATTTTTCATCACCCCCTTCACCAGATTCTCTGCGCCGCTGCGGCTTGCCCAGGCAATGTGCGGTGTCAGCAGCAGACCCGGCAGATCCGCCAGCAGCGGATTATCGGCAGCAGGCGGTTCGCTACTCAGCACATCCAGCGCCGCTCCGCCGATGACGCCCTGCGCCAGGGCAGCCGCCAGATCGGCTTCATTGATTAATCCGCCACGCGCGGTATTGATCAGCAGCGCCTGCGGTTTCATCTTAGCCAGCGCCTCACGGTCAATCATCTGTCGGGTCTGATCGCTTAACGGACAGTGCAGTGAAATCACATCGCTGGTGGCCAGCATCTGCTCAAAGCTGACATAGCCGTCACGCACAGTCTGACTCCCTTTGCGCTCGGCGAACTGGACCTGCATCCCCAGCGCCTGCGCCAGCCTTCCTACCGCCTGACCGATTTCGCCCCGGCCCGCGATACCCAGCATGGCCCCGCCGATATCCTGAATCGGCCGACGATGCAGACAGAAGTGTTGCGCCTGCGGCCAGTCCCGGCGGGTGGTGCTGGCATAGTCAAATAACTGCCGGCGCAGCGCGAAAAGGGCTGCAATTACCGCCTCGGAGACGCTCTGCGTGGAGTAGCCGGGCACATTGCTGACGGTGATCCCGCGATCGCGACAGGCGACGAGATCGATACAGTCATAGCCGGTTGCGGCAACACAGATAAAGCGCAGATCCGGCAGTTGCCTGAGTGTGGCGGCGCGTAACGGAACTTTATTGGTGATCGCGATAGTCGCCCCCTGCAGGGCAGACACGATCTCATTAACCGGCGTGTGTGTGCGGATCTCCCACTCACCCTGGAGCTGTTCGATCGGCAGTGAGAGCGGCAGCGTATCGCCATCCAGCATAACTATTTTCATTATCTGTCCTTAATTGCTCAGAGTGTCATCCACAGGCTCAGCCGTGATGTTACCTGTATGTGTTCAGCGGGTAACAACTAAGTTAAATGAAGCTGAAATTAAAGTGAATATGTTCAAAGAGTGCGAATTTCTTTGCTTCAGCAGCCACTTTATTTAACCCTTTTATTCCCTTCGCGTTACACTGCCGCCCGGAAATTTGTCCCATTGTGCCTGTGTAAATGATGCCGAAATGCTTATTCAGACAACGACTCACAGCCGGTATTGCGATACTGGCCGTGCTGCTGTTGTTTGTTGCACCGATGGTCTCTAAAAACCTTGCGGCAGATCATGCCAGGATGCAGCACGTCAGCATGAGCGCAGAGATGCCGATGATGCATCATCACGGCGAGATGTCCATGATGGACCCTGTGATGATGTCCGATGCAGGCTTTGCCTGCGGATACTGTGATTTACTGGTGCATGTGCCCCTGATGCTCTGGAACTTTGTCCCGTTCATCTGGTGGATGTGCCTCATCAGTCGCGCCCCGCCGCCCCGAGCGGTCACGCCGCTCCGGCGGCGGCGAACGCTGCGCCTTCATCGCCCCCGGGCACCGCCCTGTTACGCATCACACTGACACCATAACATTTCGATTGCGTGACAACGTCACCCGATCGCCCCTGTCTTTTGAAAAGTGTGGAATGCTATGTCCTCTTATCAGGAAACATCCCCTGCACCACGCGGCACGCTGTTTAATCTGCTACGCCGCCTGCATTTTTATATTGGTCTGTTTATTGCGCCGTTCATTTTCATCGCGGCCCTCACCGGTACGCTCTACGTTCTGACTCCGCAGCTGGAACAGGCGATCTATCACGATGCCCTGACGACTCGTGCGCAGGGCGAGCCGCAGGCGCTCTCCGCGCAGGTTGCCGCTGCACGGGCCTGGGCAGGCCAGTCAGTGCACATCTACGCCGTACGTCCCGCGCCGGGTCCCGGGGATACGACGCGGGTGCAGTTCACTGCCGCGGATGCGGGTCCCTCTGAGTCACGCTCGGTGTTTATCGATCCCTATACCCTGCAGGTCAGGGGGGATATGACCGTATATGGCACCAGCGGCGTGCTGCCGCTGCGCATGTGGCTGGATCAGCTGCATCGTGGCTTGTTACTGGGCGATTTCGGCCGTAACTACAGTGAACTGGCCGCGTCCTGGCTCTGGGTCGCCGCGCTGGGCGGGCTCATCCTGTGGGCCGGTACCCGCCCTCCCCGTACCCGAAAGAACGTCCGCAGCGGGTTTGCCGCCGTGCGTCACTGGCACGTCACGCTGGGACTGCTGCTGGCCCTGGGCCTGATCTTCTTTTCGGTGACCGGGCTGACCTGGTCGCAGTGGGCGGGCAGCAACATTGAAAAGATGCGCAGCGACCTGAACTGGAAAACGCCGCAGGTGAAAACCGCGCTGAACGGTGACGCCCCGGCTGAATCTGCCGATCCCCACGCAGAGCATCGCGGCGCAATGGAAGGGATGACCATGTCGGGCATGACGATGCCCGCTAAGACTCCCGCGCGGGTCATTCCTAATCAGCCGGATGCCCGCTGGGATCAGGCCCTGTCTGCCGCCCGTCAGGCAGGACTGAAGGCGGCAAAACTCGAACTGCGCCAGCCCAAAAACGCCGGACAGGCATGGACGGTTTCGGAGATCGACCGCAGCTGGCCAAGTCAGGTGGATGCCGTTTCACTTAATCCGGCCGACTTCACCGTGGTCGACAAAGTGGCGTTCGCCAGCTTTCCGCTGGTGGCGAAACTGACCCGCTGGGGCGTCGATGCGCACATGGGTGTGCTGTTCGGCCTGCCTAATCAGCTGATTCTGGCGCTCTTTGGCTTCGGACTCTGCACGATGATTGTGCTGGGCTACCGCATGTGGTGGATTCGTCGTCCGGCGGTTCCGCAGCTTAACCCATCACAGACGCTGTTAACCGCCTGGCTGGCGCTGCCACGCTATGCGCAGGGCACCAGCCTGATTGTGATGCTGGCGCTCGGTTATGCCCTGCCGGTCATGGGCATCAGCCTGCTGCTGTTTCTGCTGCTGGATATTCAGCGCTGGCGCAGCGCCCGGCGTCGCAGCCAGGCCCGCACCGAGATTGCACCCGACAAGCAGTCGCCGCTGGCGATCGTGCAGTCCCGCTTCGCCGTGAAGCGCAAAGAGATGCGCTATTTTCTGCGCAGTGTGACGGTTCTGGCGCTGATTGTGATCTCGGTGATGGCGAATGCGATGATAGGCGGCGTGATTGATCAGTATCAGATCCCCTTCAGCCACTGGTCGCTGACGATGTATATCACGCAGGCGATGATGATTCTGCTCTACTCCACGGTCTTTACCGGACTGCTGTCGATTCCACTCTGGTATTTCTTCCTGGGTGAAAGCGATGAGCAGGGCAAATAGGCTGTCGCCTCCGCTGGCAGTCTCTCCTTCAACATAACTGACGAAGCCGGGCAAATTTCCCGGCTTTTCATTCTCTCACTAAAGGCTATGATCGTTGTCACTTACCCTTCTGTTTAAAGGCAAATCATGAACATCCTGCGTGCTAATCCTGAACAGCTGTTTGAGTACGGCCCCTTTACCGTCCGCCGTCAGCGACCTGGCGAGGCGCTAAGCCCGCTGGTCAGCGTTGACCTGATGACGCTGAAGCTGGATGCCCGGATCCCGATGCAGCAGCACTGGAATGAAGAGGTTTTTACCTATCTGTGGCGGGGATCGATGCAGCATCAGGACAGTAACGGCGAGCGGACCCAGCTCTCCGCTAAGCGGGTGATGGTGGTCAATGCGGGTGACGGCGTTCAGTACGAAGAGTCGGTGCCTCTGTTTGAAGCGGAACTGTTACAGGCGGTTATCCGTCCCGCCCAGCCTGGGGGTGAAGCGATGACCCAGGTGCTGGAGCGCGATCAGGGCATTATGAGTAATGGCTGGACCGAACTGGCCGGGCCGGAGGAGTCAGACGCCCCGCTGGAACTGCGTCAGGCAGCCTATATCTATGACACCCTGCTGGAGCGCAACCACACGCTGGACGTGCCCGCTCTGTCGGGCTATGTGGCTTATCTCGTCGTGCTGGAAGGCAGCATTCGTATCGGCGAGGCGCGACTGGGTCGGGGTGATGCGGTCAGCGGGCTGGTGGCCGGGAGTGAAATCACGGGTGACCGGGATGCCAATCTGGTCTGCTTTCTGATCAGGCCCGATCACGCTGCATAAAAAACGCGCTGCCTTTCCCGGTGAGGTCGCAGGCAGCGCCACGCTTCAATTAAAAGCGCCGCGCGGGACGATTCCCGTGCGGCGATCATCTTCCTTACTCCCGGTTACGGGGCTGCTTCGCCTGAACCCGTTTATAAACGTGGTCAAACTGACGCACATCGTCGAGTAACCAGTGGCGCTGCGTCAGCGGCGCATCATCCAGTGCCTGCGGCAGCGGCACCCCATCCAGTGAACCCCGACAGCAAAAGGCGCGCGCCAGGGTCGGCGTGGCAATACCAATGTAACGGGCAAATTCAGGCAACGTCATCAGTGCAGCACTCATCTTCCACCTCCGGCAATTAACTTTCCTCTGCATTCTCAGGCTAATTCTTTACTGCTTTTATTGATCTGAAACATGGATGTGGTACTAATCTTCTGCCTGCTGATGAGAAAGCTCGCCTCGCCCACCGCAAACCGAGAAAGAAGTGAGGAACCTGTGCGCCATTATGGATTGATGATAGCCCTGCTGTTTTCCGGCGTTGCGTCCGCCCACACCCTGACACCCGGCCAGCCGGTTCCGCCGGTCTTTGTGGCCGATAAAGGCGAAATGGTCCTGAATCAGGGCGATATCAGCTACCAGCGCTGGAACAGTCAGGCGCTGACCGGCAAAGTGCGGCTGGTGATCCATGTCGCGGGCCGTCTTTCAGCCAAAGAGCAGAGTGCTGCCCTGATTGAGGCCGTTCAGCAGGCCAGTCTGCCGCGCGACCGCTTTCAGACCACCACCATCGTGAATACCGACGACGCCCTGCCCGGCAGCGCCATTTTTGTGGTGCGCAGCATCGCCTCCAGCAAAAAAGCCGCTCCCTGGCAGCAATTCATCATCGACAGCAGCGGCGTGACGGCGCATAGCTGGCATCTTCAGCCAGAAAGCGCAGCCGTCGTGGTCGTTGATCAGCAAGGTATTGTGCGCTTCGCTAAAGATGGCGCATTATCTGCTGACAACGTCACCAGCGTGATGAAACAGCTACGGGCATTGCTGGGCTGATAACCGCTTAGTTTTCACCCGGCTGACGCCGCAAATTGCGGAATGCTCCTGAATTTCCCGACATTTTTTATTACCGTAAGCTACGCTTAGTTGTAATGGATTTACCCGCCGTTCTTTGAAAACCTGCCCACTATGCCGGGGCAGCCGGGGACGATGATTGAAGATGGCATCGAATCATTTCGACCTGCTGTGACTTCCTCTGTAGATAAGGACAGCCCTGATGACGGTCTGCGCAGAAAAACACGTCAATGTCATACACAGCGATGCAGCGATTCTGTTGAACGATATCGAGCAACGGCTCGATCAGCTTTTACCGGTCGACAGTGAACGTGACCTGGTCGGCGCGGCAATGCGTGACGGCGCGCTGGCGCCGGGAAAACGTATTCGTCCGCTGCTGCTGCTGCTGACCGCGCGCGATCTGGGGTGCAATGCCAGCGCAGCCGGTCTGCTTGACCTCGCCTGCGCGGTTGAGATGGTGCACGCCGCTTCGCTGATCCTGGACGATATGCCCTGCATGGATGATGCGCAGCTGCGGCGCGGACGCCCTACCATCCATTGTCAGTATGGTGAACATGTCGCCATCCTCGCTGCTGTGGCCCTGCTGAGTAAGGCCTTTGGTCTGGTCGCCGTGGCAGAGGGCTTAACCGCCAGCGCCAGAACGGACGCGGTTGCAGAGCTGTCTCAGGCGGTTGGGATGCAGGGGCTGGTGCAGGGGCAGTTCAAGGATCTCTCGGAGGGAGATAAACCCCGCAGCGCCGACGCCATTCTGATGACCAATCACTTCAAAACCAGCACCCTGTTCTGCGCCTCTATGCAGATGGCCTCTATCGTCGCGGAAGCCCCCAAAGAAGCCCGCGAACAGCTGCACCGCTTTTCGCTGAATCTCGGTCAGGCGTTTCAGCTGCTGGACGATCTCACTGATGGAATGAGTGACACCGGTAAAGATGCCCATCAGGATGAGGGAAAATCGACGCTGGTGAATCTTCTCGGCGCAAAAGCGGTGGAATCGCAACTGCGCGACCATCTGCGCTGCGCCGGAGAACACCTGCTCTCCGCCTGCCGCGACGGTTACGCCACCCATCATTTTGTTCAGGCCTGGTTTGAGAAAAAACTCGCTGCCGTCAGTTAAGGATGCTGCATGAGCCACTTTGCGGTTATTGCACCGCCCTTCTATAGCCATGTGCAGGCGCTTCAGCATCTCAGCCAGGCCCTGATAGCACGCGGACACCGTATTACCTTTATTCAGCAGACGGACGTCAGCGCACTGCTCACCGACCGCCGCATCGGCTTTTTTCCGCTGGGCTTAACCTCGCATCCTGCCGGGAGTCTGGCGCATACCCTGCAGCTGGCTGCACACCCCCTTGGCCCGTCGATGCTGAAACTGATCAGTGAGATGGCGCGCAGCAGCGATATGCTCTGTCGCGAACTGCCGGTGGTGCTGAATACGCTGGCAGTGGATGGCGTGATTGTCGATCAGATGGAGCCTGCCGGCGCGCTGGCCGCTGAAGCACTCGATCTGCCTTATGTTTCGGTGGCCTGTGCCCTGCCGCTTAACCGTGAAGCGGATTTCCCGCTGGCAGTGATGCCGTTTGACTATGGCACCAGCGACCAGGCGCGCGAACGTTATCGTGCCAGTGAAAAAATCTACGACTGGCTGATGCGCCGCCACGACAGGGTAATCGCCCGTAACGCCCATGCAATGGGGCTGTCACCGCGGGAAAAGCTGCACCACTGTTTTTCTCCGCTGGCACAGATCAGCCAGCTGATCCCGGCGCTGGATTTTCCCCGTCAGGCGCTGCCCGACCATTTTCATGCTGTTGGCCCGCTGCGCGCCCCGGACGCGCCCCAGGCCGCACAGCCGCGCTATTTTCCGCATGGCAACAGGCCGCGCATTTTTGCTTCCCTCGGCACCCTGCAGGGACACCGTTACGGCCTGTTTAAAACGATCGTCCGCGCCTGTCAGGAGATCGACGCGCAGTTACTGCTGGCCCACTGTGGCCGCCTGTCGCCGTTTCAGGCGGAGAAACTGGCGCAGGCCAGTCATGTTCAGGTTGTCGATTTTGCTGACCAGGCCGCCGCGCTGGCCCAGGCTGACCTGGCCATTACCCACGGCGGCATGAACACGGTGCTGGATGCGATTAACCATCTGACGCCTCTGCTGACAATCCCGCTGGCCTTCGATCAGCCGGGCGTGGCAGCCAGGGTGGTCTGGCACGGTATCGGGCGCCGCGCCTCACGCTTTACCACCAGCCACGCCATGGCCCGCCAGCTTCAGACCTTACTGACGGATACGCACTATGCTGAGCAGATGAAGCCCCTGCGCGCCGCGCTTCGTCAGGCGGGTGGTGCCTCGCTGGCAGCGGATATCGTCGAGCAGGCGATGCTGACCCGCCAGCCCGTGCTGAACGGGAGTGCCTATGCCACGGTATGATCTGATCCTGGTGGGCGCGGGGCTGGCCAACGGGCTGATTGCGCTGCGCCTACGCCAGCAGCGCCCGTCGCTGCGCATACTGCTGATTGACGCGGAGAGTCAGCCTGGCGCCCATCACACCTGGTCCTTTCATGCAGACGACCTGACTGAAGCGCAGCACCGCTGGATCGCCCCGCTGGTGGTGCATCACTGGCCCGGTTATGAGGTGCGCTTTCCGCAACGTCAGCGCCATCTGAACAGTGGCTATTTTTGTGTCACCGCAGAGCGCTTCGCTCAGGTCATGCGTGATCACTTTGCCGCTGACCTGCTGCTGAATACGCGTGTCGCAACGCTCGATTCACACTCGGTTACGCTGGAGGATGGGCGGGTAGTGGAAGCGGGTGCCGTGATTGATGGCCGGGGCTACCAGCCCGATGGCGCGCTGCGCATGGGCTTCCAGTCGTTTGTCGGCCAGGAGTGGCAGCTGGGTGCTCCACACGGGCTGACCGCGCCAATTATTATGGATGCCACGGTTGACCAGCAGGCCGGCTATCGCTTTGTCTACAGCCTGCCCTTTTCGGCCGATACGCTGCTGATTGAAGACACCCATTATATCGACCGCGCCACGCTGGACGGTGAACGCGCCCGCCAGAATATTCGTGACTATGCGGCGCAGCAGGGCTGGCAGCTGGCCCGTTTGCTGCGCGAGGAACAGGGTGCCCTGCCCATCACGCTGACAGGCGACGTTGACGCATTCTGGCAGAAGCGTGACCTGCCGTGCAGCGGCTTACGCGCCGGGCTGTTTCATCCCACCACCGGCTACTCACTGCCGCTGGCAGTGGCGCTGGCTGATCGGCTGGCGGAGATGCCCGTAATGACATCGGCCTCACTCAACGCCACTATCAGACAGGTGGCCTCCCAGGCCTGGCAGCAGCAGCGCTTCTTTCGCATGCTGAACCGGATGCTGTTTCTGGCGGGGCCGGCCGGGCAGCGCTGGCAGGTGATGCAACGTTTTTATGGCCTTCCCGAAGGTCTGATCGCCCGTTTTTATGCGGGAAAACTTACTTTGCCTGATCGGCTGCGTATTTTAAGCGGCAAGCCCCCGGTCCCCGTACTGGCGGCGTTACAGGCTATCATGACTCCTCACCGTCAACAGGCGATGCAATGAACAGAACGACAGTAATTGGCGCAGGCTTTGGTGGTCTGGCGCTGGCGATTCGCCTTCAGGCGTCAGGCATTCCCACCCGACTGCTGGAGAAGCGCGATAAGCCAGGCGGCCGGGCGTATGTTTATCAGGACCAGGGATACACCTTTGATGCCGGCCCGACGGTGATCACCGATCCCAGCGCGATTGAAGAGTTATTTACGCTGGCGGGTAAAAAGCTCGCTGACTATGTTGAGCTGCTGCCGGTCAGGCCCTTTTATCGTCTCTGCTGGGAGTCCGGCAGGGTCTTCAGTTATGACAACGATCAGCCCGAACTGGAAGCGCAGATCGCCGCCTTTAATCCGCGTGATGTCGAAGGCTATCGCCGTTTTCTGGCTTACTCCCGCGCTGTGTTCGCCGAAGGCTATCTGAAACTGGGCACCGTGCCGTTTCTCTCGTTCCGCGACATGCTGCGTGCCGCGCCGCAGCTGGCAAAACTGCAGGCCTGGCGCAGTGTTTACAGCAAGGTGGCAAGCTACATTGAGGATGAACACCTGCGTCAGGCGTTCTCCTTTCACTCGCTGCTGGTCGGCGGCAATCCCTTTGCCACCTCCTCCATCTACACGCTGATTCATGCGCTGGAACGTGAATGGGGAGTCTGGTTCCCGCGCGGCGGCACGGGCGCACTGGTGCAGGGCATGGTAAAACTGTTCGAGGATCTGGGCGGCGAAGTGGAACTGAATGCCAGCGTGGCCCGACTGGAAACGCAGGAAAACCGGATTACGGCCGTCCATCTCGAAGATGGCCGGGTACTCCCGACCCGCGCCGTCGCCTCCAACGCAGACGTGGTACACACCTATCATGATCTGCTGCGTCAGCATCCCCCTTCTGTGGCTCAGGGAAAGACACTGCAGAACAAGCGCATGAGCAACTCCCTGTTTGTGCTCTATTTTGGCCTGAATCATCATCATGACCAGCTGGCTCACCACACCGTCTGCTTCGGCCCGCGCTATCGTGAACTGATCGATGAGATCTTCAATCGTGATGGCCTGGCCGAGGACTTCTCGCTCTACCTGCATGCCCCCTGTGTCACCGATCCCTCACTGGCTCCGGAAGGCTGCGGCAGCTACTACGTGCTGGCCCCGGTGCCGCATCTCGGCACGGCTGATATCGACTGGGCGGTTGAAGGTCCGCGCCTGCGCGACCGTATTTTTGACTATCTGGAACAGCACTACATGCCGGGCCTGCGCAGTCAGCTGGTGACGCACCGCATCTTTACGCCGTTCGATTTCCGCGATGAGCTGAACGCCTATCAGGGCTCCGCCTTCTCGGTTGAACCCATCCTGACCCAGAGCGCCTGGTTCCGGCCACATAACCGCGATAAACACCTCAGTAACCTCTACCTGGTCGGCGCAGGCACGCATCCGGGCGCAGGCATTCCTGGCGTGGTGGGCTCGGCGAAAGCCACGGCAGGATTGATGCTGGAGGATCTGGCTTGAACAGTCCGTCACTGCTCGATCATGCTGTAGAAACTATGGAAGTGGGTTCAAAAAGTTTTGCCACGGCATCGAAACTGTTCGATGCCAAAACCCGACGCAGTGTGCTGATGCTCTACGCCTGGTGCCGTCACTGTGATGATGTGATTGACGATCAGGTGCTGGGCTTCAGCAACGATACGCCGTCGCGACTCTCCGCCGAACAGCGTCTGGCGCAGCTGGAGACAAAAACCCGTCAGGCTTATGCCGGGTTGCAGATGCATGAGCCTGCCTTTGCGGCCTTTCAGGAGGTGGCGATGGCGCACGATATTCTGCCTGACTACGCCTTTGCTCATCTGGCCGGTTTTGCGATGGATGTGCGTGAGACGCGCTATCAGACCCTGGACGACACGCTGCGCTACTGTTATCACGTGGCGGGCGTGGTCGGTCTGATGATGGCGCAGATCATGGGGGTGCGCGACAGGGTCACGCTGGATCGCGCCTGCGATCTCGGTCTGGCGTTTCAGCTGACCAATATTGCCCGGGACATCGTCGAAGATGCGGCCGCAGACCGCTGTTATCTGCCTGAAGCGTGGCTGGCTGAAGAGGGGCTTACACGGGAAACTCTGGCCGCGCCGCAACACCGTCAGGCGCTAAGCCGCGTCGCCCGTCGCCTGGTTGAAACGGCGGAGCCCTACTATCACTCGGCCACGGCAGGTCTGCCAGGCCTGCCGCTGCGATCGGCATGGGCAATCGCAACCGCGAAGCAGGTCTATCGTAAAATCGGCATGAAGGTGATTCAGGCAGGGCCAGCGGCGTGGGATCAGCGCCTGTCCACCAGCACACCCGAGAAACTGGTCATGCTGATGGCGGCGTCAGGTCAGGCGGTCACTTCCCGGATGGCGCGTCCTGCTCCACGCCCCGCTCACCTCTGGCAGCGCCCCGTTTAACGCCGTGACGTTCACGCAGCGTCGCCTGCAGTTTTGACAGCGGTGGCGCATAGAGGAAGCCAAACGAGACACACCCCTCTTTTCCGCGCACCGCGTGATGCATCCGGTGCGCCATATAGAGCCGACGTAAATAGCCCCGGCGCGGAACATAGCGGAAGGGCCAGCGCTGGTGAACCAGGCCGTCATGAACAATAAAGTAGAGCAGGCCATAGAGCGTCATTCCGGCGCCGATCCACTGCAACGGCCAGACGCCCGTGCTGCCCAGCCAGATCAGTAAAATCGACAGGCCCGCGAACACCACAGCATAAAGATCGTTAACCTCGAACCAGCCCTTGTGCGGCTCATGATGCGACAGATGCCAGCCCCAGCCCCAGCCATGCATAATATATTTGTGCGCCAGCGCAGCCGTTATCTCCATGCCGATCACGGTGACCAGAACAATCAGGGCATTCCAAATCCACAACATAGCTTCTCCCGAACATGCATCCTGCAAAGTGGCGCAGAGGTTCAATTTTAACAGAGATTGGCCAAAACAGCCGGGCGGGTTTGGCGGGTTTTAACAATTACTGCAGATGATAAAGCGGATAACCCAGGTAGCCGGACCCGGAAGGGAAACCGGTCGCCATAACCGGTGAATCCGCGTCAGCGGCAACGGCTCAGTTATACACCAGATTAAAGGTGACGGTCCCGTCCGCTTTACCCGCCATCACCTGGCTGTCGGTCTGAATATATTGGGCATTAAACGACATCGACTTCGCCTGATTGGGTGAGGAGACGGTAGTCAGCACCGGCAGCTGATCGGTCGGCACATTCAGCGGCACGCGCTGGCCTTCTGCGACCTGCAGACCGGGCCCATAGGTCAGGGCAATGCCCACCCCTGACGCGGCGTTACTCTGTGGTGTCAGGCTGATGGCATCCTTGTCGCCAGCGGTCGCCATGCCAAAAAAGCCCACTTTGACTGCGGCGCTGTGTTCGCACATCACCTGAATCTGAAAACTTTTTTCGCTTCCCGCCCGGCTGCCGATGCCGGTGAACTCCGCCTTACTCACTTTTCCCATCTCCACGTTAATCGCAGACTGGGATGTGACAACGGCACAGCTGCCATATTGCACCGTGAAGCTGGAGAGAAAGAGCTGCGGCTTGTCGTTAATCGGCTGGCTGCTGGCCGCACTGTTCCCCACCTTTAAGCTGGCATTACCGATGTTTACCTCACCGACATTAGCAGGCTGGTTGCCTGGATTCAGTGGTGAACGCTGCCCCGGAATTTTGTAAAACACCACATAGGACTGCAGTTTGATGTCGTGTGCCGCATTGAACTGTGGACTGACCTGCGAGTTACAGATCGAACTGGTTTTGCCTTTGCCGGTAGTGTCGAAAAAGCCGCTGTTGCAATATGAAGGCTCTTTAAATCCGATCGCGAATCCGATGCTCTCAACACCCGGTACGCGATAGATTGGCGTCGTGTGCCCTCCCGCAATTGAGGTCTGTAATCCTGACTCTTCAGCATTAATCTGAAACCCCATATCTTTCCAGGCATAGCCCTGCTCACCGCTGTTTTTATTGCAGGTAAAGGCATTCGTACTTTGCACGGGCATCTGCGCAGAGATGGGGGTGCCGTCAGCGGCGCCCGGCACATAATTGACGTTATGCACCTGCACGACCACCTGGCTTACCCCCTGACACGACTCCTGGGCCAGAGAGGGCCAGCAGACCAGTGCCGGGATGAGCAGCACGATCCCTTTAATGACACGCTGAATTGATTTCATCTGAAACTCCTGTGAATTACTGGCAAACCGCAGAGACCAGTCTGACCGGATTCGTGCCGCTGGCGTCAGACAGGCGGAACGGCGCGCGACAGCTTTTCTGTTTCCCCTCTTCCTGCCACTTCACTTCAACCGTCCCCTGAGCGGGCACACCGCTCAGATAGAGTTCGCCCTTTTCTGCGACAATGCCGCTTGTGCTGCTCTGATTCCCCCCGGCATGGATTGCAATCTGCCCTGTGGCACCAAAAGGCGGGAAGGTATGCTGCCTGGTAAGCGTGAACAGCACCCGGTTCCCCACATGGGTCGCGTAGTCAGCCAGCACAATCGCCCCGCGGGTCGGGATAGCCGTTTGCCCATCCAGTTCCACGTCTACATTGTCGGGCAGCGTTTCAGTTTCCAGCTCGATGGCATTTTCATGATACGGCGAGAGTGAAGGCACAATTGCATAGCCGCGGCCGTCCGTGAACACATTGCTGCCGCTCTGGATACCCACATTGGCGGTATCCGAAACCCGGACAATCGCGAAGGTATCCCCCAGCGGCTGGCTTAGCGTCACGCCGTGCACATGGGCCACGATCCCGCCCGAGAGACCATAGCTGTACTGCGTACTGTGACGATCATGACCAACTCCGACACTGACGCTGCCCTGACTGCCGCGATAGTCCAGCGAGCCGCTACTGTTCACATTCTGCCCCTGACTGTCGTGGCCCTGCTGCAGGGTGTAGTGCAGGTTATTGTTCTGCAATGCACTGCCTGACAGGCCGACCTGCTGCGAGACATCCCCGCGATTGCTGGCATTCATGCTGTAACTGACCGAACTGTCCGGCAGTAAGGCACTCAGTGGAACCGAAATATTGAAGGAGATAGCGCGGTCAGCTTTCCGGGCCTGGGTCGAGTCGGTGTAAAACCAGGCCACGCCCCAGGAGATGGCTTTATAATTGCTGTAGAAACCCAGATGCAGGGTGCGGTCGTTTCTGTTTGATCGCCAGTAGCGCTGCATATAGGCAGACGCACTGAGACTGCCAGCGTCACCGATACCCTGGGAGACGGCAATTTCTGAACGACTGCGCTTGTTATCGACAAAACTCGCCGGGCTGGTGAGCGCATTGGCTTCGCTGAAGGCATAAAATCCGCTGGAGGAGTAGCGATAGCTGGCCATGCTGAAAGTGGTATTCGTGGAGGCAAAATTTTTCTGATACTGTGCGCGCACGGACTGACCACTTCGGCTCAGCCCCTGCGGTAACCGGGTGCTGGCGAAGGTCACATCCATTCCCAGCGAGCCGAAATCACCCAGACTCTTGCCCAGCCCCGCCGCCACAGCATGATAGTTTTGCGCGAGCTGTACGCCACCAAAGGCAGTAAAGTCATGCGGCAGCCCGTAAAACAGCGTGGACTGGACAAATTCAGGTGAGCGCAGATTGTGACTGCCTGAATAGTGATAACGACCACCGCTGACGCTATATTTCAGATGTCCCTGACGCAGCATATAAGGCACCGCAGAGTAAGGCTGGGTGAAGGTGCGCACCGAACCATCGCTTTCATGGATAGTGATATCAAGATCGCCGCTCTGAGCGGTGGGATAGAGATCTTTGATCTCGAAAGCACCCGGTGCGACCACGGTTTCATAAATCACATAACCATGCTGACTCACCGTCACCCGTGCATTACTGTGGGCAATGCCATGGATCACCGGGGCAAAGCCGCGCTGACTTTCGGGAAGCATGGTGTCATCAGACATCATCTGCACCCCCCGAAACTGCACGCTGTCAAATACGTCACCTGAGGTGTAGGTATCACCGACCCGGAACTGGCTTTTCAGCGTCTTAAGATCCCGCTCCAGCCAGGTCGTCTGAGACTGCCAGTGACTGACCAGATCGTAGCGCCAGCTGGACGTGTTACGCAGACGCCATGCGCCAAGATTAGCCCCGCTGCGCAGGCTCAGCAGCGTCGAGTTCCAGTGGTCATTCTGATTGCGGCCGCTGCTGCCAGAGAGGTTATAGTCCACGAAAGCCGCTGATACGCCCTCATCCCAGCTGGCGGGATCGACATAGTCACGATCTTTCATCTTCAGGGCAATCTGCGGAATGGAAAGGTTTAACTGCTGGTGCGCAAAATCGAAGTCACTTGAGGCATCGGGAATATAATCGCCCAGCTCAGCAATCGCCTCATCTTTCTTCAGGTGGCTGAATGCAGAGAAACCCTCAACGTTTACCCCCATCGCGGAGAGATCGGCTACCGTCAGCTGGGGAATCAGCCCGTTTTTACCCTCAATAAAAGAGACATCACGGCTATCGATCACTCTGTTGTTGAGCAACAGCGAGACATGATAGGTGCCGGGCTGCTGGCCGCCCTCACGGGCGAAATAGTGCAGATCGGCGGCCGTGTGTTGATCGGATGAAAACTCCAGCGCCGCCGGATTAAAGTAGTCGTCGGCGCGGGCAGCCCGCAACGGGCAGAACACCATCAGTATCACTCCCGGCACACCCGCCAGCCATGAAGAGGCATGCCACGTCTTTGCATGTTTTCTCTTCTTTAACTGCGCGTGCTGTGTCACTTTCACGGTTAAGGCCCCGGCATCAGATCATTAAAACAACAACAAAACCCATCAGCGTGTACGTTCTTCAGTAACGCCGCCATAGTCATTGATGGCAGACCAGCTCACCGGGCCGGCATGGCTGACCGTCCAGTGACGATCTTCACCCGGACCAATCATGCCGGGATCGTTGATCGCCTGATGATTCACGCTCAGCGTGTAAAAGGAGACGAAATAGGGCGTCGGGTTATGCGCAACCAGCTGGTTGCCCTGCTGGCGAAACGCGATATCCTGCCAGGCGTCAGCCGGATTTCCCGCCAGCCCTTTTGGCCGGAAAAAGAGTTTAAATTTCGATTTAATATTGACCTGCAGCTGATTGCTTTTATCGCGCGGTGTGGGTGAGATCGATTTGACATTCAGCCAGAAAACAGACTCCCGATCTTTCGGCAGTGGCATGCCCAGATAATTAATCCTGAGCAGGTTCTCTTTATTGGCATCCAGGCGAAACAGCGGGGGCGTCACAATAAAAGGGACGCGGGTGTGATTATTTTTATCAGCATTCTCGATCCAGGATTCGATCAGATAGGGTGTCGTTTTATCCTGATTTGTCACCGACAGTGTGGCTTCCTTTTTTCCTTCAGTAAAAATAACCCGGGTCCCTCCCATCACCACACCTGCATGCGCCGCAAGATGAAGCAGACACGCCGAAATGAGCGAAATAATTCTTATTACCTTAATCATAGAGCGTTACGCCATTGAATTACGGAGGGAAAGCAGGGTTGCCCCTGCTATGAATCAGTTATAAACCATCACAAAATTTGATACGGCATTGGCCGCGCCCACATTAATAGCGGCACCGTCACTTTTGTAATCAGCATAGAATTTTAAATCGGCGTGCCCCCCCGTGCTGGCTGCCACTACATCAACGTTTTTGGAGACGGCGCCGATAGCCACCTGAGTCTGACGGTCAGCTTCATAAAGTTTCACGCCGACACCGGACGCCCCGCCGCTGGCAACTTTAAGCAGGGTACTGTCGCCACTGTCTTTATCGCCATCGAAAAGCACCGCCACTTTTTTGACGGATGTCGGGCAGTCTGTGACTGAAATAGTGAACGGCGTTTCAGTGGTTTCCGTACGGCTTTCGAAATAGGATTTGGCCCATTTACCTAAATCAATACTCTGCTTACTACTGGCGGTTGTCACGTTGCAGGATACATCGGTAATTTCACCGGTAAATTTAACTTCACCACCGGCTCCCTGCGTTCCCGCTGCCGTTCCCGGATTCGTATTAATAGGGGATGGGCCGTCAGTCGGGGTGGCGAATGCTGATCCGGAAATCATAAGGCCCGCCAGCGCCACTGGCAGAATACGTTTTCTGATATTCATCAACTGTTTCTCTTTTCAGAACATGCAAAGTGGCCGCAACCAACCACCTGATGGATAAATATGCATCGATAAGAATGCGCCAACATAATAACGCGCTGTTTACTATGTTGCGGGTATATTAATTAAACAAAGATAGACGAAACTTAAACGAGCAGATTTATCCGGCTCTGAGATTTAATATTGAGGAGGTTAATTGAGCAGGATCAATTCCAGCAATCCCGACTTAAATAGTCGGAAAATAAACGACAGGATGTGATAAATAATATGATCACTTTAATTACCCATTATATTTTCAAAAAATATTTATGAATTCCAGAATGGGGATCTTTAAGCAGTCCATCGTTAAATCAGGTATGAATGGGCGCTCTGCGCTAAGACCCGCAGGGATCTCTCTCCGGTTCAGGCGTCGCCCTTTCTGTTATGTTCACGGCTGACGCGCACCAGTCCGCTTCACTCAGGGCAGATCGTTATCCAGCGGCGCACGAAAAGCATGGCGGGCAGCCAGCATTAACTGGCTGGCAGTCACGGTGGCAGGTAAACGCCTCAGTATTTTGCAGGCCTGCCAGTAGCAGAGCACCATCACCTCATCCTCCTCTTTTTCCGCCCGTTCAAGCAGACGGGCGCGCAGTGACAGGACATCCAGGGTCTGCTGTTCATCCAGCATGTCCGCGATCGTCTGGTTAATAATGCGATAGAGTGTTTTCCAGGTGAGATCGGTATACAAATTTAGCCTCTTCTAACACGTATCCGCTTCCCGTGTATCCCCGACAGGGAAGTCACAGAAAGGATCTTCTCATTCAGGCGAATGAACGCTGCTGATTAACTATAGCGACTCGCCAGCGGCCGTCCAGAACCCGCGGCGAAGATTGCCAGAACGGATAATTCTAACGATTCAGAGCCCTGCCTGTCGCCTGTTACCTGCGGCTCCGCTTCTGATTGCCGATTTTTGTAACAATTGAGCCCCATTCTTAACTGGCTGCTGTGCCGCAGATTTGCCAGAGTAAAACGACTTCCCGTTACGTTTAAACTTAAGGAGTGGTTAATGAATCAGCACGCTGATGTTCTGGTCTGGGGTCAGGGTCCTGCGATCTTCGAAGTCTTTCTGGAACCTACCTGTCCGTTTTCCGTTCGCGCTTTCAATAAATTCGACGCCTTACTGGCGCACGCAGGCGAAGAGAACATCACTCTGAAGATCCGTCTGCAATCCCAGCCGTGGCACCTCTATTCGGGTCTCGTTGTGCGCTATATCCTCGCCGCGGCCTGCGAAAGTAAAACGGCCGCCAGACAGGTGATGCAGGCCGTTGCCGATCACCGCGAAGAGTTTGAATTTACCGACCACTGCACCGGTCCGAACCGCGATGCCACCCCGAATCAGATTCTGGAACGCCTGAAAACCTACAGTGGCGTCGACGCCATGGCGGCATTTGATCGGCCCGATTTGCAGAACGCCATCAAGTGGCATTGCAAATACGCCCGCCAGAATGGCATTCACGTCTCTCCTACCTTTATGGTTAACGGCCTGGTGCAGCCTGAGATTAGCAGCGGTGATGACATTGAGCAGTGGGCGAGCTTCCTGAAACGCTAGTTCGTCTCTCCTGAGCCACTGCTTTGCCTGACAGCGGCGCTTGTGCACGACATCGGCGGGCAAAACGGCTTATCCCGGAGATTCGCCTGTTTTCCTGCCGGAATGCCGGGTAAGCTGTTCGGCGACAGGCAGCCTGCTCCAATGATGCAGGCACGTACCCACTTTCATAAGGATTTGCTGATGGCGATGACGCTGGAACAACTGCAGGAAAAATATCCGGATGCGATGGTCGATGCATTTGGTGATTCACCCGAGCTGGCGAACGCGTTAAGTACGCTGATTATTGCGGGTAAAAAAGTGGCCACCTGTGGATCGGCAGCCAGCTGGCAGGATCAGGAAAAACTGCCCCAGCCGGGCGGTTACAGCATTGTTCTCAACGGTGAACAGCAGCCCGTCTGCGTGATCCGCACCACCGGGCTGTTCCTGACGCGCTTTGACCGTGTGACGCCGGAGATGGCGATGCTTGAAGGTGAAGGCGATCTCAGCCTCGACTACTGGCGTCAGGAACATCAGCGATACTTTCAGCGGGAAGGCTCTTTTCACCCTGAGATGGAGCTGATTTTCGAAACGTTCCAGCTGGTCGAGGTGATCTGAACCGGCAGTTACAGCGCCTTTGCCGCCATCAGCGCCAGACGCGTGACCCCGCGTGCGGCAAGATTTTCAGCCGCACGCGCGGCCCGCATTCCGCTGGCGCACACCAGTACCACGCGTCGATCGGCAGGCGGCTGCCAGCCGGCGATCTGCTCTGGCAGAATGCGCAACGCCCCTTCCGCCACGCTGACCGGGGCCTCTTCGGCGCTGCGCAACTCCACAATGCAGTCCTCACCAGTGAGCATGGCCAGGTCGATGAACGGCGTGCCCGGCGCCTCCGGTTCCGGGGCATCGTCAAAGCGGAACTGTCGCATATGCCACGAGGCCAGGTCGCAGTGGATCATACAACCCAGCGGTGAAGGCGTCAGTTTCAGCAATACCGTGAGCACCATCTGTGCCTGCATGGCCCCCAGCGTCGCCACCGCAGGCCCCATAACGCCCGCGGTGTTACAGTCAGCCGATGCAGTGGGCAAGTGTGGAAACAGCGCGCGATAGCCGGGCGCACCACCGCAGAATCCGCCGACATAGCCTTTGCGCCCCAGCACTGAGGCACAGATCAGCGGCAGGCCGCGCGCATAACAGGCGTCCGAAAGCTGATAGGTAATGGCAAAGTTATCCGCCGCATCCACCACCACATCAATCTCCGCCAGCGCCTGCGGCAGCAGACTGGCGCTCAGTGACTGCGGATGCGCGTCGACTTCACACTCAGGGTTTCGCTGCGCCAGTGCACGCTGCGCGCAGAGGGCTTTTGGCTGCCCGACATCGTCCACACCAAACAGCGTCTGCCGGTGAAGGTTGTGCAGTTCAACCCGATCGCCGTCGTAAAGACGAATGAACCCTACTCCGGCACCTGCCAGCAGGGGCAGCAGCGTGGCACTGAGACCGCCTGCGCCCACAACCAGCACCCGCGCCCTGCTCAGTCGCTGCTGCCCCGCATCACCAATTTCCGGTAACATCGTCTGTCGCTGATAACGATCCATTGGCGCTCCTTAACTGAACTGTGCCAGACCAAACAGGGGCGTGGAGGCCGATGCCATATCGCGCGGCTCCATCAGCCCGGCCTGAAACGCCTCATGTCCCCCATGGATCGCGGCGGCAAAGGCACCGGCCATCCGGACCGGATCGCGAGCTTTTGCTACGGCCGTGTTGAGCAACACGCCATCAAAGCCCATCTCCATCGCCTGAGCCGCCTGGCCCGGTGCGCCGATCCCCGCATCAATAATCAGCGGAATATCCTTAAACCAGGCACGCATGGCGCGCAGCCCCTCGATATTGCGCAGTCCCTGGCCGGAGCCAATCGGCGCCCCCCAGGGCATCAGCACTTCACAGCCGGCTTCCAGCAGTTTTTCACCGACAATCAGATCTTCCGTGGTGTAGGGAAACACCTGAAATCCGTCAGCGCAGAGAATGCGGGCGGCTTCCACCAGGGCAAAGGGGTCGGGTTGCAGCGTGTCGGCATGACCAATCACCTCCAGCTTGATCCAGGGGGTATCAAACAGTTCACGCGCCATCTGCGCCGTGGTCACCGCCTCCTTAACCGAATGGCAGCCGGCCGTATTCGGCAGAATCCGTTTGTTGAGCTGTTGCAGCAGCGTGCGAAAGGCCGCGCCTTCCCGCCCCTCTCGTCGCAGGCTCACGGTAATGATCTCCGCGCCTGACGCGTCGATCGCCTGATGCAGAATCTCCGGCGAGGGGTAACCGGCGGTGCCGAGCAGAAAACGGGATGTCGGTGCAAACTGATAAAACATGATTAACCTCCCTGCATCGGGGACAGAATTTCCAGCTGATTCCCGGCCTCAAGTCGCTGGCTGGCGTAACGGGTGCGCGGCACAAACTCACCGTTCAGGGCGGTGGCGACGGTGCGCGGATCGATCTGCTGCTCCTGCATCAGCTCCGCCAGGGTTGTTGCGCCGGTTTCGATCGCGCGTCCGTTGAGTTCAATTCGCATGGGGTGTCTCCTGAGTCAGTCGCCGCATAAGGTTTTCAGCCATTATCGGGGCCAGTAAAAAGCCGTGTCGGTAGAGGCCGTTAAGCGAGAAGCGGCCATTTTCGTAGCGCACCTCCGGCAGATTCTGCCGGTAAGCAGGACGCAACCCGGTGCCGCTCTCGACGATACGCGCTTCAGCCAGCGCCGGATGCAGGCTGTAAGCGGCGCTCAGCAGCTCCATCATCGCTTTCGCGCTAATCGGGCTGCTGTCATGGCTTTCGACCATGGTGGCACCCAGCATGAAGTGCCCATTGGCACGAGGCACCAGATAGCAGGGAAAGCGCGGATGGAGCAGCCGGACGGGACGGGAGAGGCAAATGTCGGGGGTATGGAGGATCACCATTTCGCCGCGCACGGCACGCAACGCGGGCTGCTGATCGGCGGCGTGGATGCCGCGACAGTCGATAATCTTTCCGCCGGGCTGACCGCTGTGAAACGGCACGCCCGCCTCTTTGAGCGTATCCTGCAGCTGCTGCAGCGCCCGACGCGGGTCGAGATGCGCTTCCCGGGCGAAGAAAAGGCCGCGAGCGAAGCGGTTTTCCAGCGCCGGTTCAACGTCGCCGGGGGCCACCCACTGATGCTGCTGCGTCATGCTGGCAAAGCGCGTCAGCTCACGGCTGTCACGCGGCGGTGCAACCACCAGCGTGCCCTGCTGCACCACGCCATCGACACGCTTTGCCCACCAGCCCGCGGCATGCTGGCCCCATTCGATCACCTCTGGCGGTGCACTTTCTGCCTCGCACCAGGGCGCGAGCATGCCGCCCGCCCAGTGCGAGGCTGCCCGGCAGTCAGGCTGAGTAATAATTTCGACAGCTTCTCCCCGTTCCGCCAGCAGGGTGGCGACACAGAGTCCGGCGACGCCGCTGCCCAGCACCGACCAGCGGCCCTGGCTGCCCGCCACAGAAGAAGAGAGATTCAGGATTGAGTGGGTCACATTCGCCTCGTTATCCGTTAACGAAGACCCGTGATACAGAGGGAATAGGCAGAAGCGACGCGAATGCGCTCCTGCGGCAAGTATCTGATGCGATACCCGTCTTCCTACGCCAGTATCAACTGGGTCAGGTTCTAAGGGTCGCTGAGCCGCGCGGGTGCGCTATCAGCCTCTCAGTCTCTCCGGCGAGACTCCCCTGACGGGTTTAGTTGTAAGTGAAGCGAACAGCTTCGTCAAGCAGTGTGCAGGGGCGCGACGCAGAAAGAGAGAGACAAGGAAAGATGTCGCTACCGGATCAGAGGCGCGCGGCGACGTCTATAGCAGCGCCTGCAGGGAGTGCGTCACCGCGTCGGTGACTTCCCGAATACGCGGTTCGGCGCGGCGATAGTAGGTCCATTTACCCACTTTGCTGGTTTCCACCAGTCCGGCACTCTGCAGGGCTTTCAGGCATAACGAGGTGGCGGGCTGTGATAAGCCCGCCTTGTCCTGGATGAGACTGGCACAGACGCCATACTGGTCGAAGGGATAGAGCTGGGCATAGCCCGCAAACGCTTCGTCAGGGTTTTTGAGCCACATCAGCACGGCCATTCTGGTGGGATTGGCCAGTAACTTCAGGGCCTCTTCGGGTGACATGCCGCCTCACAAAACATCAGGATGGATAAACAGGGTAGTCAGTATACCCTTTCTCCGTTCCGCCATACAGGGAGGTGTGATCCACAGGATTCAGCGGATTGCCTGCTTTAATCCGCGCGGGCAGATCGGGGTTGGCGATAAAGGTGCGGCCAAAACCAAACAGGTCACCCCAGCCTTTATCCAGCATCCGCTGTGCTTTTTCGGCGGTGTAACGGCCTGAGTAGATAATGGGCGAGCGGAAGGTTTCCCGCAGCGCAATCCGGAAGCTCTCCGGCAGGTCAGGACTGTTATCCCAGTCCGCCTCGGCGATAGAGAGATAACCGATTTCCAGCTCATTAAGCAGCTGCGCGGCGCGGATATAAGTCGCATGCGGATCACTTTCGACCAGGCCCAGATAGACGCGATCTTCGTCCGTGCTGCTGAAAAGCGGGGCAAACCGGACGCCGACACGATGACTGCCAAAGACCGAACTTACCGCTTCAACCACTTCACGCAGAAAACGCAGACGATTCTCAGGCGAGCCACCATATTCATCCGTGCGGAAGTTGGTGTGCTCAGAAATAAACTGATTAATCAGATAGCCGTTGGCGGAGTGAAGCTCAACGCCATCGAACCCGGCCGCTTTGGCATTCTCCGCCGCCCGCCGGTAAAGCGCCACAATCTCTTTCACTTCCGCGTTCGTCAGTGCCCGCGGCTCGCTGGGCGCGGTTAACATTCCGGCACCCGGTCCGGTTTCAATAAAGACCCGGACGTTATCGGCGGCTATCGCTGACGGCGCAACCGGGGCCTCTTTTCCTGGCTGAAGCTCATTATGGGACACCCGCCCCACGTGCCAGAGCTGGCAGAAAAGAGTGGCACCTTCCTGATGCACTGCTTCGGTGACTTTTTTCCACCCCGCAATCTGCGCTTCACTGTGTATCCCCGGCGTCCATGCATAGCCCTGCCCGCGAGGCTCAATCTGGGTGCCTTCAGTGATCATCAGTCCGGCACTGGCGCGCTGGCGATAATATTCCACCATCATCGGACCGGGAACATTGCCTGGCTGCTCACTGCGGCAGCGGGTCAGCGGCGGCAGAACGATGCGGTTACGGAGCTGAAGGTCGCCCAGGCTCAGGGGGGTAAAAAGTGATGGCATGACTAAAAAATCCTCTGGTGTTTGAAGAGGCGACATTATATTTACACATTTAAATTTGTAAATGTGTTCATGGGATTTTTATTTGTCCTGTGCCCGATTTTATCAGGTTATGAGAGACTTATCGCCAGGCGATGAACCCGTGGAGTAGGATTGCTGTTCCGGATGCAGACGCAATTACCCTCAGCGCGCATTTACCGGATTTTAACAGGGAGCTATCTGTGAACAGGCTAATCTCGTCAGACGCGCTGGGACCACGCATCTGTATTCTCGGGCCTTCTAACAGCGGAAAATCTACGCTGGCTGAGGCCCTGTCACGCAAAACAGGTCTGCCTGTGGTGCACCTGGATCAGTTACATCATATTCCAGGCAGTCAGTGGGTGCCCAGGGAGCCGGACGAGTTCCTTCGTTTACACGCCGAAGCAGTCAGTCAGGAGAGATGGATCATGGAAGGCAACTACACCAAGTGTATTGAAGCACGGCTCGCCCGGGCCACCGGACTGATTCTTCTGGATGTCAGCGTGCCCTTAGCGCTGCTGCGCTATGTCCGGCGATGCTACTCCTCCACGCCGCGGATCGGGGGACTCAGGACTCACAGAGAGCCGGTAAGCCTGGCGATGATAAACTACATTGCCCGCATCGCCCCTCAGAACCGGAAGCGGCACAGGCAGCTCTATGACTCGCTCACGCTGCCAAAACTGCTGCTCAGTTCTCCTCGCGCCATGAATATCTGCGCGGAAGAGTGGGGACTTCAGCTAAAACACCCTGGAACATAACCAGCCAACGGCCAGGAATGCAGACAGAAACCGTCAGAGAAACTATGGCGATTCATCAGCAAGTTTCAGATGGGTCAGCAGCGCCGTCAGCGACGGCACCGGTCCGGCATGGGTGGTTGCTGAGCGGGTCGTGTCCCAGGGCATCGCATCATCGGTGCAGAAGTCGCCGACACACTGCATATCCACCGCCTCATTGAGTAAACCCACAGGAATCCACACATAAGGCCGGTCACGCAGCGGGTTGGGCACGGTGGAGCCACAGCGGGTGCAGAAATCGTTGCGATAACCGCTGGCTTTTTGCCATGACGCCAGGTGATCTTCTCCGCCAGTCCAGCGGAACTCCCCCGCTTTCACCAGCGTCGCCAGGTTATAGCCGGTTCCGCTCTGCTTTCTGCACAGCGAACAGTGACAACGGTAGTAAAGCGTGGGTGGCGCTGCCAGCTCAAAAACCACCGTTTCACACAAGCACGAGCCTTTCATTTCACCGCCTTGTTGATGTAATGAGAGAGGCCACCGCTGCGGATGCCCCCCTGATTGCAGTGACACCCTGGCGAAACCGTTGTTTGCATCAGCACAGGGTGTGCCATTTTCATGCAGAAGTCGCGAACGGCCATCCCCGACTTAGTGGCGACTGAACACCAGTTTCAGCCCCGCCAGCGCAAAGCAGCAGGCTAACAGCGCCTCCAGTCCGCGACGGATGCGGCGATAGAACGCGCTCATCACCGCCGTCGAGAAGAGCAGCGCATATCCACCGAACACCAGCAGACAGATCGTTGCACAGCCAGCGATGATCAGCGGTACCGTGGAGGCAGCCATATCGGGCTTCAGGGCAAAAGAGATGATCGCCACCCAGGTGAGAATCGCCTTGGGATTGCCGACATGCATGAGTATTCCCTGGCGAAACAGTCTGCCCCAGGCGACCCGCTCAGTGCTGGCATCAATGTCTGTCGCTTCCGTGCGGCGCAGGGCCGATTTACCCGCTTTAAATGCCAGCCAGAGCAGATATAACCCGCCGCCAACCTTCAATACAATCAGCAACTTTGCGAAGGTGGCGAGCACCGTCAGCACGCCACAGGCGGCCAGTAGCGCCCAGATCATCGAGCCGCTCACCACACCTGCTGCCAGCGCCAGGGCGGCTCCCCTGCCCTTTTTCATCGCCGTTCCCATTATCGCCATATTGCTGGGACCCGGGCTGGCCGTGGCGACAAAGTAGGTGGTGAAAATCAGGAGTAATTCATGCGAAAGCGCCATAACTGCCTCTGAGATTGATTGTTATCAATCTGTTATATCGGTTGTGGCGAACATTTACCAGTGATGCTGTCGTCCGCCTGATGGGCGGAATCATTCAGCGACGATAAAGATCAGGTCAGGATAGTCCGGGTGAAATCCGGCAGGTTGAGCGGTTTATATGCGCATTTGTCATCGCGCACGGGCGCAGTGCTGAAGAGTTTAGCGGGAAATGAGACGGGCAAAAGCAGGATTAAGATTCAGTCCGGCCGATCGCATTGTGAAAATGAAATCATTCGCCGGACTGAACGGGCTCAGGAAACGCTTATTTGCCCAGAATTTCTCTGCGGACAATCTCTGCGCCTGCGCTCAACGCGTTGAGCTTGCCATTGGCAACATGACGCGGCAGCGGGATCATGCCGCAGTTGGTCGAAGGATAGAGATTTTCGGCATCCACAAACTGCAACGCCTTGCGCAGCGTACTGGCGACCTCTTCCGGCGTCTCAATATTATGGGTTGCCACATCGATGGCGCCGACCATCACTTTTTTACCGCGAATCAGCTCGATCAAATCCATCGGCACCCGCGAGTTCTGACACTCCAGTGAGACGATATCGATCGATGAGCGCTGCAGTTTCGGGAAGACCTCTTCATACTGGCGCCACTCGGTTCCCAGCGTTTTCTTCCAGTCGGTGTTCGCTTTGATGCCATAGCCATAGCAGATATGCACGGCGGTTTCACACTTCAGCCCTTCGACAGCGCGCTCTAATGCCGCAATACCCCAGTCGTTAACTTCGTCGAAAAAGACGTTAAAAGCCGGCTCATCAAACTGAATAATATCCACGCCTGCGGCTTCCAGCTCTTTTGCCTCCTGGTTGAGGATTTTTGCAAATTCCCACGCCAGTTTTTCGCGACTTTTGTAGTGGTTGTCGTAGAGGGTATCGATCATGGTCATCGGCCCCGGCAGCGCCCATTTAATCGGACGATCGGTCAGCTTACGTAAAACCTTTGCATCTTCGACAAAGACCGGCTTCTGACGGGAGACTTCACCCACCACGGTCGGGACGCTGGCATCATAACGATTGCGGATACGCACCACTTCGCGCTTTTCAAAATCCACGCCGCTGAGGTGTTCGATAAAGGTCGTGACGAAGTGCTGACGGGTTTGCTCACCATCACTGACGATATCGATCCCCGCCCGCACCTGATCGTCCAGGCAGAGACGCAGCGCATCTAATTTACCCGCCACTAACTCATCATCCTGCAGTTTCCAGGGTGACCAGAGCACCTCTGGCTGTGCAATCCAGGAGGGTTTTGGCAGGCTGCCGGCGGTGGATGTCGGTAATAAGGTTTTCATAGCAGGTGACCTTTTAATTTTAATTAAAGAACGGATTCAGCGGACCATTGCGCCAGCAGGGTCTGATTAGGCTTAATAAAATGGGCCTCAGTAAATTTCCCCTGCTCAACAGCCAGCCGGCTGCGCTCTTCACGATCGTAAACAATCCGGGTTAATGAGTAATCCTGATGCTGCAGCGTCGGCTGATAGCAGTGACCGGCAGCGGAATTCGCGTTATAGATTTCAGGGCGATAGATCTTCTGGAACGTTTCCATAGTGCTGATGGTGCCGATCAGCTCAAGGTCGGTGTAATCGCTGAGCAGATCACCGTGGAAATAGAACGCCAGCGGCGCAACGCTGCCCTGCGGCATAAAGAAACGCACTTTCAGGCCCATTTTCCCGAAGTAGAAATCGGTCAGTGAGGGCGCATCCTGCTGATATTCAATGCCCAGAATGGGATGCTGATTGCCGGTGCGCACATAGGTGTTTTTGCTGGACACGCTCAGGCAGATAACCGGTGATTTGCTGAAATTCTCTTTATAGACCGCTGAGTTAACAAAGCTTTTAAAAATGTTACCGTGCAGCTGGCCAAAATCCGCGGGCGTGCTGAATTCAGTCTGCCCTTTATTAAAATCTGCCAGCACCACGCTGAAATCATAATCACGCACGTAGGATGAGAAATTATTTCCCACAATGCCTTCGCTGCGCTCACCGGTGTGATGATCCACGATATAGGTTTTTAAAATTTCGATAGCCGGAAACGCTTCGCCGTCAGCGCCACCCTGCAGATTCAGCTCCGCAGAAATGATCTCCAGTTCAACGGAATAGCGGTCAGCCTTTGGATTGTCCCAGTGCGCCAGCGAGTTAAAACGATTATCGATCATCACCAGGGCATTGCGCAGATTTTCCTGACGCTTTTCGCCACGCGCTAAATTCGCAAAGTTCGTCGTCGCGCGCGTATTTTTTGAAGGGTTATAATTTTCGTCGAAACGAATACGCTTGATGGTAAAGGCAAAATCGTTGTTCATCGCTATCGGGTATCCTGGTCGCTGATATGAATTGTTGCTGAGAGGGTTATGCAGCTTTGCTATCCCTTAACAAGCATTCATATTTCTCAAAGTTATTAACAATTCTTACTTTATGCCTCAACGGGCGGGTGAAAAAAAGTGATTAAATTTCAATGAACATGAAGGAAATTCATGTTGAGACGGGAAAGCGGGGGATTTTTCACGATCGGGCGGGACATTCATTTACCCGCACCCGTGCGCGGGCCTTTAACCTTCGCACAGAACCCGGCGTCGCGGCAAATCTGCACGGGTGCCGGGCTTATCTCACCAGCGGTAACGTTACCGCTGGTGCGCTGCGCTAGATCTTATAAAAATCATCGCAGAAGGCTTTTCGCGCACCCGATTTCAGGGAAAGCCTGTGCGCCGCCTCTTTCATCAGTTTACCCAGACCGCCGTCGCGTTTCGCCTCTGTCAGGCGTGAAGCGGGCCCGGTCAGGGCCAGGGCCGCGAGCATATTGTCGCCCTCACCAAACACCGGAAGTGATAATGAGGCGATATGCGGATCGCGGATACCAGAGGTAAACAACGGAAGTTCCGGCTGAGTCTCAAACAGCGGTTCTCTGCGTCCCCAGCAGCGAAGCACCTTTCCGATGGCTGAATTATCCAGCGGCAGAAACGTTCCGGGCAGACGCGTTTCCCGCAAGCCTTCTGACGGTTCCGCGCGGAACAGACAGAGTCGCTGATCCTTCTCGATGACATACCAGGTGGCGCTTTCACCCGTGGCCGTCGCCAGGGCATGAAGCTCAGGCTGGACGATAGTGGCAAGATGGAAGGATTGTTCATAGAGCTTGCCCAGATAGAGCAGTCTCGGTCCCAGGGTATAAACCCCGTTGTCGCGCCGGATAACGTAATTCATGCGTTCCAGTGAGTTCATCAGGCGATAAACCGTCGTTTTGTGATACCCGGAAAGCTGGGCCAGCGCGGTCAGCGTGAGTGACTCTTCGCCAGGCCTGAAACAATCCAGTAGCGCCAGCGCTTTTTCTACGGCAATTACGCCTTCATTCCCCATTAGCAGGTTCTCCTGTTTGCGACGGCAGGCAGTTTACCCTGTAATTTGTGATTCACATCGTATTTACATCACAAATGAATGCTTAACACTGGTGTGATCCAAATTAACATAGATATAGTAGTTTTATATTGTACAACAAAGTTGTACCTGGTAAAACGAAAGAGGATGATCTATGCCACATGCAGATAATACCTTCATCAATCGCGACATTACCCGTATCGCGCCAGAGCTCGTAAAACAGGCTGCTCAGTTTCAGGCCGCGATACTGGCAGATGTTGCCGGGCGACGCGGAACGCTGCACGGACGCGTAAAACCGCTTTCCCACACCATGAAAGTTGCCGGCCCCGCTATCACTGTTGAAGTCAGACCGGGTGACAATCTCGCTATCCACGCCGCACTGGCTATTGCCCAGCCGGGCGATGTGATTGTGGTTGATGGCAAAGGCGACATCAGCTGCGCATTAATCGGCGAAATTATGTCTACTCAGGCGCAGGCCTCTGGCATTGCCGGGATTATTATCGATGGCGCGGTTCGTGATGCCGATGCATTGAGCACCAATGGCTTCCCGGTATTTGCCGCGGGCCTGAATCCCTGCGGCCCGACCAAATCGGTGGCGGGACGGGTTAACTTCCCTGTTTCAGTAGCAGGCGCAGCAGTTCAGCCGGGCGATCTGGTGATTGGCGACATCGATGGCGTGGTTGTGCTGCCTCGTGAAGCCGTTCCGGCCCTGATCGAGCTCGCGCAGAAAAAACTGGATTTCGAAACCAGCCGCATCGCCGCCATTCGCGATGGCGATCTCCGCGCGCCCTGGTTAGAGAAAGCGCTGCTTACGGCTGGCATGCTGGTTGACGGGGAGGTGCTGTAATGACGACCTCTTCTCCTGTCATTCTGGTCACCGCCAGCGATCTGGCACCGCAGGCAGTGAGCCTGCTCGACGATTTCACGATTGTGTATGCAGGCAAACAGCCGGGCGAAGAGACTCTGGTTCAGCTCTGCCAGGAGCATAACCCGGTGGGGATTATCGTCCGCTACGGCAAGATTAACGCCCGCATCATGGACGCCGCCCCCGCTCTGCGCGTTATCTCCAAACACGGCAGTGGCATCGATGTCATCGATCAGAAAGCCGCCGCTGAGCGTCATATCAGTGTTCAGTCGGCCCCGGGTGCCAACGCGGCTGCCGTGTCAGAGCACGCCTGGGCGCTGATCCTGGCCTGCGCTAAATCGGTGATCCCCCTGGATCAACGCATGCGTCAGGGACACTGGGATAAATCGACCCACAAATCCGTGGAGCTGGAGGGCAGAACCCTCGGACTGGTGGGTCTGGGGGCGATAGGGGGTCGCGTGGCCCGTATCGGCCGCGCTTTTGGCATGAACGTCCTGGCCTATGATCCCTATGCGCGCACTTTCCCGGATGAGTGTGTCTCCTCCTCGCTGGACGATCTGCTGCGTCAGTCAGATGTGATTTCATTGCACTGCCCGCTGACGGAACAGACCCAAAAGATGATCAACGCAGAGTCGCTGGCGTTGTGTAAAAAAGGCGCCATTCTGGTGAATACGGCTCGCGGGGGTCTGATCGATGATGAAGCCCTGATCGCGGCACTGAATGACGGCACGATCGCCTCAGCGGCGCTGGACAGCTTTGCCACAGAACCGCTGACCGCCCCGCATATCTGGCAGAATGTCGACAACGTGATTCTGTCGCCACACATTGGTGGCGTCAGTGATAACTCCTACGTGAAGATGGGCACCGTGGCAGCCACAAACGTGCTGAACGTGCTGGCAGAACCGGTGAAAGACGAAAGTCCGGTTTCCTGATCGGCTTTTTCTGACCGGCTAAACAGGCGCCTGGGCCGTTTAGCCGGTTTTTTTATGCGTTCTCTCTTTTGTCTGGCTTTCAGGCTATGCCCTTGCCGCTTTACCGCCCTGTCCTCTGAAACTTTCCCTCTGCCCTCCCAGTGGCCTGCCACAACCTTGCAAACGCGCTCAGCATTCAGATGCCACATCGCGCCACTCCAGCTTTAAACACCCGCAGATAGCGTCACCTGTCCCTGCAGGGCCAGACTCACTGTCAGCACCTCCCTTCTGGCTGAACAAGCGCTCCTTACACCACTCTTCCTCCCGCCGAAGGTGAGCCCCTGCATACGGCCCGCTTTCGTCAGATGGCATTCAGGGGGGATGACAACCCGCCACAGGCTTACAGGAGCGCCAGGCGTGGCTTAGTGAAAAGATGGGCGAGTTAACATGGCTGTTGAATAAGCGAGGGGGTGTTGCACACAAAGAGATCGATCAGGAAAAAGAGGCGGCAGGACGATGAATGAAGGGAGAAGCCCGGAGACGCGGCGAGCAGCATCTCCGGGCTGACAACGTTATTTACTGACGGGTGAAGCGGTATTCTCAACTTCAATGTTTAATTTTTTGGTGCGTCCCATAACCAGCACGGCGATGCCGCCGACGCTGCAGAGCACAGCCAGTGGCAGCATTGCCAGGGTGTGACTGCCGGTGGCCTGATTGATGATGCCGTAAACGTTAACCATCAATCCTCCGCCAATCAGGTTAGCCATCGCCCCGATAGCAGCCAGACCCGCCGCAGCCGTCGTGGATGACATCCAGCCCGAAGCCAGCGCCCAGAAAGGCCCTTTCATTGAGTAAGCACCAATCAGCACCAGCGACAGAATCACGACGCTGCCGGTCAGCGTGTTGGTCAGGAATGCAGAGAGCAGACCGCCTGCGATTAAAAACAGCGTCAGCGCGGTGTGCCAGCGACGTTCGCCGCTGCGGTCAGAGCTTCTGCCCCAGACAATCATCAGAACAGAAGCCAGACCGTAAGGGATCGCATTCACTAAACCGGTTGTGAAGTTGTCCAGACCGAAAGATTTCAGCAACTGCGGAGACCAGACGCTCAGCGTTGAACCTGCCGCCGAGGCACCTGCATAAATCAGCGCCATTACCCAGATATGTTTATGGCGCAGCAGCTTCCACAGGGAGATGTGTCCAATCGCTTTTTTCTTCGCGTTTTCCGCTTCCAGCGTGGTATTCAGCCAGGCTTTCTGCTCCTGATTCAGCCAGCTGGCATCAGAGGGGCGGTTGCTCAGCATGAAGAAAGCGGCCACACCCAGCACCACGGCCGGAATGCCTTCCAGGATGAATAGCCAGTGCCAGCCGCGCATGCCCAGCCAGCCATCGAGTGACAGAATCAGACCTGAGATAGGTGAGCCGATAAAGTTCGCGGCAGGGATAGCCACCATGAAGGTCGCGATGACGCGTGCACGGTATTTGCCAGGGATCCAGTAGGTCAGATAAAGAATGACGCCCGGGAAGAATCCTGCCTCAGCGGCACCCAGTAAGAAGCGCAGAACATAGAGCGTATTGGCGCTTTCGACGAAGGCCGTACAGACCGAGATGATGCCCCAGGAGACCATGATGCGCGAGATCCAGATCTTTGCACCAATCTTCTGCATCGCAAGGTTGCTGGGGACTTCAAACAGGAAGTAACCAACGAAAAACAGGCTGCTCGCCAGGCCAAACACCGCTTTCGACAACCCCAGATCTTCGTTCATCTGCAACGAAGCCATGCCTATGTTGCCGCGGTCAATAATGGCAATCAGATAACAGACAATCAGAAATGGCAAAATGCGCCAGACCACCTTTTTTACGGTCTGCTGCTCGATATCGGCAGAGAAAGTCGTGATGTGCTGTTTTTCAGACATGATGATCCTCACATTTTTGTCATCGTTTTGCGCGTGATACGCAAAACGCATTGTTGTACTCTGTAAAACATTAATGTACTCAGTAAAACCATTATCACGATAAAAAAGCGTCTCCGCCGGAAGATGTAATCAGGTTGTGTTATTTGTCACAAAAAAGTATTCAGCACATCTGGTTTATGTGACGGGCAAGTCGTTACCAGGATAAAGACCGGACAGATTTTTTGCGGGGTTGATGCGACGGGAGAGAGTAATGAGAACAAAGGCCGTCATCCAGGGATAATTTTTGCTTTTATACCGCTTGTTCCGGGGACAGCCTGGTTTCAGGTATTTCCTTCAAAACGGCTCTGCTGGCGAGACTGACTGCTTAAACGCATATAGCGTATGGATGCGGACTCTCAATCACAACCTTGCTGACTTATTAGCGTCGGATGGAGGCTCTGCCTGAAACGCGCTGCATTTGATGTAACTGCATTCTCCTGACCGAAAACGGCGAGTGGCTCCTGAAGGTTTTCGTTAAAGTCATGACTGAGGGTGTAACGATGACAACCAGAGAGGACAGGATGAACTACAGGATTTCAGGCCTGAAAGCAGAGCCGTTTGCTCATCTTTATGGACAGAGCGAAAGTTATCTGAAAAAGCATAATGCAATTCGACAAACGGTAGAGTGCTATCCTGGTTATCCCGACAGAATTTCATTGTGCGACATCCCCGTCGGTGAAACCGCTTTGTTGATCAATCATATTTATCAGCCTGCAGACTCACCCTATTTTGGCACCCATGCGATCTATATCCGGGAGGGGTGCACCTGACAGGGCATTTACCTTAACGAATTACCCGAAGTCATGCGCAATAGAGCACTGTCATTACGGGCCTATGACAAAAAACATTTTTTACAACTGACGGATATTGTGGAGGGAAAAGGGGCTGAAGATCTCTTTGCGCAATTTTTTAACGATCCTCAGGTAAGCTATATCCAGATACACAATGCAAAACGCGGATGCTATTCCTGCTGCGCTGAAAGATGTGAATGAAGAACCAACGCTCACGTGCCGCTATCCTGAAATCTTCATCAGCATAGCCGCCATAGATTGAACGTTATTCCCGCTCATCGCTCAGCACCTTAGCAAAGCACACCGCCTCTTCCCGGTTTATGTAGGGCCCATAATTTGCGATGCGGTTATATCCGCTGTTCTGATAAAAACGGACAGCCTTATGGTTCACAGCACGGGTTTCGAGCCAGATCTCCGTGTATCCCATTCCCAGCGCCGACTCTTCGAGGAAGGTCAGTAATGCCCTGCCGATTCCGGCGTCACTGCGGTCTGAATACATTCTCTTCAGTTCGGCAACCGTCTCTGTAAGCGGTCGGATAGCGCCGCAGCCTACAGCCACACCCTGATGATTTCTGGCCACCACCCAGAGCGCCCTCTCCTCATCCATAGCAGCCACTGCACAGTGACGCCTGCCATCATCGCCGGTTATCGCCGCGAGCTCGGCTGAAAGCGCATTTATCAGCCGTTGCGACTCCGGGGCGCAGGGATCGGCTTTTTCTACCCTAATCATGCCAGCCTCCGTTTTTCTTTTAACCGTCAGAATAAAACGAAATCCGGTCAGCAACATCCCCCCTGGCACTCATGCACCGGATAAATAAGACTGGACCCGTCTCACAATGCCCGGATGAGGGCTCATCGCGCATTCACGGCTAAGCCTCTACTTCGCATCTATAATTCAGTGATTCATCACCCTGCGCCCTTTTTAATCGTGGCAGCGAGAGGTCGCGGTTCCGCCTTACGCAGAGACTGGTGGCAAAAACAGCTGAGTGCCCCAGCCTCTTACGGCGCGGCTCCCGCTGAGTGACGCACAGAACAGAACGGCCGGTCACAACATACATTGACTCTTTACTGAATAAGGAAGCCTCATGAATCTATCTCTCAAAAATCAGGTTGCGCTGGTGACCGGTGCCAGTTCAGGCCTCGGCTATGCCTGTGCAGAAGCCCTCGCAAGGGAAGAGGCCGCTGTGGTCATTAACTATCACAGTCAGGCCGAGCCTGCCGAAGAGCTGGCAGAAAAAATCCGGGCCGGTGGCGGTCGTGCTATCGCAGTGAAAGGTGATGTGTCGAAAGAGGCAGATGTCGATAATCTCTTTGCGCAGACCCTTGCTGAGTTTGGCAGACTGGACATTCTGGTGGCTAACTCAGGCCTGCAGAAAGATGCCCCCTCTATCGAAATGACGCTGGAGGATTGGAATACCGTTCTGGATGTAAACCTGACCGGGCAGTTTTTGTGCGCGCGGGCTGCGCTGCGCCAGTTCCGCGATCAGGGACACAGTCCGGAGATCAGCAGAGCGGCAGGGAAGATCATTCATATGAGTTCGGTTCATCAGCTCATTCCCTGGGCCGGACACGTTAACTATGCCGCCTCCAAAGGCGGCGTAGACCTGCTGATGAAAACGCTGGCGCAGGAGGTGGGTGAGGCGCGTATCCGCGTTAACTCGGTTGCGCCTGGCGCTATCGCGACCGCCATCAATGAGGAGACCACCCAGGGTGAGGCGGGCAAAGCATTGTTAAAACTGATCCCCTATGGCCGCATCGGTGCGGCTGAAGATGTGGCGAATGCGGTAGTCTGGCTTGCCAGCGATCTTTCCGATTACGTTCATGGCACAACGCTCTTTATAGATGGCGGCATGAGTCTTTATCCCGGATTCCGCGACAACGGCTGATTCATCTGCCTCGCGCAGAGGATCAGGGCGGCAGGTTTTATCCGCCCCCCTGGGAGTGACCGGCGCCCGAAGCAGTGCATTCTCCGGGCGTTTGTCTCTGCGGTGGCTGCCGCTCAGCAGGTGATCCGCCCGCCGCGCCATGCGACAATCGCGCCTTACACGGTTTTGTTCTGAGGTTTCCGACATGACGTCCTTTTATCAATTCACGGCCCCGCTTCTGAACGGTCAGATGGCCTCCATGGCAGACTACGCAGGCAGGACGGTGCTGGTGGTCAACACCGCCAGCCGCTGTGGGTTCACACCGCAGTATGCTGGCCTGGAAACCCTTTATCGCAGATATGCCGATCAGGGACTGGTGATACTGGGTTTCCCCTGCAATCAGTTCGGCAGGCAGGAACCCGGCAGTGCTGACGATATCGCACAAACCTGCCACATCAATTACGGCGTAAGTTTCCCGATGTTCGGCAAAGTGGAGGTCAACGGGGCCGCGGCACACCCGCTGTTTCGTTACCTGAAAGAGGCGCTACCCGGCATTCCAGGTGGCCGAATCAAGTGGAACTTCACGAAATTCCTGATTGGACCCGACGGCACACCGCTAAAACGATTTGCCCCCATCACCGCCCCGGAGAAGATGGAGTCGGCCATTGTCGCTGCGCTGTCAGGGCGATGAGCGCGCCTTCTGAAGATCGAAGCCCGCCGACAGGTTTCTGCCCTGTTTTGAAGCGCCGCGATATCAGGCGCTACTGTCTGATAATGGTCTGAATAATCCACTCACGGAATATTTGCATCGACGGCGTCATTTTCCGGGCTCTTTGCCAGGTCAGCCAGTATCCGTCATTGCCGGAATAAATATCAAAAGGCCTGACGAGCAGCCCGCGCTTTATTTCGGGTTCAAACATAATTTCCGGTGCCAGCGCAACGCCCCCGGTAATCAATACGGCATCAATAATCAGACGCGATGAATCCAGAACAGGCCCGTTAATTCTGAAGGGGGGAATACCCGCCGCAGCAAACCAGTTTTCCCACTCTTCATGACGATAAGAGCGCAATAAATTTTCGCCCGTAATATCCTCAGGCCGGTTAAGTCTTTTCGCCGTATCTGGCCGACATAATAGCGTCAGCGGTGCATCAAATAGCAGTTGATTATGTGATGCCGACCAGTTGCCAGAACCATATCTTATAGCAAAATCGACACCTTCTCCGGCGATGCTCACCACATTGTTATTGGTCTGAATACTCAGTTCGATAGCGGGATGGCGTTGCCGGAAATCGTCAATTTTCGGTAGAAGCCACCCCAGCGCAAAGGTGCCCACACAGGAGAGCGTGAGCGCCTCCCTGACTTCACCCCCTTCAAACTGACGATAGGCTTTCTCAATCCGATGAAAGGCATCAGAAATCTCAGAAAACAGCAATCGCGCCTCATCGGTCATTTCAAGACCACGCGAAAGCCTTCTGAATAATGTGGTTTCTAACCGCTCTTCAAGCAATCTGACCTGCTGGCTGACCGCCGCCTGCGAAACGAACAGTTCCATGCCTGCCCGGGTAAAGTTGAGATGGCGGGCAGAGGCTTCAAATGCGCGCAGAGCGTTAAGCGGAATATCCCCTTTCACTATAGCCCCCAGAAAAAGTTATGACTGGCATCAATTTATACCGTTTTGACTCGCCGTAAAACTGATTTATTTTGGAGTCCGTAATTAAGGGGAACGATATTCAGTCACGGCCTTGTGACAATTCAGATTTAATTAATTTTTGTATAGGGAACGTTTAATAATGAATAAATTTAAAAACCGCCTGGCCGGAATAGTGTTATTCGCCGCAGCGGGATGTTCAGCGTCAGCACATGCGGCTTTCGATCAGCAATCCCTGAACAATCAGTTTGAGAAACTTGAACGTCAATCCGGAGGCCGGCTGGGCCTGGCCGTCATTGATACGTCTGATAGTGTGCAATATTCCTGGCGCGGCAACGAAAGATTTCCACTGTGCAGTACCAGTAAGGTGATGGCCGTTGCTGCGATATTAAAAAAGAGCGAAGGGTTAAAAAAAAATAAAAATGCTGATACTTTACTTAATAAGAAAATTTATATAAGTCAGCACGATATGGTGAATTACAATCCTGTCACCATGAAGCATATCGGTTCGGCGATGAGCCTCGCGGAGCTGAGCGCGGCGGCCCTGCAATACAGCGATAACGCGGCGATGAACAAGCTGCTGGCGTATCTGGGCGGCCCGCAGTATGCCACGCAGTTTGCGCGAACCCTTGGTGATACGATGTTCCGGCTGGACAGAAACGAGCCAGGCCTCAACACCGCGATTCCGGGTGATCCTCGCGATACCACTACTCCTTCAGCGATGGCAGCGAGTCTTAACAAACTTGTTTTAGGTCCTGCGCTTAAAGACGATCAGAAAGCCACACTGACAGCCTGGATGAAGGGCAATACCACGGGGGCAGCCAGTATTAAAGCGGGCCTTCCGGCAGACTGGATAGTGGCCGATAAAACCGGCAGTGGCGACTACGGCACCACCAATGACATCGCCGTTATCTGGCCGAAAAATCACGCCCCCCTCGTCCTGACCACCTACTTTACGCAGCACGATAAAAGCGCCGCCGCGCGTAAAGATGTGCTCGCCAGCGCAGCCAGAGTGATTGCGGACGCTGTCCAGCAATAAAGACGGACAGGTTCAGAGCTGTTCTGTGAGCAAAACCGGCCCCCGGCCGGCCGGTTTACGGTTTCAGCACAGGGCCGTCAGGCCGTCATGCCACCATCAATCACCAGTTCGCTGCCGCAGATGTAACGGCTTTCGTCTGAGACCAGGAACAGGGCCGCTGCAGCCACTTCATCCGGATCGCCCAGCCGCCCTGCCGGTATTCGCGCGCTCAGTGCCTGCCTTAGCTCATCGCTGGCCTGGTCGAACATCGGCGTATCCGTCGGGCCCGGACTGAGTGTGTTGACCCTGATACCGCGCGGTGCCAGTTCGCTGTTCCAGGTGCGGGCATAAGCGCGAACAGCGGCCTTACTGGCAGAATAGGTTCCATAACCCGGATTGGCGATTCCCCCCGCGATGGAACCGATCAGCAGAATGGCCCCTCCCTCCTCCATGAGCCTGACAGCATGCTGTACCGTCAGCACCATGGCACGCACGTTCAGACCAAAAATAAGGTCAATATGCTCTGCTGAGGTCTCATCCAGGTTTGCCGGTACAGCCACACCTGATGCATTAACCAGGATATCGAGGCGACCGGCTCTGGCCTGAATCGTCCCGAACAAACGTGCGAGATCGCTGGCATCTGTCAGGTCACCCGCTATCGCTTCAGCCTGACCGCCGGTTAGCGTAACGGCCTCTGCCAGCTGAGCTTCGCGTCGGGCGGTAATAAAAACCCGTGCGCCTTCCTGCACAAAACGGCGAGCGATGGCAAGACCGATACCGCTGCTGCCACCGGTCACCAGAACCACTTTTCCACTCAGTTTCATCATTGCCACTCCGTAAAGAGGTTGAACGATGGATGATACATTTCGTATATTTAGTGTCAATTACGCACCTGATGTACATCAGATATCCTTGAGGAAACCGCATGGCTACCGATATCACCGCTCTGCTGGCAGAGATCAACAGTACCCGCCCGATCCTGGAACAGGTTGCCAACAAATGGTCGGTGTTAATCCTGACCGTGTTGTGCTCACAGCCGTCGCGATTTAATGCCATTAAGCGCAGGCTCGATCCCATTACCCACAAATCACTGACTGAGGCATTACGCCGTCTGGAGCGAAACGGACTGATAAGCCGGCACGTGATCGCCTCCTCACCTGTCGCGGTGGAGTATGCGATCACGCCTCTGGGCAGAACCCTGCAGGAGCCGTTTGTCGCGCTGGTCAACTGGGCGAAGCAACATGGCGAAACCATGCAGCAGGCTCAGGAGGGGTATGATGAGCGTGAGCCGGGACAGCAGATGTGAACATTTTTGAACGCGTGAGACAGGAGTGAGATGGCGCTAAGCGCAGCGGCTGACAGGATTCGGACAGCCAGTGATCACAGGGCTGCCTGCTCAAAAAACTGATAGGAGCCATCGCGGCGGGCTTTAGCCTGATACATCGCTTTGTCGGCGCGCTCGAACAGCATTTTCGCCGTTGCCGTTCCGAAGCGGGCCAGGCTGATGCCAATCGCTGCACCGATGCGCACGTCCATGTTATCGATGACGAAGGGGGCCTCCAGGCTGTCAATAATGCGCAGGGCGATGGCCGATGCCACCCCGCGATGACTGCACTTTGCTGCCACAATAAACTCATCGCCGCCCATCCGGGCCACCGAGTCGCCCGGGCGCATGCAGCGCTGCAGCCGTTCACCGACCTGCTGCAGTAAGGCATCCCCTGTCGCATGGCCCATGAGATCATTCACTGCCTTGAATCCATTGAGATCGATAAACATCACGGTGGTGAAAGCCGGGTCCTCTGTCTCCGCCAGCATTCGGCCAATCTGCTCGTTAATCCAGGCGCGATTAGGCAGCCCGGTCAGCGGGTCGCGGGTCGCCAGCTCTTCGAGATTGCGCATCCTTTCCTTGTCACGCGTGATGTCACGCGAAACCAGCACGGCACCGATATTTTTGCCTGAAGAGGGATTGCTGACGCCACAGGCTTTAGTGCCCAGCGTGAGGTAGTGGCCGTCACGATGCAGTTTACGTACTTCAACCACATCCGGCAGCGTTCCGCCGCTGAAGATATGTGCCAGCGCTGCCGAGGCAGATTCGCGATCGTCAGGATGCAGGAAATCGACCACCAACTGACCAACCACCTCTTCAGGTCTCCAGCCTATCATTTCGCTGTAGGAGGGCGAGATCGAGACGTATCTGCCATTCGCATCGCAATGGGCAATCAGATCGGTACTGTTCTCGATCAGCAGGCGATATTCCGCCGCCGTGCGCACCGCATCCTCCAGCGCTTTACGCTGTGCAGTCACATCCAGGATGAAGCCGTTGTACTTCTGGTGGGAGGTGCCAGGCAGACTCTCCGGCAGGCCGGAAACCACGACGCGGCGTGTTTCACCGTCCAGACAGTGGATAGGCACTTCAAAGTAGAAAGGGGTCAGATATTCCAGCGCCGCGGTCAGCTGCAGCGCGATCTTTGCATCATCGTCAGCCTGCGCCAGTTCCAGCCAGGAACTCAGCGTCACCCCCTTCAGAGCAGGCATCAGGCCAGCCGGTGTTTCCTGACTGGCAACGCAGATACCCTGAGCGTCTGTAGACCAGACGGCAGTGAAAGATGGTTCAATCATTAAGTTCATGGCGGCCGACTCCGATGTTGCTGACGATACTAAACAAGCTCAATACTCGTCGCTACAGACCTGATTATAACCGTAAATGTCCGTCTGACGCGGCAGGAGGCAACAGTCACTGGGTGAGCCTGAGGCGAAACCGGCCATCGCGTATGGCGGGCGCCCGGACCTGGCTGGCCGTTGTTTCTGAGGCCGCGATCCTTACAGGGATGTGCGCAGAACGTTTATGACAGGGTGCAGTCTCTGAGGTATCAGCTCCTGTTTATCGGCTCATCAGGCCGGAATCTTTAGCCCTGTCGCGTTAACTGCCCCACTTTCCGGCGCTTCATCTTTCCTTAAGAATACTCTTATAACATCCCTGCTCTGTTAGCTCATATTGGGCTTTTTCCGGAGCGTGACCCTATGCAAAATAACAACACAGCATCGCTTTCTCTGAGTAAAGTGCCTGCCGTAACCGCGGCATTCTGGTTAACCAAAATCGCGGCGACAACCCTGGGTGAAACCGGCGGCGATGCGGTAACTATGTCAATGAATCTGGGATATCTGACCGGAACGCTGATTTTCGCCATTATCTTTCTTGTCGCGGTGGTGGTGCAGATTAACCGTCCCGGTTTCAATAAATGGATTTACTGGTTCACCGTGGTGGCGACCACCACGGTGGGCACCACGCTGGCGGATTTTGCCGACCGCTCTCTGAATATTGGCTATCCGGGGGGCACTCTGCTGCTGATCACGCTGCTGACCCTCTCTCTGTTTCTCTGGAAAATGACCTGCGGCACGGTGGCGGTCAGTTCGGTGAACAATGGCGTCACTGAGACCTTCTACTGGGTAACCATCATGTTTTCCCAGACGCTGGGCACGGCATTAGGTGACTGGGCGGCAGACACTGAAGGGCTGGGTTACGATGGCGGTATTCTGCTGTTTGCGGGTGCGCTGGCGCTTATCTGGGCGGCGAGTCGCTTTACCTCGCTTTCGCGCACGGCGCTATTCTGGGCGGCCTTTATCCTCACGCGGCCTCTGGGTGCAGTGGTGGGCGATTTTCTGGACAAACCGCTTGCCTCGGGCGGGCTCGCGCTGAGTCGCTACGGTGCCTCGCTGACGCTGGGCCTGATCATCATCGCGCTGCTGGTGCTGCTGCCCCAGCGCCCGGCCGCGAAAACCGCCACCGCGCATTAACCGCGCGACCGGGAAAACGGGCGCACGCCTGCTTCAGTCCCTGGCAGAGCCGCCTGCACCGGCGGCTTCTTTAGCTGGTTGACAGGGATGACGCCCCCACTTAAACCGATCCCTCTTTCTCGATGACCAGCACGCGGGCAACGCCCTGGGGACGCGCAATATGCTCTGTACCTTCACTGGCATAGAAAATATCGCCTGTATTCAGAACCCTGCGTTTAATCTCACCCTGTTCTTTATATTGCATTTCAACACACCCATCCATCACCGCAAAAACCTCCTGCCCATCGTTGATGTGCCACTTATAGGGCCGATCGGTCCAGTGAAGTTTCACGCTGGTATTGCCGAAGCTCGCGATGTGCTGAGCGTCCCAGGCCTTCGAACCGGTAAATTCTGTGCTGCGGTAAAAATTCATTTTATCTCCGGTAGCAGACATACGTTTTCGTCATCGGCCTCATGAATAGCAGAGCAACAACATGGATTCCAGACTCATGCCCGCGCTTGTCCCGATCTGTCCCGATGTTGTCCGGTTAAGGCGGTATCAGGAGATCCGGTAGCCCCGATAAAGCCCGGTAAGTAGTGAGGTTTACCGCTTCCGGAATGATCACTGAATGAATCGCCTGGCCCGAACGCGATGGCAGGGATAATATTGACGATGCGTCTCTGTTTCCCCCGACTGTCAGAAGGAGTGTCATGAATTCAGCGACTCTGCAAAACCTCTATCACGCTGCCAGTGAGAAAACGCTCGCGATGTGGGCGAAAAACGCGGGGATTGGGGAGATTAAGAAAGAGAGCTATTACGACCCGCAGAAGCTGGCCCTGGCAACCGGCATTCAGCCCGCCGTTCCCCCCGCGGTTTCACGTTTGCTGGATGAACTGAAACAGCTTACCGGGGATGACCCTCTGGCCGATACCTTGCCGGAGCGGGGTCTGCACTTTACCTTTTTACCCCTGACCCTGCCGCTCTATATTGAGCACGCACCTTTGCCGGAAAAAATAGCTGAACTCAGGGCGCTCTGGTCCGGTTTTCACGCGCAAAACATTGTTATCAGAGATCTTCGTTTAGTCGCGTTGCCGGGACAGCTGTTGCTGGCGGGCATCCCCGACGCGCCGGCAACAGACCTGCGTCACGCCTTCTGTGAAAAGGTTCTCAACTCCCGCTGGAAAGAAGAGTTGCTGAAGCGTCACACCGGCAGCGCCCTGCCGGCCCCCTTCTGGCACTCGACCCTGCTGCGCTACGGCGCGGCTTATTTACCCGCGCCGCTGCGGCAGTTCTTTCTGGCACGCCAGACCCTCAAGTACGGGAAGGTAGAAGGCGAACTGATGCTGGCAGAGGTCAACTACAACTGGACAACCTGTTATCCTTTGCAGGATTAATTGCGCGATCAGAATCAGCTCATTCAATCAGGAAAGAAGATGTCTCTGGCAAAGAAAGATTTCACCCACATCCCCTCTCATCCGTCAGTCAGACCATGAATCGTCAGCTGTTTGTTTCTCTGGATGGCCCCAAAGGTGCCGGTAAAACGACCCTGCTGGAAGCGATCACGGCACGGTTAAGGGCAGACAACCGAAAGGTGGTCCGGCTTTGCGAGAAAAAAAGCGATCCTGACAGAGCGCAGACCATGGCGCTGGTTAACCGGCTCGCCAGAGATCCCTCTGTGGATCTGGAACGGGAAGTTTGTGAGCGCTTAGCGGCCAGCCGGGCGTGGATTTCCCGCAACGTGCTGACCCGCCAGCCGCCCGACAGCATTATCCTGATGGATCGCTGGTATCCCTCCGACGCGGCCTTTCGCCGGCGGATCCCGTTTGCAGAGATTTTGCAGATGAACCACGCGCAGGACGTGCGCATACCGGACCTGCATGTCGGCGTGGTCACCGCGCCTGAGATTTCATGGTCACGGGCGGCAGCACGCTCCCGCGGGCTGGGAAGCACGGTCCTTCACAGGCTGGAAGAGCATGCCGAATGCACGCGGGCGTTCGAGCGTGAAATTGCCCGCACCGGCTGGGTTTTATGCCGTAATGAAGGCACGCTGGATGAAGCCGCCATGCAGGTCACGGCTGAGATAATCCGGGTGATTTAATCTGAAATCCTTATCGCCTGCTGGCAAGGCGGTAAAGAGAATAGCGACCTCTGCCCGCGAAATTTGTCTGAAATCAATCTTCGTCAGGTTACCGCTGGCACTGCGATCCTGCTTTCCCTTATAAAATTCCTTTATTTTTCTATAGGGCACAGGGAATTGCGCTACGCATCACTACCTTTTAATCATAATGAACCGGGCTGGCCTGCGGGCGGGCACGCTTATGCACCGCAACCGGCTCTGCGAGGCGATATCACGGCAGACTGGGTTATCGTCGGCGCGGGGTTCGCCGGTGTCGCTTTTGCGCGCCGCCTGGCAGAAATTAAACCCGAGCTGAAAATCGTTATCGTCGATGCCTGTACCACAAGGGAGAGCGCATCGGCGCGCAACTCAGGGTTTGTTATCGGACTGCCCCACAATATTGGCAGCTCCACGGCGGAGTTAAAAAAGGCGCATGCTTACCGGAATCTGCTTCAGGAAGGCATCCGGCAGCTGGAGCAGGAGATTTCGCAGCATAACCTTCAATGCGACTGGCAGAAGGTGGGCAAATATCACTGTCAGGCGGAACGGGGCAACGATCGTATTTTAAATGAATACAGCCGACATCTCGATCTCATGGATGAACCCTGGACGCTGGCTTACAGCGATGAGTTGTACCATAAACTCGGTACCCGCTTTTACAGCAAAGGGATCTTCACGCCGGGCTGTGTGCTGGTTAATCCGGCGCAGCTGATTGCCGGCCTGCACCACCATTTACCGGAAAATGTTCAGCGCTTCGAAAATACACCCGTACTGGGGATTCGTACCGGCAGTCTGGCGGAGGTGGTGACCCCTTTTGGCACAATCAGAACAGCTCAGGTCATGCTGGCGACCAACGCGTTATCGCCAGAACTGCGCCCTGGCCTGGCCCGTCAGGCCGCTATGGCCACCTTCGCCAGCATCACCGAACCGCTGACAGACGCGCAACTGGCGACGCTGCCCCCGATGCAGAGCTGGGGCGTCACGCCGGTGAATGCCATTGCCGGTGCCACCTTTCGTTTCACCTCCGACCGCCGTTTTCTGATTCGCCAGCATGTGATTCCCGCGCTTCGGGGACAGGTCACTGCGGCACAAACCCATCAGGCGACGCAACACCATCAGCGCCTGTTCAGCAAACTCTATCCCACCCTGAACAGCGTGAAGATCACTCACACCTGGTCCGGCACCCTGAGCGTGACACGCAACGGCGCGCCGCAATGGGGGGTGTTGAACAGATTTATCTGCACGGCGGGCGGCTGTAACGGCGCGGGCGTATCGAAACAGACCGTGGCGGGCTCGCTGCTGGCTGACTTCATGCTGAAGCAGGATAACCCGCACCTTGCGGATATGCTGTCGCTGGGCCAGGCCAGTTTCATGCCGCCCTCGCCCGTGCTGGATATCGGCATTGCCCTTACGCTGATGAAAGAGCGTTTCCTGGGACGTAAAGAGAACTGATCACAGCCCCGCTGAACGCCAGTGTCGCTGGCAGAGGATGGTGTGACGAAAACTTTCCGTTATCGGGGAATGCGGGCAATGACCTTGATCTCAAAATCGAACCCCGCCAGCCAGGTCACGCCGACAGCGGTCCAGTTGGGATAAGGCGGTTGCGGAAAGATGGACGCTTTGACCTGCATGATCGTCGCAAACTGATTTTCAGGATCGGTGTGAAATGTGGTGACGTCGATCAAATCATCAAAGGTGCATCCTGCCGCCGCCAGCGTCGCCGCCAGATTGTCAAATGCGAGGGCGACCTGGGCCGCGAAATCAGGTTCCGGCGTGCCGTCAGCCCGGCTGCCGACCTGGCCGGAGACAAACAACAGATCGCCTGAGCGGATTGCCGCGGAATAGCCATGCTGCTGATAAAGTGCGTGCCGGTGAGCGGGAAAAATGGGTTCGCGCGTGATCATCGTGTTTCCTCGGGTTACGGAATGAATGCAGGATGCGGCATAAACCGGAATGATTTAATATACGCCGCGTATGTCACATTAATAATACATACGCGCCGTATGTCAAATGATATACGCGGCGTATGTGAGCTGGAGGAGTTTATGGCAGCCAGTCGCGCTGAAACGATGGAAGCAAACCGTGCAAAATTGATCGCAGCAGCACGGAAAGCCTTTGCTGAAAAGGGCTTTGCCGGGGCCTCAATGGATGAACTTACGGCGAGCGTCGGGCTGACTCGCGGCGCGCTTTATCACAATTTTGGCGACAAAACAGGGCTGCTGGCAGCGGTGGTGGCGCAGGTCGATGGGGAAATGGCGCAGCGGGCTCAGGCGGCGGCCGCTTCGGTAACGGATGAGTGGGAAAGGCTGATCGCCGAAGGGATCGCCTACATTCGTCTGGCGATGGATGCCGAAGTCCAGCGCATCGTGTTGCGGGATGGCCCGGCTTTCCTGGGCGATCCTGCACAGTGGCCCAGCCAGAACAGCTGCCTGGCGGCCACACGGGAACGTCTCGTCAGGCTGATTGAAAGCGGTGCGGTTAAGCCGGTCGATGCCGACGCCGCCGCACATCTGCTTAACAGCAGCGCCCTCAATGCTGCACTCTGGGTTGCAGCCAGCAGCAACCCGGAAAAGGCGCTGCCAGAGATGCTTGAAGCCTTCACGCTACTGGCAGGCGGCCTGCGCCATCAGGCGGTTAAGACCTGAGGCGTTATCCGTCGTGACGCGAATCCTGCTCAGCGGCTGCCGCCCGTCGCTGAACAACGCGTTCCGGCGGGGATATTCAGGCTTGCGTCGGCTGCGGAATCAGGCCGCTCTCCTCATAGGTCGCCATCAGATGATCGAACAGGGTAATATCCTGCCGCGTGCGGGCAATTAACTGCGCACCGGCAACCGCGGTATAGATGGCCAGCGCACGCTGCGCATTTTTTTGTGCGTCATCGGGCGTCATTTCATTCAGCACCTGATGCAACCATGCCACGTTCGCGTCGACGAAACACTGCACCTCACGCTTCACTTCTTCAGGCAAATCATCATATTCGGCCGCCATGAAGCTGGATAAACAGAGCCTGTTGGCGTCAGCCAGAGAACGCCGGAAAATTTGCGGATAGTGCTTCAGGGCTTCAGCGGGAGAGGCACTTTGCTCCCGGATGGTCTGTAACGCCTGTGCAGTATCCTGCCAGTAGCGATTTGCCACAGCCGCGCCAAGGTCTGCTTTACTGGCGAAGTGATAATAGATACTGGCATTTTTTATGCCGACTTCGTCAGCAATGGTGCGGAAATTTATCCCGTTGTAACCATGATTCTGCGCAGCACGCTTTGCGGCTGCCAGGATGGCCTCACGCGCATTCAAGCTCATAACGCTGTTTTCCTCTGAAACGTGAGGAGGAAGTATAGGGAAAAAATTTTTACCTGCCAACTGGTAGACAGATGTTGACAGGCTGAATTTCCCTGGCCACAATCTACCTACCATTTGACAGGTAGGTAAATAAATCATGACTTTTTCAGACGCTGTATCACACGTTTCAACTCAACCTTCGATGAAAATCTACGACTGGTATGACGGCCCCTATCCTGCCCGGGTCAGAATAGCCCTGGCGGAAAAAGGTCTGCTTTCTCAGGTCGAATTTATTCCGGTCAATCTCTGGAAAGGGGAACATAAAAAGGCGGATTTTTTAGCCATCAACTACTCAGGCACACTGCCGGTGTTAGAACTGAGTGATGGGACGCTGATCGCGGAATGTACGGCAATCACGCAATATCTGGATCGGCAGGATCAGCATCCCCTTCTTACGGGTGTGACCCCGCTGGAACAGGGGGTAATTCATATGATGACTAAACGGGCCGAGATTGAATTTCTGGATGCGGTAAGCGTCTATTTCCATCATGCCACGGCAGGTCTGGGACCCGAGGTTGAGCTTTATCAGAATCCGGAATGGGGTGCGAAGATGGGCGAAAAAGCGCTCAGGGGCATGCACTACTTTGACCGCGTTTTACGCTCACAGCCCTATGTGGCGGGCAACACCTTCTCAATGGCCGATATCGCCGTCACCGGTGGAATGATATTCGCCGCCCTGGTGAATCTGGCTATTCCGGAGGAGTGTGAGGCGCTGAAAGCGTGGTACCTGAAGATCCAGCAGCGTCCCAGCTATCAGCAGTGGCAGGCCATGGTAGACGCAGGCCGTCCCGGCGGAGAAGCCTAGTCCCGGGTGAGATAGTGGCGGGAGCGGTTTGTCTGAATGAAACCTTCCCGTTCGCTGCTGTAACAATCCCCGGCGTTCGCCCGGGGATTGCTGACATTCTTAAGGTGTCGTTCGCGCTGCGCGGCCCTGCCTGCTTCAGCCTGCCTGGCCGGTGTTACGCTCAAAGTGACTGTTCACAAAGGCGCGGCAGCGTGGCGAAATGGGATCGAGGAACACCTGTTCCGGCGAACCTGACTCCTCGATGATCCCCTGATGCAGAAACACCGCCTTGTTCGACACGTCACGCGCAAAACCCATCTCATGCGTGACGATAATCATGGTGCGCCCCTCTTCCGCCAGGCCGCGGATCACCCGCAGGACTTCGCCCACCAGCTCCGGATCCAGCGCCGAGGTCGGCTCATCGAACAGAATCGCTTTCGGCTGCTGCGCCAGCGCCCGCGCAATGGCCACACGCTGCTGCTGTCCGCCGGAGAGCTGAGAGGGCCAGGCGTCGCGCTTTGCATACAGCCCGACCTTGTGCAGCAGCGCTTCCGCCTCTTCGACAGCCTCGCGGTGGCTGCGCTTCTGCACATGAACCGGGGCTTCAATAATGTTCTGCATCACGGTTTTATGCGGCCACAGATTAAAGCTCTGAAACACAAAGCCGAGCTGCATGCGCATCAGCTTAATGCGCCGACGCTGCTCCCGGTTCAGTTTTTCATCGGCATTATCCAGCGTGACGCTGACTTCGCCTACCGCTATCTCACCGGCCTGAGGCACTTCAAGAAACGGGATGCAGCGCAACAGCGTACTTTTGCCCGATCCGCTGGCTCCAATCAGCGAAATCACGTCGCCATCCTGGGCAGTCAGACTGATGTCGTGCAGCACTTCGTGTCCCGCATAACTCTTTCTGAGATGGCTCAGCATAATCGTGGGGGCCGTCATGAGCGTGCTCCAAAATAGTAAGGTGACAGGCGTCGTTCCAGCATTGATACGCCTTTGCTGACCAGCATGGTCAGTATCAGGTAGATCACCGCCGCGCTCAGGAATACCTCCAGCGCCCGGAACGTGGAAGAGACGATGGAATCCGCAATGCCGGTCATCTCCATCAGGCTGATGGTGCTGACCAGCGAGGTCGCCTTGATCATAGAGATGATTTCATTGCTGTAAGCCGGAAGCGCCTGACGGATCGCAATCGGCAGAGTGATGCGGGTAAAGATTTTGTACGACGACATGCCCGACACCCTGGCGGCTTCCAGTGACTGCGAGCTGACAGCCCGCAACCCGCCGCGCAGGATCTCCGAGGTATAGGCGGCATCATTGAGGATCAGCGCCAGCAAGCCGCACCAGTAAGGATCGCGCAGCAGCGGCCAGAACAGGCTCTCCCGCACCGCCGGTAAACTGCCGAGTCCGTAGTAGACCATAAAGATCTGGATCAGCAACGGCGTGCCGCGAAACAGCCAGACATAAAAGCGGCAGAACAGGCTGCCGACTCGCGTCATGCGCAGCAGATTAAGCAGCAGCGCCAGTACGCCCCCTCCCAGCAGCGACAGCAGCGCCAGGTTGATGGTCAGCGGCAATCCCTTCAGCAGCGCCAGCAGCGTCTGCTGTAAAAAGTTGATATCCACGTGGACTCCCTAGCTTTTCACGCGCTGTTGACCGCGCATCGCAAATTTCTCCACGTAGCGGAACACCATATCGGAGCAGGTGGTGATAATCAGATAGATCACGGCACCCACGCTGTAGAAGAAAAAGGACATCTGGGTCGAGTTGGCCGCCGTTGAGACCTGATTCATGGTTTCAACCAGTCCGGTCACCGACACCAGTGCCGACTCTTTGATCACCGATTGCCACTGGTTGCCCATACCGGGCAGCGCCGTGCGCAGCGCCTGCGGGACGATGATGCGACGGAACATCATCAGTCGCCCCATCCCGGTGACGGTCGCTGCTTCCAGCGTTCCACCCGGAATAGCGTAGAAGGCCCCCCGGAATACGCCGCTCTGATAGGCACCCGAGATCAGCCCGATGGCAATCGCTCCCGCCACGAAACCGTTCACATCGAACGGCCCCTGCAGGCCCAGCGCGGTGCCGACGGCGGAAACTACCTGGCGTCCGCCGAAGTAGAACAGATAGATCACCAGCAGTTCCGGCACGCCACGAAACAGCGTGATGTAACCGGCTGCCAGCCGCTGCTGCCAGCGCGCGCCGGCGATCTGCATCCAGCAGAGGACGCTGCCGAGCAGCGCACCCAGCAGCCAGGCGCAGAGTGAAACGCTGACGGTGACGGCCGCGGCGTTAAGCAGCACGCCGCCCCAGCCCTCGTCCCCAAAACCCAGCATCTGCCAGTCAATGTTCATCAGCATCCGCGGTTACGCTTTTGGCGCGACGTCTTCGCCAAACCATTTGATCGACAGTTTGCTCAGCGTGCCATCTTTGATCATCGACTCCAGCGCCTGATTCAGCACCTGCTGCAGCTCGCTGTTCCCTTTGCGCAGGCCAATCGCCGAGCCCGCGCCCAGTACGCCACCTGAGAAGCCGTAGCCGCTGCTGCTGATCGCATCCGCATGCTTTTTCACAAAGGCGTTGAGGTTGGTGCGGGACGCCATTACCGCGTCAACACGCCCGTTCATCAGGTCAGCAAAGGTTTCAGGGCCGGCCTGATAGGTCCGGATGGTGGCGACATCGCCGAGGTATTTCTGCAGGAAATCGGCCTGAATGGTGGCGACCTGTACCGCGATGGTTTTGCCTTTGAAGGTGGTTTTCAGATCGTCGATCGCTTTTTTCATGCCTGCGTCATCAACGGCCGTGACCACCGTGCCACTGCCTGGCAGCGTGGCCAGCGGGCTGTTTTTGGCGGTGACAAAGCTGGAGACGCTGACGGTGTACTGATGGGTGAAGTCAATCGCCTCAGCCCGTTTCGGCGTCACGGTCACCGCATCAACCACCGCGTCATATTTGCCGTCGATCAGGCCCGGGATCATGCCTGACCATTTCTGGGCAATGATTTCATATTTAAAGCCAGCCCGCTTAGCCAGCTCCGTCACCATATCGGGCTCATAGCCGACGATTTTTCCGCTCGGGGTGGTCTGATTGAACGGCGGATAAGCCGCTTCGGTAGCAAACTTCAGGGTGCCAAAATCTTTTGCCTGGCTGAATGCAGACGTGGCAAGCAGGGCCACGGTCAGAGAAGCCGTGAACAGACGGTTACGCATCATCATAAAACCTCATTTATTATTCGGAGAGTAAATCAATGGCAAGGCGGGTCAGCGCCTGCGTCCCGGCGGCAATACTGCGTTCATCCGGCTGATAGTCGGAGTTATGCAGGTGATCGTCACGGCCCGGGGTTGCCGAACCGATATGGATCTGACATCCCGGTACCCGTTCCGTAAACAGTGAAAAATCTTCGGCGCCAAAGCTGGCGCTCGGCTGAGCGATGATGGCTTTACCGAACTGATGAGACAAAATCTCTTCCAGGGCGTCAATCAGGCGATCGTCATTCATCAGGGGCGGAACACCCCGCTGGAAATTCACCTCAACCCGCACATTCTGCGCCAGCGCCACGCCTTCGCACATCCGTTTAAACGAGGCTTCCATCGCAGCACGCACCTCGGGAGATTTGGTCCGGATGGTGCCCTGGAACAAGCAGCTGTCAGGAATGATGTTGTGGGTGGTGCCGCCCTCAATGTGTCCGATGGTTAACACGGCAGAGTGCGCCGGATCGCGTTCACGCGAAATGATGCTCTGTAACTGGCTGATGAGATGCACGGTGGCGATGATCGGATCGGTGCCCATGTGCGGACGCGCCGCGTGGGTTGAAACGCCCTGCACCGTGACATCAAACTCGTCACTGGAGGCGGTGCTGGCGCCGCGGGTCAGCGCAATCTCACCCGCGGTCAGTTCAGGCTTGTTATGCAGGGTGATCGCCCAGTCGACGCCGTCTGCCGCGCCATCGGCGATCATCGCTGCGGCACCGCTCTCAGGCGTCTCTTCTGCGGGCTGGAAGATCAGCCGGACGCAGCCTTTCAGTTGCTGTCGATAGTGCGGCAGGAGTGTGGCCACACCCAGCATCGTCGCGGTGTGAATATCGTGACCACAGGCGTGCATCCTGCCGGGATAGCGGCTGGCAAACGGCAGACCCGTCTGCTCATGGATGGGCAGCGCATCCATGTCGGCGCGCAACAGCAGCGTCTTTCCAGGCTCTGCGCCCACAATATCCACAACAACGCCGCTGCGGCCGACGCCGGTTTGCGGGTCCAGACCCTGAGCCCGCAGGTAGTCGGTCACCACCTGGGCAGTGCGCAGCGTATCAAATCCTAATTCCGGATGCGCATGGATATCACGGCGAATCGCAACCAACTGCGATTCAAGTTCATTGACTCTGGCTTTTATTTCCCCGGCCAGTCGTGCTTTTTCCTGATTCATAGCCGCCCCGGCAATAGCAGACCGGCATGCCTATGCCGGTCCTTATTTTTATTTCATCCTGATACAGGATGGTGATGACCGTTTATTTATTCACAGCACGTGACAGAAAGCAACGCGTAATGCGCCTTCAGGAATTAATATAAATCAATAAGATAGAATTATTTATTGGAAAGCCGTATGAGAGAATCGTGGATAAGTAATAATATTAATAATCCACTTCGCAACATTACTTTCCCTGATATTAATTTATCCGTTCCGGCTTATCCGGATGCCGCATAAAAAAGAGTGAGAGTATTTCCGCTAATTTCTCCGGCTGTTCGTCCGGAATAAAGTGGCCACAGTTGAGAATATTTTCACTGTAAACCGGCTGCGCCACCGCGCGTAACGGTGTGGCCATATCCGGTATCGACCCCTGATCGGCACTGACTGCCAGCAGCGGTATCTCCAGTTTCCCTTTTAGCGCGCGCTGGCGATTCTGCTCTGCAGAGCGCTCAAACGAACGGTAGAAAGCGAGTCCGGCGCGCAGCGCGCCGGGCTGCTGAAAGATGCGCAGATATTCACGACGCGCCGCCGCATTAATATGATGCGGATTCGCGGCCTTACGGTTAAAAAACCACTCCAGGTAGATCGCCTCTCTGCCCGCAATCAGCGCTTCCGGCAGATCATTCAGGCCATGAAAGGCGAAGTGCCAGATTTTAGCGGCGTTTTCACCCGTGACAGGCAGTGAATCTGGCAGGGTAACACCGGGTATGCCGCCATCCAGCAGTGCAAGAGAGCTCACCCTTTCCCTGAAGCCCGCGGCCAGCGCCCACGCGACCCAGGCACCAATATCATGCCCGACCAGATGAAAGCGTTTGATACCCAGCTGATCCAGCAGCGCCACGATATGCTGCGCCACGCTGTCGGTGTCATAGCCATCGGGCGGAAAGTCTGAATCCCCCTGGCCAGGCAGGTCAGGTGCAATCACCTGAAAACGGCTCGCCAGACGGGGGATCACCTCCCGCCAGGCGAAGCTGCTCTGCGGAAATCCGGCGAGCAGCACCACAGTTTCTGCCTGCGCATGGCCTGCGCTAAGGTAGTGCAGCCGCTGTGAATCTGTCCGGACAAAATGGTGCTGATAGGGAGCAAAAGCGTGCATAAAACCTCCTGATAATAAGGAAACGGTCATTTCCTTAATGAGCAAAAAAGTTCAGTCGACGATTTTCAGCGCCAGCGGAATGATGCTGGCATCGGGCCGGGTGGCCGCCACTTTGCCCGCCACCCGCATGCCCAGCACCAGACAGAGCAGCAGTGAGGCAGTGGAGTCACACTCCAGTGACGGGTTGACTGAGCCATCCTGCTGACCCAGACGGATAAGCTGCTGCAGATTTTGCTGATTGCGCAGCAGGGCGGCGCTGACCGCATCAGCCAGCTCCTCATCCAGAGTGTGCAGCTCAACGGCACTGACCGCGACCAGACAGCCGCGTTCACCTTCAACGTCGCGCACGGAATCGACATAAAAACGCAGCAGCGCCGCCAGCTTCTCCCGGCCCGTTTCACATTCAGCCAGCCGCGCGGCCAGACTGCTGTTCCGCAGTGAGAGATAGCGGGCAAAAACGGTTGCAAACAGCGTGCGCTTGTCGGTAAAGGCCTTATAGATGCTGCCGGTGGTCAGCTGCATCGCCTGCCCGAGATCGCCGACTGACGTCGCGTGATACCCCTTCTGCCGGAACAGCAGCATCGCCCTGTCCAGTGCGGCATCCGTATCGAATGCCCGGGGTCGTCCCCGCTCGTGATGGGGGTTGTTATTCATCGTCGATTCCATTAGGAAATGATCATTTCCTTTAAGATAGCCGTTTTAACTTTGCGGGCAAAGCTTTTTTAACACCCTTTCTCATCCGCCTGTGGAGGGCCTCTCACCCCTGACCTGACGCAAAGCAGTCAGGCTGACGCCTCATCTATACTGCTGCTTCTGTTAGCTGAAGGAGCCCCATCATGGGACTACGCTGGTTCACTCCCGGGTCACCGCTGGCACGCGTGCTGTTTATGCTCGCCTGCCTGACCCTTATTCTGACAGGCCTCTATCTGGCCGCTCCGCTCATCAACCAGGTTCTGCTGGCGATGCTGCTGGCTATCATGCTTGACCCGTTGATTACCCGGCTGGATAAAAAGCGCATCCCCCGCATCGTCTCGTCACTGCTGGTGATCAGCCTGATGCTGTTTATCATGGTCATCACTACCCTCAAGCTCTCGGTGCTGACACCGGATTTGATGCAGCTCAGTCGTCAGGCGCCGGTGCTGCTGGCCGCCCGACTGGATCAGCTGACGCTGGCTTTTGCCCGGCTGGATATTGCGGTCACCCCCAACAGATTACTGGCCTTTGTGGATGCGGGGGCGATAGTACGTATCGTCACCGCCTTTCTGACGCAGATCCCGGGCGTGATCTCCTGGTGGATTATGGTGTTCCTGATGCTGCTGTTTATGCTCTATGAGATGCCGCTGCTGAAAAAGGCGCTGCAAATGCGTATGCAGGGAGAGCAACGGGCCTTTTATCTGGCGTTACATGAGGGGATTCAGAGCGTCATTGTTTATGCCCGGGTGAAAACCCTGACCAGCATTCTGGGTGGGGTGATCGTGGGCGCCGGCGCACATCTGATCGGGCTGAAGTTTGCCTTTTTCTGGGGCGTGCTGATGTTCATTTTTAACTACGTGCCGGTGCTGGGTTCGTTTCTGGCGGCCATTCCGCCCGTGATCCAGAGCTATCTCCTGTTCGATCTGCAGGTCGCACTGGCGGTAGCCCTTTTCTTTGTGGTGCTGAATCTCTGTCTGAGTTCGGTGATTGAACCGCTGCTGATTGGCAAGCGACTGAATCTGGCACTGACCACGCAGCTGCTGGCCTTTCTGTTCTGGCAGTCGCTGCTGGGGATTACCGGCGGGATACTGGCCATTCCGTTGACCTTTCTGATCAAAAAAGTCCTGCTGGCGAGTTATCCCCGGCAGGACCCGATTTCTGAGTTAACGCAGTGACGGCGTTTTCACCCGCCAGCCGCGGGTGAGACGTTTTTCAATCTCTACCACGGCAAAGATGGCGATGCAGACCAGCAGCGAAATCAGCCAGTAGTTGATCGGCAGCGGGCGGGTACCAAACAGCGTGTTCATCAATGGCACATAAATGATGATCGCCTGCAGGATAATCAGCACCAGCGTGACGAGCCAGAGGCCCCGGTTTTTCAGCAGACCGCGATCCAGCGAGAAGCCATCGGTGTTACGGCAGTTCAGCATATAGACCCACTGCGCCGTTACCAGCATCTGCAGCAGCACGGTGCGGATAAACTCCGGGGTATAGCCGCGTGGCTGCAGCCAGGCTTCCAGCACAAAGGCACTGACCGCGATCAGCAGACTGACAAAGACCACGCGCCAGATGGCGTAGACATCCATAACATGGGCCTTAACATTGCGCGGTGGCCGGCGCATCACGTTAGCTTCGGCAGGCTCAAACGCCAGACCAAATGACAGCGTGGCCGAGGTCGCCATGTTCATCCACAGAATCTGAACCGGCGTTAACGGCAGCAGATTGCCCATCAGAATCGCGATGATGATCAGCAGCCCCTGTGCCATACAGGTTGGCATGACAAACAGAATGGTCTTTTTCAGGTTGTCATAAACCCGACGCCCTTCTTTGATCGCCGCCGCGATAGTGGCGAAATTATCGTCAGCCAGAATCATATCGGCCGCCTCTTTGGTGACCTCCGTGCCTTTGATGCCCATCGCAATGCCCACGTTAGCCTGTTTCAGGGCGGGGGCATCGTTCACGCCGTCGCCGGTCATCCCGACGATCTCCCCACTCGCCTCCAGCGCTTTTACCAGGCGCAGCTTATGTTCCGGGCTGGTGCGGGCAAAAATGTCATAGGTTTTCGCGGCCGTGGCCAGTTCGGCGTCGTTCATATGCTCCAGCTCATAACCGGTGATGGCGGCCTGGCTGTTACCGATCCCAAGCATCTGACCAATCGCCATCGCCGTTTCCTGATGGTCGCCGGTGATCATTTTGACGCGGATGCCTGCTTTCTGGCACTCATCAATGGCCGCAATGGCTTCCGGACGTGGCGGGTCCATCATGCAGGCCAGCCCCAGCAGAACCATCTCACTTTTCAGATCGGCGTGATCCAGCGACGTCACGGGAGCGGAGGTTTTTTTCCAGGCGGCAGCGACGGTGCGCAGCCCTTCACTGGCGTAGGTGGTAATGGCCGCATCCCAGTATGCGCGATCAATCGGTTCCGGGCCGTCCGGAGTCTGCTGCTGCTGGCACAGCGTCAGCAGGACATCTGGCGCGCCGGTCAGCAGCACCCAGGATTCGCCATTAACCACACAGCTGACGGACATATATTTGTAGAGGGAATCAAACGGCAGTTTGCTGACCACTTCCACCGGCTGCGGGGTTGTCAGGCCTTTGGCCGCCAGCACCTTGAGCGCCCCTTCGGTCGGGCCACCGACGATGGACCAGTGTCCCTGACTGTCCTGACGCAGCTGGCTCTCGTTACAGATATCGACCGCCTGCAGGAACTGCTGGAAGAGAGGGTCCTGCGCCGCATTCACACTGCCCTGCTCCGCCACGATCTTCCCTTTGGGTTCGTAGCTGTTACCGCTGACACGCCAGCGGCTCTTTGCCAGCACCACTGCTTTCACGGTCATCTCATTCATGGTCAGCGTGCCGGTTTTATCGGAGCAGATCACGGACATCGCGCCCAGCGTTTCCACAGTCGGCAATTTCCGGATAATCGCATTGGATCGCGCCATCGACTGGACGCCCAGCGACAGGATGATGGAGATAATGGCGGGCAGACCTTCCGGCACGGTAGCAACGGCGAGGCTGATCACGGAGAGCAGCAGTTCGCCCAGCGGGATATCCCGCAGCAGATAGCCAAAGATAAACAGCACCACCATCATCGCCAGGATGATGAGAAAAATTGCCTTACCAAGTTTATCGATCTGCACCAGCAGCGGGGTTTTCGCCTCTCTGATGCCGCTGATCATCGCGTTGATATGACCCAGTTCGGTGTCGCCGCCGCTGGCAATGACCACGCCTGATGCAGTACCGGAACTGACGGTGGTGCCGGAGAAGGCCAGATTCAGTCGGTCGCCCAGCGATTTTTCACCGCTGAGCGTATCGCTGTTTTTTGAGACCACGGTCGATTCGCCGGTAAGAATGGCTTCTTCAACCCGCAGATTATTCACTTCATACAGTCTCAGGTCGGCCGGAATTTTATCGCCGGGCCGCAGCATGACCACGTCACCCACCACGATATCGCGCGTCGGCACCGTGACCTGTTTGCCATCCCGAATCAGCATCGCTTCGCTGGCGAGCATATTCTGGATGCTTTTCAGTGATTTCTCGGCATTGTTCTCCTGGACAAAGCCGATAAGGGCGTTAATCACGGCCACGCCAATAATGACAAAGGTATCCACCCAGTGCCCCATCATCGCGGTGATCACCGCCGCCGCCAGCAGGATATAGATCAGCACATCTTTAAAATGGGCGATGAATCTGAGCAGCGCAGACTGGTCAGCCTTTTGCGGCAGGGCGTTCGGGCCCTGCTTCCGCAGACGTTCCTGGGCTTCGGCAGTCGATAATCCGGCGGGCGAGCTTTTCAGATCAGAAAATATCTCTGTCACACTGCGCTGATACTAGGGGCGCTCAGATAAAGCTGATGCTTTATCCTGCTTATCATTATTTAGCATATATAAACCTCGTGCCATTTAGCGATGAATTAAAGGCGCAATTAAAGGCACGCATTTTGCGGGAAGCCGTGCCCGCCGGTTATGACCGATATCATATTTAGGTAAGAAACGTCCGATGGATAACATAAACAGGCTAAATTAAATCTGACTTATATTATGAGAATGACAAGATGCTTTTCGTTTAACTACGGTTTAAGTCATCTGAGGCAGTGTGCTTCGGCTTATATTTCGCCTTGAAAAAGGAAACGCTGATGAAAAATCAGAGCATTATCATGCTTTGCGGTTTCGTTATTTTCGCGGTCACCGCCACAACGCTGACAGGCCTCCTGACCTGGCTGGTGGTGAGGCAGCTGGCGGCATAAAACGGATTCACAAACCTTTTGCCGTTGCGGCAGACGCAGACGCAGACGCAGACAGTGAATATTAAACTTTATTTTATCCCGGTTGCGAAAAGCATCAGGGCGAATCACGCCCTGGTGTTTATCGTGCCGCCGTGAAATAGCTGCAGCTAAGGCGAAGACAATGATTAAACGCAAAGTTATCTCTGTTTTTCTCTGCTGTTTTTTTATGACAGCGTGCGATGAAAAAAAAGAACCGGAAGATCAACCCCCCCGCGTAATTAAAGTTTTTACGCTTGATTCGGACATGGCGCAAAATATCCGGGTCTTTCCTGCGCGTATTCAGGCCGGAGATAATACCGATCTCGCCTTTAAACGGCCGGGCCAGTTGAGTCAGCTCGATATACGGGATGGCACCGCGGTGAAAGCGGGACAGGTTCTTGCCAGCCTGAACGATGCCGATGCGAAGCTGCGGGTGCGGGACCGGCAGACGGCGCTGCAACTGGCAGAGCGGCAGTTTCAGCGTTTCCGCACGCTGGAGCAGCGCAGCGCCGTGTCGAAGTCAGAGATGGACGTGCAGCGAGCGAACCGCGACACCGCCGCGACGGCCCTGAAAATCGCGCAGGAAGAGCTGCAGTTTCTCACCCTGCGCGCGCCGTTCGACGGGGTGATAGCAAAAGTGCAGGCGCGAAATCATCAGGTGGTGGCCGCCGGGCAACCCATTGCGCTGCTGACGCGATCCGATCTGCTGGACGTTATCTTTACCGTGCCGGAAACCCTCTTCTCCGCGCTGGACGTTCAGAACCGTCACTATCAGCCCGAAGTGCAGTTTAACGCCCTGCCGGGCCGCATTTTTACCGCGCAGTACAAAGAGCACACCAGCCAGACCAACGCCGCGACGCTGACCTGGCAGGTGGTGCTGACCATGCCGCGTCCGGCCGAGCTTCCGGGCGTCAGCGGCCTCAGCGGCTCGGTTCGCGTCAGGCTGCATAATCTGCCGAATGCCGCCGCCCAGCCGCGGCTGGTGGTGCCGGTGGCCGCCGTGTTCAATCCGGACCGCAGCCCGACGAATCAAACGCACGTCTGGCTGGTCGACGAAGCGGGCGACGGCTTGCGCGTCACTGACAGGCCGGTCACCACGGGCCGCCTCACCGCTCAGGGCATCGAGATCCTGAGCGGGCTGAAGCCGGGCGACCGTATTGTCGCCGCTGGTGTGGGGGAGCTGCGCCAGGGTGAAGCGGTGCGCATCTGGCAACGTGAGCGGGGGTTATGATGGGTATTCAGGCGCATTTTCTTGATAAGCCCGTCCGCATCTGGCTGGTCATTCTGCTGCTGGGCGTGGGAGGGATCTACGCCCTGCTGAATATTGGCCGGCTCGAAGATCCGCTGTTTACCATTAAGTCGGCGGTGATTGTCACCCACTATCCCGGCGCATCCGCGCAGCAGGTGGAGGAGGAGGTTACGCTGCCGCTGGAAAATGCGCTGCAACGTCTGCTTTATCTGGACAACGTCACCTCGATTTCAGGCAATGGCCTGTCGCAGATTACCGTGAATATTCACACCCGCTATCTGGCCGATCAGCTGCCGCAAATCTGGGATGAGTTGCGCCGCCGGGTTGGCGATGCGGCCCGGCAGTTTCCCCCTGGCGTGCAGGCACCGCTGGTCAACGACGACTTTGGCGACGTCTACGGCTACTTCTTCGTCATCCACGGCAAAGACTTTACCAACAGCGAGCTGCGCAACTATGCCGATCAGCTGCGCCGCGATCTGGTGCTGGTGCCCGGTGTGGCGAAAGTGGCGGTGGCAGGCGTTGAGCAGGAGGAGATCCGCATCGCGCTCTCTACCAGCAAGATGACCGCTTACGGCATAACGCCGCAGCGCGTGGCGGACCTGCTGAGCCGCAACAATGGCGTGGCCAGTGCCGGTGCGCTGCGGGTGGAGAGCGAGTCGATCCGCTTTCATCCCACCGGCGAGCTGGTGACGCCTGACGATCTGGCTGATCTGCCCCTTCTGCCCGCCGGCAGTCCGCAGAATCTCCATCTGCGTGATATCGCGACCCTGACACGCGGCGTGACCGATAATCCGGCCAACCTCTACTTTGCTGACGGGGAAGCGGCGCTGGCGATTGGCGTCTCGTTTGCGCCAGGCGTCAATGTGATCGACGTCGGCAATGCCCTCACCGCGAAGCTGGAGCAGGATCAGCAGGACACCCCCGTGGGGATCAGCCTGAAGGTTTTCTATAACCAGGCGCACGAAGTCAGGCAGTCGGTCGACGGCTTTATCCTCAACTTTCTGATGGCGCTTGCCATCGTGGTGGGCACGCTGCTGCTGTTTATGGGCCTGCGCAGCGGCATGGTGATTGCCGCCTCGCTGGCGCTTAACGTGCTCGGTACGCTTCTGATCATGTTTCTTTTTAACCTGGAGCTGCAGCGGGTGTCGCTGGGTGCGCTGATTATTTCACTCAGCATGCTGGTGGATAACGCCATCGTGGTGGTGGAAGGGATAAAGATCGATCATCAGCGCGGCCGCCCTCTGCAACAGGCCATTGCCCGCATGGTGCGTCGCAGTGCCCTGCCGCTGCTGGGTGCCACGGTCATCGCGATTCTTGCCTTTGCGCCGATTGGACTGTCGCAGGATTCCACCGGTGAATATTGCAAATCGCTGTTTCAGGTGCTGCTGATCTCCCTGATGCTGAGCTGGATAACCGCCCTCACCCTGACGCCGGTCTTTATCCACTGGAGTGAACGGCGACGGGGTGCGATTCAGCCTGAGCAGAACGCCGCCTCTGCGCCTTATCAGGGGGTGGTTTTCCGGCTCTATCGCAAGGCGCTGGGTGGTCTGCTGCGTTTTCGCCTGACGACGCTGACGGTGATGGTGGCACTGTTAGCCCTGTCGCTGTATGGCTTTACCCTGGTGAAGCAGAACTTCTTTCCTTCCTCCGGCACGCCGATCTTTTTTACCGATCTCTGGCTGCCCTACGGCACCGATATCCACTATACCGCCGGGACGGCAGCGGATATTGCGCGTTTTATCAATCAGCAACCGGACGTCGCGGCGACGGTAACGACCGTCGGCCAGGGCGCGCTGCGCTTTACGCTTACCTATGACGCCGCACGTCAGTACAGCAACTTCGCCCAGATTATGGTGCGGGTGAAGGATGGCAGGCAGATGGAGGCGCTGTCGCTGAAAACCGAGAGGTTTATCCAGCAGAACTATCCGCAGGTCAGGCCACGCATTAAGCGCATCCAGTTTGGCAGCGCCAGCGACAGCGCGATTGCACTGCGGGTTATCGGTCCCGATCCTGAAGTCCTGCGTCATATCGGCAGCCAGCTGGATGCGATTTTCCTGGCTGATGGCTCAGCCTTCCCGGTTCGTAACGACTGGCAGGAGCGCAGCAAGGTGCTCCGCCCGCTCTATTCGGTGCTGCGCGGGCAGGAGCTGGGCATCGATAAGCGGGATATTGACCAGGCGCTGAGGATGAATTTCAGCGGTGACGCCGTCGGCCTTTTCCGTGACGGTTCGCGGTTGATGCCGGTGATGCTCTACCCCGCCGATGAGGAGCGGCAGAGCGTCGATCATATTGAGAATATCCAGCTCTGGAGTAGCGCCCTGCAACACGTTGTCCCGATGAGTAATGTGATCGCGGACTTCCGGCTGGAGTGGGAAAATCCGCTGATTATGCGTCGTGACCGGACGCGCGTGCTGACCGTTCAGACCGATCCCGATCCGGCTTCGGGGCTGACCGCAGCCCAGGTGGTGGCCCGGGTCCGGCCGCAGATCGATCAGCTCAGACTGCCCGCAGGTTACCGGCTGGAATGGGGTGGCGAGCTGGAGAGCTCGCGTGAAGCGCAGAGCGGCCTGCTCAGTTCGCTGCCGGTGGGCTTTCTGGCGATGTTCATCATTACCGTGCTGATGTTCAACTCGCTGCGCGACGCCGTGGCTATCTGGATTACGGTACCACTGGCTTTGATTGGCGTGACCTGTGGCTTTCTTCTTACCGGTATTCCGTTTGGCTTTATGGCGCTGATTGGCCTGCTGAGTCTGTCGGGTATGCTGATCCGCAACGGGATCGTGCTGATTGAAGAGATCCGGCTGTTCCGCCAGGAGAAACCTTTGCAGCAGGCGATTACTGATGCCGCGACGTCACGCCTGCGCCCTATTCTGCTGACCGCCTTCACTACGGTGCTGGGTCTGCTGCCGCTGCTGCGCGACGTTTTTTTCCAGAGCATGGCGGTGGTGATTATCTTCGGCCTGGGGTTCGCCACCGTGCTGACGCTGCTGGTGCTGCCGGTATTGTATCGCTGCTTCCACGATGGGGAGCAGGAGGCGCAGGGTGAATAAGAGCGGGCTGGCGATGCTGAAGACGCTGGCCTGCATCGCGGCGGTGTCGTTTTTTACGCTTTATCAGAGTTACGACCGGTACTATTACGATGTCAGCCTGACGCTCAACGTGCTGAGCTTCGTCTCCACCATCGCCACGCCGCTCTATTTTCTGCTCAGCGGCTATATGGATGCGGGTGAGCAGCCTACCCCTGCGTGGCAGCTCGGCAGGATTCGCCGCATTCTGCTGATCTTTCTCTTCTGGTTCAGCTTTTTCTGGCTTGCCGGGATGCACCACAAGGGGTATCTGATTCAGCCGTGGTTTGTGATCGCGCTGATCGTGATTTATGTGTCGCATCCCCTGATCGACCGGCTGGTCCGGCGGCCGGGCGTGATGGCGTCACTCATTTTTCTGCTGCTGATTTTCGCGTTTACCTATGATCTGCTTGCCAGTCTCTCTCCTGAGAGGCGCTTTTTATCGCTGCCGCCGCAGTATCGCATCTGGACATGGGTGCTCTACTACCTGTCGGGCCGGCTGATGGCCGCGCCCGCCGTCATGCCTTTTTTCACCTCACCGCGGGTGATAAAAACCAGCCTGCTGCTGCCTGCGGTCTACCTGTTTACCTGGCTCTACGAGCGGTATTACTTTATTGCGCGCTTCCTGGCGACCAGCAACGAGGTGCTGCTGACCGGTTCACAGGTTTATCTGCTGGTGGTGCTGATCGTCATCAGCATCAACGCCATCCGGCTGCCGGCGCGCGCCCGGTGGGTGACGCCGCTGCTGACCACACTGGGAAAAACCATGACGGGTGTTTACATCCTGCACTATCTGATTTTTGGACTGCTGGCCGCAGCAATCCGCATCGAGACGCTGGGCGATAAGCTGCTGGTTATCGCCCTGACCCTGATATTCAGCATGACAGTGTCACTGCTGCTGCTGCGTATCCCCGGCGTGCGCAAACTGATCAGCCTGTAGCCGCGCTGCTGCCGCTTCGGTGGCCGCACGGCGCGTGGCGATAAACGTCGCCATCTTCGTCCGGGCTGCTTCGACTTCCTGAGGGGGAGCACTCTGCGGAGAACCGCTGTTATAGGGCGGCGCAGGATCGTATTCCATCTGCAGCTGAATCGCTCTGGCTGTCGCGTCATCTGCAATCTCCGCCACCAGCGTCAGGGCAAAATCGATGCCGGAGGTCACGCCTGCCCCGGTGATGCGATTGCGGTCCCGTACCACCCGCTCACTCACCGGCTGCGCACCCAGCAGAGCCAGCTGATCGAGGGAACTCCAGTGTGAGGTGGCCCGGTAGCCCTGTAACAATCCGGCGGCCCCCAGCACCAGCGAACCGGTGCAGACCGAGGTGACCCACTGCGCCTCACCGGCTCGCTTCCGGAGGAAGTCCAGCGTTTCCGTGTCCGACATCAACGCAATCTGGCCCGGCCCGCCGGGCACAAAAATCACATCCAGTGGCGGGCAGGCTTCAAAGGTGGTGGTCGGTACAATCGCCAGGCCACGATCGGATCGCACCGGCTGAGTATCCTTCCAGATCAGATGGCACGCCACGCCGGGCGTGCGCGCAAAGACTTCCCAGGGACCGGTTAAATCAAGCTGGGTGAGTTCGGGGAACAGCAGCAGACCTATCTGTAACGGACGAGGCATAGAAAACTTCCTGTCAGGAGATAAGGGATCATCATGCCGTGATCCCAGACCCGAATACAACGTCCCGCCCCTTTTTTCGGTCTGAGGAGTCCCGCGTAGTCAGGGCACACCGAGAAACCGCAGCAGCGCCGTCATCACCGCCGCGCCGAGAATAATCATAATCAGCGGTGCCCGACGCCAGGCCAGCAGCAGGGCAAAGCCGACTCCGGCTACCCGGGCCACCCCGGCAAAATGGTGACCTTCAAACAGCGTCGTGGTCGCCGCCACCGCCAGCAGCAGGATGGTTGCAGCATCGGAGAGCATCTGCTGTGAGCGCTCACTGATAGGAAGACGGTTGCCCAGTCTGACACCGGCAAACCGCATCAGCCAGGTGCCGGCGGCCAGCAGGGCGATGCCTGCGATGAGGGTTCCCTGATGCGTCATTTGCGCGATCTCCATGTCAGCAGGCCAAGCAGCGAAAACAGCACCGGCATGCCTGCCGGTACCAGCGGCGTCGCCACCAGTGACAGCAGCGCGCCAACGGTGGCGGGGATCCGGGTGCGTCGCTGCCGCAGCGCCGGGAAGATCAGAGCGATAAGAATCGCCGGAAACACCGCATCCAGCCCGATGACCGAAATATCGGGGATGAACTGACCAATCATCGCCCCGGTCATCACGGTGGTCGGCCAGATCAGCCCGATACCGATGCCGCACAGCCAGAATGCGCAGCGCCGCTGAGCCAGCTGCGGCTGAGAGATGCCAAAGACCACGCTTTCATCATTCATGATGTGACAGCCAAACCAGCCCCGTGGTCCCTGACCCACCAAATCTTTGACCGCGATGCCAAACGGCAGATGACGCGCATTCACCAGCAGGCCCGCCGCGGCGGCGGTAAAGGGACTGCCTCCGCCGGCTACGATGCCGATGAACAGAAATTCTGACGCCCCCGCCAGCACCAGCGTTGAGAGGGCCAGCGGCACCCAGAGCGGGAATCCGTCGGCAGACGCCAGCGAGCCATAGGATAAACCGACAATACCGTCAGCGACGCAGACAAGAAAGATCGCTTTGATCACCCCCTTGTCCAGAACCTGCATGTGCGGAAAAAGCATCACTCCCTCTCATAATGAACATATAATCCGATATAATGAACACGTTATAATCGATTTACAAGTCGAACGTTTCGTTCGATATAAAAAACAGTGCATCTGTCAGGAGTGCAAGTGAATACCCCTATCAGCATTATCGCCAGTGCATTAGTGCGGGAACGTCAGCGGGCAGGCCTGTCGCTGGCCGAAGTGGCACGCCGTGCCGGGATTGCCAAATCGACCCTGTCACAGCTGGAGGCCGGTGTGGGCAATCCCGGCATTGAAACGTTGTGGTCACTCTGCGTGACGCTGAACATCCCCTTTTCGCGCCTGATGGAGCCGGACACCCGTCAGCTGCAGGTGATCCGCCGAGGAGAAGGCCTGTCAGTGACCGCTGAGCTGGCCGATTATCAGGCCATTTTACTGGCTTCCTGTCCTCCCGGTGCCCGGCGTGATATCTACCTGCTGGAGGTTCAGCCTGGCAGCGAGCGCGTTTCACATCCGCATAATCCCAATACGGTCGAGCATATTATTATTGCCCGCGGCCGGGCGCTGGTCGGGCCGGTCGACACGGCGGTCGAACTGAACGTCGGGGATTACATTACCTATCCGGGTGACGAACCTCATCTTTTCCGCGCACTGGAAGCGGATACGCTGGCGATGATGATTATTGAGAATCACTGATCACCCTGCGGTCAGGAGAGACTGACTCTGTTCGGGCGTCAGGTGGGTAATCAGCTGCACCTGACACGCCAGCGTGATGGCCGGATAGTGCTCACGCATCCCCGCCAGCAGCACCGCATCCGGCCACTCTGCCTCTTTTCCCAGTGCGGCGGCGACATCGGATAACCGCAGGGTGTCGATCCGCGTCACCCACACCACCACCGAGTCCGCCGCATTCTGCTGATTGACCAGCCTCAACGGACCGGTGACGATCTCGCCCTCCTGCCAGCGCACCGTCGAGGTTTTTTCGCCACGCCTGACTTCAGGCATCAGACGCGGAACGAGCGTGAGTTGTTGCATGACCTCTCCTTTTTTGGCGTCCCGGTTGAAAAGAGCGCCATAAATGTTATGTTATAACATATCTATTGGTCACTCATTACAGGTAATACTATGCCACTCTCTCCCCTGACATCAGAAGATCCGCGTCTCCCCGTTGCGGTTCTCTCCGGCTTTCTCGGTGCCGGTAAAACCACCCTGCTTAACCATATTCTCAACAACCGGGAAGGACGCCGCATCGCGGTCATCGTCAATGATATGTCTGAAGTGAATATTGACGCGGCCCTGGTGCGTAACGGCGGTGCGCAGCTGTCGCGCACCGATGAAAAACTGGTTGAAATGAGTAACGGCTGCATCTGCTGCACGCTGCGTGAAGATCTGCTGGTAGAGGTAAAAAGGCTGGCTCAGGCGGGACGTTTTGACCATCTGGTGATTGAATCCACCGGTATTTCGGAGCCGCTGCCCGTGGCGGAAACCTTTACGTTTGAGGATGAAGAGGGTGAAAGCCTCTCCGCCTATGCCCGGCTGGACAGTATGATCACCGTAGTGGATGGCTTTAACTTCCTGCGCGACTACCGTTCGGTGGACGATCTGCAGTCGCGCGGCGAGTCGCTGGGCGCGCAGGATGAGCGCGCGGTGGTGGATTTGCTGGTGGATCAGATCGAGTTCTGTGATCTGCTGGTGCTGAACAAAACGGATCTGCTCAGCCCGGCGGAGCTTCATCAGCTGCAGGGCATGCTGCGGGCTCTCAATCCCCATGCCCGCATCGTAAACAGCGAATTCGGGCAGGTTCCGCTGGCGACGCTGCTCAGCACCGGCCGGTTCGATTTCGACCGGGCCGCGCAGGCTCCCGGCTGGCTGCAGACGCTGCGCGGTGAGCATCAGCCGGAATCAGAAGAGTATGGAATTCGCAGTTTTGCCTGGCGCGCCCGTCGTCCTTTTCATCCCGCGCGCTTCTGGCAGGTGGTCAATCACCAGTTGGAGGGCGTGATCCGCTCTAAAGGATATTTCTGGCTCGCCAGCCGGCCGGGTTATGCGGCGCTCTGGTCACAGGCGGGCGCGGTAGCGCGCCAGGGTTACGCCGGACGCTGGTGGGCCAGCGTGCCACGATCCGACTGGCCTCAGGATGCGGATACCCTTAACTTCATTGCTGAACAGTGGCAGGAAGGCGCCGGGGATGCACGTCAGGAGCTGGTCTTTATCGGTATTGAGATGGACGAGACACATATACGGGACGCGCTGGAACAGGCGCTGCTGACCCCTGAGGAGATGGCGATGGGACCGGAGCTGTGGGTCACCCTGCCCGATCCGGTGCCCGCCTGGTTTGATGAGGTGACGGCCTGACAGGAGAGTTGACGGCACTTCCAGGCTCCGTAATAGTGGACTGATCCGGCGGGCGACCCTCGCCCGCCGATCTTCATTCCGGGGAAGCCAACTATGCCACAACGTATTGCCGTTATCGGTGCCGGCGTGCTGGGTTTAGCCGTTGCGCAGTCGCTCTCCTGCCGCGGCGCGCAGGTGACGGTCTTTGATAAAAACCTTCCCGGCTGCGGCACCAGCCAGATCAGCTATGCCTGGGTTAACGCCAACGGCAAAGATCCCGCCCGTTACCATGAGCTTAATGCCGCTGCGATTGACGAACACAAGCGCTGGCAGGCTGCACACCCGTCATCGCCACAGTGGCTGCTGGAAACCGGTACGCTGGAGTGGGCGAGCGATGAAGCCACTCAGCGTCAGCTGGAGCAGCGAGCCGCGAAACTCTCTGCCCTGCACTATCCCGTCGAAACCCGCGATCGTGCCGCGCTGCTGAGCGCACTGCCGGAGCTTCGACTCGATCCCCGCGTTCAGCAGGGATGGTTTTTTCCTTCGGAATGCCTGCTCTATCCGAGCCTGTTTATCGCCTCTCTGATAGCCGACCTGCGGGCCAGTGGTGGCCAGCTGGTCTGCAACAATGAGGTGACCACGCTGACCGAATCAGACCGTGATGTTCAGCTGACCCTGGCCAGCGGTGAAACCTGGCAGGGGGATCAGCTGGTGCTGGCCTGCGGCCGCTGGGCCCCGGAACTGATGAGCCAGTGCGGGCTGCAACTGGCGATGACCGATGCGAACCGGGCCGATCCTGTTGCCTGCAGTTTTCTGGCACAGACGCAGCCGTTACCTGTCTCGCTCAACTGCAATCTGATTACGCCGGAACTTAATGTGCGCCCGGATGGCGCGGGTCGTCTGATGCTGCAGGCACTGGATCTGGATCAGCACGCCGATCCGGCCCGTCCGGCTTCTCCTGATGGGCTGATTGGAAAAGAGATGCTGCGACGCCTGCAGCGGCTTTTCAGGCAGTGCGAGGGCGCGAGGATTGAGCGGATAGAAACGGGACAGCGGTCGCGGCCGTCCGATGGACTGCCTGCGCTGGGGTATATCAGTGATGCTTCACGTGTCTACCTGATGGTCAGCCATAGCGGGATGACCCTTGCCCCGTTGCTGGGCAGGCTGGTGGCAGAGGCGATGCTGAGCGGAACAGCTTCACCGATGCTGAGTGCTTTTGCTCCTCATCGGCTGCTGCGTCCGCTCAGTGCGGGTTCCAGACCCGCACATGCCTATCTTCCGGCTGCACAGTAACGCTTAGCGGCGATTCTTCCACACGGTCTGGACGTTACAGAACTCATGTACGCCGAAATGTGACAGTTCACGGCCGTAGCCGCTTTTTTTCACGCCGCCGATGGTGACACGCGGATCGGATGCGCCGTTGCCATTCACAAAGACGGCCCCGACTTCCAGCTGCAGCGCCAGCTGATCGGCGATCGCTTCGTTACCGCTCCAGACGGTGGCGCTGAGGCCAAAGTCGCTGTCGTTGGCGATCTCCAGTGCATGTTGTGGATCGCGTGCGACCGCAATGGCGGCGACGGGGCCGAACAGCTCCTCTCTGAAAGCGGTCATGGCAGGCGTAACATCGGCAAGAATAGTCGGAGCATAATAATTCCCCTCCCCTGCTACCTTCTCGCCGCCCAGTACCAGACGGGCGCCTTCACGCAGTGTCGCCTTAACCTGACCATCCAGTTCATCGCGCAGATCGGCGCGTGCCATCGGGCCGAGGAACGTTTTTTCGTCCAGGGGATCGCCCATCGTCAGGGCCTGCACGGCTGCGGTGAAGCGTTTTTCAAACGCTTCTGCGATTGGCGCTTCCACAATAAAGCGCTTGGCAGCCATACAGACCTGTCCGGTGTTCTGGAAACGTCCGATGACGGCTGATTTCACGGCTTCAT